>PKXH01000026.1 GCA_003133405.1 Acidimicrobiaceae bacterium | reverse complement strand
CCACATCGTTTCGCCGCTACAGTATTCGTTCGTCTTCATCACGCTGCTCATCGGTACGGCGATCACGGTGGTCGCCGCGCAGCACCGCGAACCAATGGGGTCCCTGCCGCTATAACTGCACGCGCCGGGCACCCCACCACGCCCCTCACCGCGGCCATCAAGAACCATACGGATGGTTCCGAGCGGCCGGATGCGACCTCACGACACCAGGGCCGCCAGCCAGAGCGTCCACCTAAATCATCGCGCGGCGACTAAGGAGCCCCCAGGACCGAGGGTNNAGATAGGCCGCCGAGAGTCGCGGGTCGGCGGCGAGGGTGCTCGATTCGCCGGACAACATGACCGTGCCCTGTTGGAGCACGTACGCCCGGGTGGCGATCTCCAGGGCGAGGTTGACGTTCTGCTCTACGAGCAGCACGGTCGTTCCGGTGGCGGACACCGCCTCGAGCAGGTCGTAGACGATGTCGACCTTCTGGGGATCAAGCCCGAGCGACGGTTCGTCGATCATGAGGATTCGGGGTTTGGACATCATGCCCCGGGCGATGGCCAGCACCTGCTGCTCGCCACCCGAGAGCATGCCCGACAGCCGCTTGAAGTGATCGCGCAGGATCGGGAACATCTCGAGAATCTCCGCCAGCCGATCGCTGCGTTCCGTGCGCTTGACCTTGGTGCCGTAAAGTCCAAGCTCTAAGTTCTCGCCCACCGTCAGCGCGGTGAAGATCCGCCGCCCCTCGGGCACGTGAACCAGACCACCCAGCACCCGACGATGCGCCGACATCTTGGCGAAGTCGTCGCCGAAGTACTTGATCGTCCCGCTCTTGGACCCGGTGATTCCCGAGATGGCCTTTAACAGGGTGCTCTTGCCGGCGCCGTTGGCGCCGAGAAGTGCCACAATTTCGCCATCCTCGACGTGCAGGGTCACGTCCTCGACGCCCCGCACGGGTCCGTAGTAGACAGTGAGGTTCTCCAGCTCGAGCGCTCTCATTTGCGACTCCTGCCCATGTAGGCGCGAATGACGTCGGGGTTGTTACGCACTTCGTACGGTGGTCCCGACGCGATGATCCGCCCGTTGTCCAGCACCGTCACGTCGGTCGCGATCCCCATCACCAGTTCCACGTCGTGCTCGATCAGCGCGACGGTGATGCCATTGTCGTGGAGTCGACCAATGACCAGTGAGAGCTCCTCGCGCTCGACCGAGCTCACGCCCGCGGCGGGCTCGTCGAGCAGCAGGAGCTTCGGATCGGCGATGAGCGCTCGTGCCACCTCCATACGCTTTCTCATGCCATAGGGTAGGTCGCCCGCGAACTTGGTCGCCTGCTCGCCCAGTCCGACGAACTCCAGGCTCGTCATGGCGTTCTCGCGCAGTTGGCGCTCACTGCGGCGAAAACCCAGGGTGCCCAGAATGATGGAGAAGAGATTTGAACTGGCGCGAAGGTGCGCGCCGGCCAGGACATTCTCCAGGACCGTCATCTTGGGAAAGACGCGAATATTTTGAAACGTTCGACGGATCCCGAGCGACGCCACATCCGCGGCGCCCATTCGAGTGATGTCCGCCCCTTGGAAACTCACCGTCCCGCTGGTGGGCTTGTAGTAACCCGTCAGGCAGTTGAAGAGTGAGGTCTTGCCCGCGCCGTTCGGTCCGATGATCGCGTGCAGCGAGTACTCCTCGATGCGCAGCGAAACTTCGCTGAGCGCATTCACGCCGCCAAATCGTAAGGAGAGATCGTGCGTCTCGAGTAGCGCGGTCATTAAGGGCCCTCGGAGGGTGCGTCGCGCACCGCCGCCTCGGGCGGGGCCACCAACGGCCGCGGCGGCGCACGATCGTTGAATCGCTCACGCAGACGTGTCGCGGTTCCTTTGAAGGCGCCCTCGGGAAAGAGCCCCCGGGGACGCGTCATCATGATGATGATCAACATGGCGCCGAAGATCAGTAATCGGGCCTGGGAGAACTGGCGAAACGCCTCGGGCAGGATCACCACGATGGCGCCGCCCAGGATCGCCCCCCACACGCTGCCCATTCCACCAATGGCCACCGCCATCAAGATCAGCAGTGATTCGTTGAACCCGAAGCTCGGTGGCGAGATCGCGGTCAGCGCCGGTGCGTACAGCGCTCCCGTCACTGAACCCATCACGGCCCCGCCCATGTAGGCGTACAGCTTGTAACGGTGGATCTTGATGCCCATGGCCTGGGCGGCGTCCTCGTCTTCGCGAATGCAGAGCCAGGCGCGCCCGATGCGAGAGTTGCGAAGGCGAAACGAGATGAAGACGAACACCACCAGCAAAATGAGGAACACGTAGTAGAACGACTGCGCGGTTTGGATCACAATGCCGCCGACGGTCAGTATCGGGATGCCGTAGATTCCGGTGGCCCCACCGGTCTGGTTCAGATTGGTCGCGATGCTCTGGATGATCAAGCCGAACCCGAGGGTCACCACGGCTAAGTAGTCACTGCGCAGGCGAAGGGTGGGCAGCCCGATGATCACGGCGCAGATCACGGCGATCGCAATCCCCGGCGGAATGGTCGCGAGGATCGTCCAATGACGATCCACCGAAAGCAAGCCGGTGGTGTAGGCGCCGATGGCGAAGAACGCCGCGAAGCCAAGGTCCAACAGACCGCAGTAGCCGACCACGATGTTAAGGCCAATGGCCAAGCAGATCAGCACCTCGGCCTGATACGCGACGCTCAGGTAGTACTGATTGCCGGTCATATGGGGCACGAGGGCCGCCAGCACCACGAGCACGAACAGCGCGGTTCGCTGCGGCCATTTGGTCCTAAGGACGCTGCGTCGCCCTTGAGCCGCTACGAGATTTTGCGACACGCGGGCTCACATCCTACGCGCAACGCGTTCACCGAGGATTCCCGTCGGCCGCAGCCACAGCAGCAGTACCAGCACGACGAACGTGACGACCAGCGCCCACTCGGCGCCGAACCAACCAGTGCCCACGGACTGGGCGATGCCCAGCACCACACCACCGAGCACCGCGCCCCCGATGTTGCCAATCCCCCCGAGCACCGCGGCGGTGAAGGCCTCGAGACCCACGGTCCAACCCATCAAGTAGTTGATCTGCCCGTAGTAGACACCCGTCATAACGGCCGCCGCGCCGGCGAGCGCGCCACCGATGAAGAAGACCACGGCGATGACCAAATCAACGTTGATGCCCATCAGGGCCGCGGCGATTCGGTCCTCGGAGACCGCGCGCATGGCTTTGCCCAATAGGGTCCGACTGACCAAGAGGTACACACCCAGCGAGAGCAGGCCGGAGATGACCACGATGATCAACTGGAACCAGGTGAAGTGCGACTGTCCCACGTTGAAGCCGTTCGCCGGCGAAGTCACCGGGTATGTCAAGAACGCCGATCCCCAACTAGGGATGTTGAGCACGCCGTTCTCGAGCACCTGGGAGAGTCCCAGTGCGGCGATCATGAGGCTCAGCAACGCCGCGCGGCGCATCGGGTGATAGATAAGACGGTTCGCGAGGACCGCGAGGAGTCCAGTGAGCAGCATGACCAACAGCCCGACCCAGATGACGGTGAACCACACCATGTGGACGTGGCCCACCGCCACCGCACCCAAGATCGTGTAGCTCACGAACGCCGCCACCATGAAGAAGTCGCCGTGGGCGAAGTTGATCAGCCGCAAGATCCCGTAGACCATGCTGTAGCCGACCGCCACCAGTGCGAAGAACGCACCAACAAACAGACCGTTGGCTAATTCATTAAGAAAGAGTTCCACGGCACTCGAATGTAGATGAACGCACCAATCATTGGACCACCGCTTCTTACCCCTTGCGTTAGCGGGCACTCACGTGAAGCGTAAAGCCCCACGGGAGTGCCCGCCTAACGATATCTTCTAGAGCTTCGGCTGGACCGAGTTCTTTACATATGCACCATTGGTTACCGTGAGAATTTCCTCTGGTACCCCAGTACGGTCCCCGTCCTTAGCAAACGTAAACTTCCCAGTGACGCCGACGTACTTCGTCTTGTGCAGTGCCGCGATGACCTTGGAAGCCGTGATGGACTTCGCCTGCCTGGCCGCGAGGGCCATGAGCTTGATCCCGTCGTAGCCGTAGGCCGAGTAGGGCCCGGGCGCACTGTGGAACTTCGCCTTGTACTGAGACGTGAACTTGGTAAGCGCCGGACCCGAAGGTGCCACTGCGCTGTCCACGTAGGTGCCATTCGCGGCCGCGCCCGCCCCCGTGATGAAGGTGGGGTCAAACGCTGCCGAGTCACCCACGAAGGGTGCCGTCACGCCCGCCGCAGCGAGCTGCTTGACGAACAGCGCGGCCTGCGCGTAGTAACCAGTCCAGAAGATGCCCGTGGCACCCGAACTCTTGATCGCAGCGATCACCGACGAGAAGTCGGTCAGGGTGTTCGGAACAGCCTGAATCGACCCGCCCGCCAACGTCATTCCGGCAGTTTTGAGATCGGCTTGCATGCTGTCGGCAATAGCCACGCCGAACGCCGACTGGTCGTCCACCACGGCGATACTGGTCTTCTTGAGATCCTGCTTGAAGAACGCAGCCGCCGTGGCCGAGTCCTCCGCGGCGGAGTTCAACGCCAGGAAGATGTCCTTGTAGCCGAAGGAGAGCAGAGCTGGCGAGTTCGCCGCAGCGAATATCACCGGCAGGCCGGCCCGGCTGAAGATGGGCTCCTCGGGCAGCGCATCGGTCGAGCAGTACTCGCCCACGATCGCATTCACGTGCTTTGTTACCAGCAAGTTCGCCGCGTTCGCCGCCGTCGTCGCGTCACACGCACTATCTTCCTCAATCAAGGTCACCTTGTGACCCATGATGCCGCCAGCTGCGTTGACCTGCGCGGCCGCCAGCTCTTCTGCCTTAAAGATTTCGGCTCCCGACGCTGCCTCAGCGCCCGTCATCGGTAACGGCACTCCAATCACATAATTCGACTTTGCCGCTCCCGCGGCTACGCCTCCTGTTTGGGCACCAATTGAGAGCGTCGCCAGACTCATAACCAGCAGCCCTGTAGTGGCAACGCTCATCGCTTTCAAATTTCTAAACATACACACTTCCTCCCAATGCATTAAAAGGCACACGCCTCGTGATTCATGCTTCGAACTAGATGACCGCACAGCCCACCACTGCACGAGTGCAAAAAGTTCTGACTACGAAGAACTGACCCCCCTCCCCTCACTACAATGGCCTATCCGGCGCCAACCAGTCTGTTGACGTCGTACTGACGAACCTGTAACGCCCTTGATACCTAACTATCGCCGCGATAAAGAAGTGGGTCAATTCGATCGAACGGCATGATCAGTGGGACCGGTCCGCCATCGATCATCAAGCCTTCCTCCCCTTTGCGATAAGAATCATCCCGGCGACGGACCCCCGCCGCCCACTACTTAACGCGTCAAACAAGTGCGACAGTATCAGGATACCTTTCGGTATGCAAGAACATATTCTTCATCGTATACTTCGCCTGCTCACCGCTTCAACGCGACACCAACCGCCAGCCGTGGTCCCCAAATCAAGGCCGTGGTGACGATTCACGATCAACGATCGTCCAGATACTCCCACACATTTGGCCACGAACAACATCGCCCCACGGGGACCCGTCGTGGGCCGCGACAACTCCACCGGCAGCACCACCGCAGCATCCTCCCGCGCGTGCATGGGTCGTACCCACCACTGACTGCGCGGGGTGGTGGCGCGCGGATCTGCTTGAAATGAGCCCCTAGGAAGGCGCGTCACACGGTGAATTCGACGCCTTGGGCTAGTGGCAACTCTCCGGAAAAATTGACGGTGTTCGTGGCCCGGCGCATATAGCTGCGCCACGCATCCGAGCCGGACTCTCGTCCCCCACCGGTCTCCTTTTCCCCACCGAATGCTCCACCGATCTCCGCGCCGGACGTACCGATGTTGACGTTGATGAGGCCGCAGTCTGAACCATCCGCGCTCATGAATCGCTCCGCCTCCGCCTGATCGGAGGTGAAAATGCTCGAAGAGAGTCCCTGGGGCACGTCGTTATGGAGATGGATCGCCTCGTCGAAGTCGCTGTAGGACAGGACGTAGAGGAGCGGCGCGAAGGTCTCTTTTCGCACGATGTCAGTCTGACTGGCCATTCGCACGATCGCCGGTCGCACGTAGTAGGCGTCGGGTGCCTCGTCGTGGAGCAGTCGCTCGCCCCCAACGACCAGGCTTCCTCCCTGTTCTTGTGCCGCGCCCATCGCGTTACTCATCGTCCTAAACGCCGCTTCATGAATGAGCGGTCCGACCAGCGTTCCCGGTCGCAGGGGATTGCCAACGACCAGTCGACCATACGTGGCCGCCAGTCGCTCGACGAGTGTCTCAACGACGCTCTCGTGCACAATCGCTCGGCGCAACGTGGTGCAGCGTTGCCCGGCCGTTCCCGCGGCGCCAAACACAATCCCGCGCAGCGCGAGGTCCAGGTTGGCTGACGACGTGACGATCGAGGCGTTGTTGCCGCCGAGCTCGAGCAGGGACCGGCCAAATCGTGCGGCCACTCGCGGACCAACCGCCCGTCCCATATTGGTCGAACCGGTGGCACTGATCAACGCCACACCCGGATGATCGACCAGTTCCTGACCAGCGTCCGTCCCGCCCAGCACAACTTGGCTGACGTAGCGCGGCGCACCGACCTCGGCGATAGCGCGCTCGAGCAACGCGGCACACGCGTGAGCCGTGATCGGCGCCAGTTCGGAGGGCTTCCAAATAACGCAGTCGCCGCACACGAGTGCGATCGCCGTGTTCCAGGACCACACCGCAGCTGGAAAGTTGAATGACGTGATCACCCCAACGACGCCGAGTGGGTGCCAGGTCTCCATGAGTCGGTGACCAGGGCGCTCAGAACTCATGGTGCGTCCGTAGAGTTGTCGCGAGAGCCCGACCGCAAAGTCGCAAATATCGATCATCTCTTGGACTTCACCCAGCGCCTCAGAAGTGATCTTGCCCGCCTCCAGGCTTATGAACGTCGCGATCTCTGACTTGTGTTCACTGAGCAGGTCACCCAATCGACGAACGAGGGCCCCGCGAAGGGGCGCCGGCACCAGCCGCCATTCCTCGAAGGCCCGTCGAGCCCGTTCGACCGCCGTGTCGATATCGACAACTTCGGCGCCACTGATCGACCCAAAAGGACTTCCGTTAATTGGAGACGTGATGGACTCAACGCCCAGTGGGGCGCCTAACGCAACGCCGCAGCGTTCAGCGGCGTCGCACGCCAACCGTTCGAGCTCGCTCGCCGTGGGTAGGCCGGACATGATCTTCTCCTTGTGTCGGGGGGTGTCGCTGATTCAAACAATGTTCAGTTCGGGACGTACCACGCCACTGCTGAAACGCTGGGCGTCGAGTTGCGAGATGTCCACGAACGGCGGTACGCGCAAGTACAGGTCTCGAATCACTTCGCCCATGGCCGGACCCATCAGAAAACCGTGACCCGAGAATCCCGTCACGTAGAGGAAACGCTCGATCCCACGCGCCTCGCCGACCAGTGCATTATTGTCGGGCGTCGTCTCGTAAAGGCCCGCCCAACCGCTCGAGAGTCCTACGTCAGAGAGACTCGGCGCTCGCCGTTCGATGGCCTGGCCAAGTCGAGGTAGCCAGTCGTCCGACTGCTCAAACTTGAATCCGGGCGTCTCGTCCGGATCAGACATTCCGAGCAAGATTCCCGGTCCCTCTGCGTGAAAATAGAAGGTCGAAGAAAAGTCGACGGTAAATGGGGTCTGCGGATCAAGCCCGGGAATCGGCTCGGTCACGAGGACCTGGCGACGCAAGGGCGTGACCGGCAACTCGACACCGGCCCACGCGCCGACCTCGCGTGACCAGGCCCCGGCCGCACAGATGACGGTCTCGGTCGCTATTCGTCCGTGCTCGGTTTGCACCGCACGGATTCGCCCGTCGCGAACTTCGATCCCGGTGGCGCCGCAGTGAGGAATCAAGACGGCGCCCTTGCGACGCGCCGCGGTGGCGTAGCCAAGGACCACTGACTCCGGCGAGCAGTGTCCGTCCGTGGGGGAGAAAACTGCGCCGAGTAGGCCGTCGGTGCTGATCAGTGGCGATCGCTCTTTCGCCTCGTCCAGGCTGATCATCCGGCTCGGCACGCCCAACTTATGCTGTTCGACCATGCTGCGCTCGAATAGCTCGACGTCTTGGGGGGTGCTCAACAAGAAGAGATAGCCGACTTGGCGCAGGTCAATCTCTTGGTCGAACAACTCGCGGAAGTTCTCAAAGACCTTGAGGCTCCGCGCGCCGAAAGCAATATTGAGCGAGTCAGAGAACTGAGCCCGTACCCCTCCGGCGGCCTTGCACGTCGAGCCCGATCCCAAGTAGCTCTTGTCCACCAGGACCACATCAGTTACACCGGCATTCGCCAGGTGGTAGGCGATGCTCGTGCCCATAACCCCTCCACCAATGATGACCACGGAGGCCACCGGCGGGAGATCACTTACTCTTTCTTCGGTCATAATCTTCTTCCGACCAAGATTGACGTGACGCGATCAAACCAGTGAAGGGGCCCGCGAGCAGGTTCGGCCCTGTCGTTCACGATGAAGACTTCTTCGATGCCACCGCCTGACAACTTCGCAGCGATCGGATACGCACCCACCGACCCGTCCGGCGAATCAGGCGTCATCACCGATCTCCCTTAAGTTCACCCGAGCTCTGTAGTCGACTAAATCATCGCCAACCTATCATCGTGTTAATTAACGGTCAAAATGCTCATCGAGCATTTTGATCAAGCGGGCATGTCCGAACTAGCTCGCCCCGTCACTAATGCCTCGAGTCGTGGACACCGCGAACATGCACACGAGCCTGGTCGATAATGGAGTGATGATTGATCAATTCGACCGTGCGCGAGCGTGGAGACAGCTCGATCGAGAACGGGAGCGGCGCGCCGAGTGAGAACGCGTGGGCGCCTTAGCGCAGCGGCCCAAACGCGCGCAGTGCCCCCGGCTGGTTGCCCGTGATCATCTGTTCGGCCAAAAGTTTGCCGGTGACCGCGCCCAGCGTCATGCCGAACATGCCGTGACCACCAGCCACGAAGACGCCCGCGACCTTGGTGGCGCCAATGAGTGGCCGGCTATCGGCGGTCACGGGACGGGAACCAACCCAAACATCGCTTATGGACTCCCAGTCAACACCACTGAGTACCGGCTTGGCCGCCTTCACGATTGCGTCAACTCGAGTCGGATCGAGAGGGGCGTCAACGGATCGAAACTCCATGCTTCCTCCGATACGCATGCCGCCGCGATACGGCGTACAGGCCAATCGGGCAGCGGGGACGTAGATAGGTGCACGCACTGGCTGGCCCGTCGAGACCGAGAAGGAGTAGCCGCGACCTGACTGCACGCGCGTGCGCACGCCCAGCGACGGAGCCAAATCGTTCAGCCACGAACCAACTGCGACGACGACGGCATCGCCCCGGATAGGATCGGCCCCTTCCAGCTCGACCGTGATGCCGCTCGGGTCTCTACTAATGGTGCGCGCGCACATTCCCTTTCGGATCGTCCCACCCTTGGCGACGACCGAATCGGCCAATGAGTTCACGTATTCACCCGGGTCCACGTAGCGCTGACCATTCAACTGCAGTACGAGTTCCATGCGATCAGCGATATGGGCCATGAGCGCACCGGCGTCGACTCTTGAGAGTTCGTCCACGTCCACCGGCTGGCCGGCGTGGCGAATGAGCTCCAACTCGTGACGAAAGCCACTCGCCTCTCGGGCGTGCTCGAAGGCCACCATGAGCGGCGCATCGATGGTGGGTGAAGTCACGCCGCCGTTGGCTAGGTCATCGAAGGCGCTCAGGGCTTGACGGTCAATCTCGACGTAGGCCTCCATTGAACGTTTCCATTGCTTCATTGTGCAATGCATCGCAAAGCGTGTAAGGAAGCGCCACAACCCGGGGTCGATGGTGGGTGGGATATAGAGCGCGGCCGCGGGATCGAAGAAGGACTTAAGACCGTAACGCAAGACGCTGGGCTCCGCGAGCGGCGTGACGATCCCGGGACTCAGCCACCCGGCATTTCCCCACGACGCCCCGGCAGCAATTCCTTCACGGTCGATGACCGTAACCTCCACGCCATATTCTTGAAGAAACCATGCGGTAGCGAGTCCCACCATGCCGGCGCCAACCACGACGACGTGGCCAAGTGCTGACGAGTTGGGACGGCGCGATGGAGCACCTGACATAACTTCCTTCCCGGCGAGCCCTATTGGAACCTCTCGGATGCCGGACGCGCTCACCGCTTCCTGCGAGAGCCACCATGAACTGGTGGGCAACTCAAGCGACGATAATTTGAAACTATCACTCACGTCGGCTCGGCCGCGTCGAGCGTGTTCGCGGCATCGTCGTTGGTCGATGTCGCGACTCTGCGAGATGACTGGATAGATGACAACGAAGCTCGTCGTTGCCCACGACAACATGCGACCTCGATCCAGTTAGCCCGTCAATCTCACGCCAGACTGCTATATGCTCATTGTTTTATGGGGATCATCCCCATCAAGATCGGGAAACTGCTGAGATGACTGACACCATTCCGTCCTGGATCTCCGCCGACGAAGTTTACGCCCGTGTCAGTTTTGAAGCAGCCATTCGCGCCATACAACGCGACCTTAAAGCCGGGATTGAACCGTCGGAGGACTTCGCCCGCAGCATCCAAATGGTCAACCACGGGCAGTTGATGCTCATGCCCGCCCAGTCGTCGGAGTTTGTCGGGATCAAAGTCTTGACCTTGGCGCCAGGCAACCCGGCCCTGGGCAAAGCGATCATCCAGGCCGTCTACTTGTTGATGGATGCCATCACGCTCAGCCCGGTCGCGGTCATCGACGGTACTGCGCTCACAACGCTGCGCCCCCCCGCCACGTCCGCGGCCGTGGCTGATCTTCTCGCACCCGACCAGATCGAACATCTCGTGGTCTTCGGTTCCGGACCACAAGCATGGGGGCACGTAGAGGCAATGCGTGCTATCCGCACTATCAGCACGGTCACCATCGTTGACATCGACCCGGAGCGCGCCTTGGCACTCGTCACTCGGGTTGGGGCGAGTGGGCTCCATGCCCGAGTGGGCAGTGCCGATGATGTGCGCGACGCCCAATTGATCGTCTGCGCCACCACCGCGCGAACTCCACTGTTCGACGGCAACCTCGTACGCGACGACTCCTTGACGGTAGCCGTCGGTGCATACGAGCCGGACACCCGTGAGCTCGATTCCGAGCTCATCCGGCGGGCCCAACTCGTCGTCGACGATACCCGCACCGCCCTTCGTGAGGCGGGCGACGTTATCATCCCGATCGCCGAAGGCGTGATCGAGTCCGCGTCACTCATTCCCATGCGCGACATCATCACGGGTGCCACACTGGTCGATCACCAGCGGCCACGCGTCTTCAAGAGCACCGGAATGTCCTGGGAAGACCTCGTGGTCGCCGCCGAAGTCTTTCGCGCCGGTTGAACCGGCCGATTCCGATAGTTCCCTTCGGAGGGCCGTAATCAATCCTGTGTAGCCTAAATCATCTCCGAAAATTCCCTTCGACGAGAAATGAGAATCGAATGCCGTACGAGTACACCAGGCGAGGTCTCGAGATACAAGAAGAAGTTAAGCAGTTCATGCATCACGACATCCAACCAAACGAAGAGACGTACTACACCCAACTAGAAGAGGTCGGAGCCGACGGGTACCCGCCGGTGCTCGATAAGTTGAAGGCCAAGGCATTGGAGCGTGGGCTGTGGAATCTATTCATGCCCCATTTGCAGACCGACGGTCCTGGTTCGCCACTTTCTAATTTGGATTACGCCCCGGTGTCGGAGATGCTCGGCGCAGTGACGTTTGCGCCCGAAGTCCTGAACTGCGCGGCACCTGATACGGGAAACATGGAGTTGCTACACCTGTTCGGCTCAGAACGTGTCAAAACTGAGTGGCTGACACCACTCCTCGCGGGCGAGATCCGTAGCGCATTCTCGATGACGGAACCCGATACCGCGTCGTCCGACGCCTCCAACATCGGACTCTCCATCACGCGCGACGGTGACGAATACGTCCTCAACGGTCGCAAGTGGTTCAGTACCGGTGCCCGCGCCGAACGATGCAAGGTCCTCATTGTCATGGGCAAGACCAACCCAACGGCTTCGCGCCACTTACAACAGTCGATGATTGTCGTTCCCAAAGACACGCCGGGCGTCACGTTAGGGTTGGATCCCCATATCTTCGGTTACGCCGAGCGCGGCGGACACCCCGAAGTCATTTACAAGAATGTTCGAGTGCCGGTAGATAACCTGCTCGGCGACGAAGGCAGTGGCTTCGCCCTGGCTCAAGCACGGCTCGGACCAGGTCGCATACACCACTGCATGCGTTCGATCGGCGCCGCCGAACGGGCGCTCGATTTGATGGTGACCAGATCACTAGAGCGGAGCACCTTCGGCAGCAGCCTCGCCCACAAGGGTCTCATTCAAGACTGGATCGCCGAATCACGAATTGAGATTGATATGGCACGCGAATACGTCCTACGCACGGCGTACCTCATGGACACGGTCGGCAACAAGGCGGCGGCCTCTGAAATCTCTGGCATTAAGGTGGCCATCCCAAATATGACGCTGAAGGTAATCGATCGAGCTATCCAGGTCCATGGGGCGGCGGGCGTGACTCAATTCTTCCCACTCGCGCACATGTACGCGCACGCGCGCACCTTACGAATCGTCGATGGACCCGACGAAGTACATAAGATGACCATCGCCCGACGAGAGATAATGAAACATCAGCCCGGCTTTCGAATGCATCCCACGACTTAGTGAAAGACGCCCTTCCCTAATCCAAATTTGAAATGATTTGCCTGCACCATTCACTGTCGCTCTGGGACCAGGCCACCGACGCGTACCTGAAGAGCATTGGGAGACAAACGACATGCGCAACAAGGTGCACAAGACACGACCTTCAGATAGTTTCTCGTAATCTCAAGGGGCCGGGTCGAGACCCGGGCGCCCACAAGGAAATGAGGGCGCGGCCGTTCAAGGAAATGGCAACCGTGCGAATGTCGTTCCAGGCGAGACCACGTGCGTCACCTGATGTGCGAAGTCCGAAGACGTTTTCTGCGTCGCACCACGTGAACAATGACGTACACGAGAAGTACCAGGACTGACATCGCGTGCCACTTTTGAAGGATGCTCGGTCCGGGAATCGATAAGTAGATCGTGTGACCGACCAGGAAGTCTGCCACGCCCGAGACCATGGCGTTCAGCGTGAGAATCCACAAGATCGTGTCCGATACGGCCAAGCGTGACTGACGGGCCGGCGAACTCGGGCGACCAAACAACCGCGAGATGAGCCGTCTCACGGTCTGGCGGCGCTGCGTCAGATGCACGAATACGAGCGCGAGGACCAGCAGGCCAATGATGGAGTGGTCGGTGGTCCCCGAGTGACCCAAATACTTGCGAGAGAGGAAGACCGCCGAGATCACTGCGACCAGGAAACCGAGAATCAACGCGAGGTGGACCAGCCACCGATTCCGGGCCATTGAATCGCCGTGCGAACCAGTATTAGATCGAATTGTCAAAGTTCAAGATCCTCTCGCCGCGTTTCAATCGCACAATCCGTGTCATCAATTGCACGATAAAACGGGACGAAAACTCTCGCCATTAGGGAATACCCTGAGGCGTCCCCTAGTTACGTAATGCCAACTCAATACAGTGCTCCGTCAAAGCTCACCTCGGTGCCCACGACTGACCCACTTAAGTTGGTGGAATAGCGGTTGATCAGGAATCAAGTGAAGGCGTGACGAGGAATTTCTCGCCAGTGGCTTGTTTTGCGTAGACCAGGAACGATTGCGGCTGCAACATCTCGGCGAGAGAGACATCTTTGTTGTACGTGCTGGAGAAGGTAGTACCAAGTCCGTCTACGACTCGCTGACGCAACGCCATGAGTTTCTCCGGACCCGCGGCCTGTAGAAACGGAGTGAGCAGCCAACCACCGACTCCCCACGCGAAGCCGAAACTCCGATTGAGAATCGTGGGACTCTGATCCAGGCCACCATAGATGTAGACCTGCTTGTGCGTCGTAGAACCGTAGCGACTGTAGGGACGCGATGAATCAAGCGCCGCCGCTTCCATCGCGGTGAGAATCTGTCCTGCTAATTTTCCCCCGCCAATGGCGTCAAAGGCCAGCGTCGCCGACGTGGCGCGGAGCGCCGCGATGAGATCGCTCATGAAGGTCGGCGACGAAGAGTCACACACGTAACTCGCCCCGATGGCCTTCAAAATTTGCTCCTGCGCGGGTCGACGCACAATGTTGACGAGCGCGATGCCCTCTTCAATGCAGAGTTTGTTCAGCATCTGTCCAAGGTTGGACGCGGCTGCCGTGTGCACCAGTGCCGCGTATCCCTCTTGGCGCATGGTTTCGACCATGCCCAAAGCGGTGAGCGGATTAACGAACGATGACGCGCCCATGCGTGCTGACGTGCCCGCGGGCAGCTCCATGCACAACGACGCGTCAACGGCTCGATACTGCGCGTACATTCCCCCGCCCGCCGCGGCGACCGTCTTACCCATCAACCTTTGGGCCTCAGGAGAAGAGCCCGCGGCGACCACGGTCCCGGCACCTTCGTTGCCCGCCGGCATTGAAATCCCCACCCGGACGCTCAGCGCGCGCATAACACCTTCGGCAATCGGCGCGGTAACGACCGGATCATCTGCCGTGCCAGAAACCGTCGCGATGGTCATGTCCGCGCCGACGAAGAGGAGACCGAGGTCACTGGGATTTATTGGCGACGCCTCAACACGGATCAGCACTTGGTTCGCACCTAGTTCACCTAGTGGCACGTCGAGCAGTGAAAGCTGAAGGGTCCCCCCGGCGGACACCAACGATCGAAGCTCTTTGCCAGACTGCGAAGCGGTGGAAGTCATCTTCATGGCCTTTCTAGGATTCGACGTGCGACAGTAAGCCCCCGACGCTCTTTCGGTAGGCGTGGGATCAAACTCAATCTATGGGAGACCCACTGACCTTGGCACCCGCGCGACGTCGCGCCGACGACTGTCCATCCTCTTTCGATCGAGGCACCCCGGCGGCTGGTTACTACGTCCTGGCTCAACAATCACTTCCGACGACGGCGAACGAAACGCAGGACCACGGCCACCGCGGCGCCCGCGACGAGCAAAGGCTCCATGGCGCGTCGGGCCAACGATCCCCCGGCCACTTCGAAAAGATCAACCGGTTCAACGGGTTGCGAATGAATCTGGCGGATCGTGCTGGACGAACCGGCGCTGTCGGGCCCTTCGCTTCCTCCATCCGAATCGTGCGCGGTCGCTTGGGCTCCTGGTCCGTCGAACCCTGCGCCGTCGACGCCTTCGGGGGAATCCCCGTCCTCTTGGGCCAGCACCGTTGACTCGAGGTTGGCCACGAACTGGTCGAGCAACTTGGCCGACACGTCAGCCAGCACCCCGCGTCCAAACTGCGCCACTTTGCCGCTGATCGTGAGATCCGTCGCGACGACGACGGACGTTCCCTCACCCGAAGGCGACATCGTCGCGGTGATGACGGCGGCCACGTTGCCCTGTCCGCGGGTCTCACGCCCTTCGGCCTTCAGCACCATGCGGTGTGCGGGCTCGTCACGCTCAAGAAAGCGAATCGCTCCGTCGTACGACGTCGTTATCGGTCCGACCTTGATCTTTACCGCCCCGCGGTATTCGTCGCCTTCGACTTCTTTCAGTTGCGCTCCCGGCAGGCACGGCGCCAGGCGCTCGAGGTCGGTTAAGACGGCCCACGCTCGTTCAACGCCAACGGCCACTTCAAACTCATTGGTCAAATCCATGATGTCAACTCCATCGTTGTAAGTCCTCGGGCGTGTCAATGTCATCGGTGGCCCCGACACAGGCCACTTCTCGAACGAGTTCGGGGTGCGCTCGCGCGAGCGAACGGGCCCCCTCGTCGCCGCTCGAAGGCAGCATTGACCAGATCTCCGCGTCCAGGCGAACCGGGTGACCGCGCATGCCATGGTACGTCGCAAAGACGATGGGGCCCTCGGGCTCAGTGGCGATCGCTCGCCAGGCCTCTGGCGCGAGTCCCGGCATATCACCCAGACCTATCACCGCACGATCGTGACCTTGCGCGCCACACCACTCGAGACCCACCTTCAGCGACTTCGCCAGTCCGAGCGACCAGTCATCATTCTGAATCAGCGTGACCGATTCGGGCACGACCGCACGTAAGTCCGCGGCACCGCCCACGACGACGACGCCATCCAGACCAGCCGCGAGCGCCGGGAGGATGGCCCAGGAAAGAACCGGCTTACCCTTTACCACGGCCAACAGTTTTGCGCCGGGTGACGCGTCGGGGTCATCGCCATTGAAACGACTTCCGCTTCCAGCGGCCAAAATCACGGCGGCGACAGACATCGGTTAAGCCTAACGTCGGGTAGTGGCCTAAGGTCGACCGGCGCTGGCTAACGCCAGCTGGGCTCTACCGGCCCGAAGGATGTTGCGCGCGGCGTTCACGTCCGCGTGGTCCTCGTGACCACAAGCTAGACATCGAAACACCGCCTGGGTGACGCGGTTGCCGGCCTCGACGTGGCCGCACTCGGCACATCGCTGGCTGGTGTGGCGGGGGTCAACTGTCACTACGGTCCGACCGGCACTTTCAGCCTTGTAGGAAAGGAGTGACAGCAGGGTTGGCGGAGTCAAGGAGT
>PKXH01000101.1:14268-14435 GCA_003133405.1 Acidimicrobiaceae bacterium | reverse complement strand
TCGTCCTCGGTCCCCACCGCCGCGACGGCGTTCTTGGTGCGGGTACGTAACTCGGACTTGACGCCCTTGTTTCGCTCGCGAGCCGACGCGCTCTGCTTGTTGCGCTTGATTTGGCTCTTGATATTGGCCACGACGTCAACCTCGTTCTACGTGCGCGCCAACTCGGT
>PKXH01000101.1:0-14256 GCA_003133405.1 Acidimicrobiaceae bacterium | reverse complement strand
AAAATCAAACGTCGAACGATAGCCTTGGGTCACCGTGGCCACACCTTCAACCGTCGATTCCAGCAAAATCCGCAATCTGGCGATCATCGCGCACATCGACCACGGCAAGTCCACGTTGTCCGACCGGATCTTGGAGATCACTCGGGCGGTGGACCCGCGACTGATGCGCGCGCAGTACCTCGACTCGATGGACATCGAGCGCGAGCGCGGCATNNGGCATCACCATCAAGGCCCAGAACGTGCGCGTGCGCTACAAGGGTCACCTCATCCAGCTGATCGACACGCCGGGCCACGTGGACTTTGGCTACGAGGTCTCTCGCTCGCTGGCGGCCTGTGAGGGCGCGGTCTTACTGGTCGACGCCAGCCAGGGCATCCAGGCCCAGACGCTGGCCAACTGCTACCAGGCGATCGAGCACAATCTCGAGATCGTGCCGGTCCTGAACAAGATCGACCTCGTCGCGGCCGACCCCGAGCGCTGCAAGGAGGAGCTCGAACGCGTGCTGGGCATTGAGGCGAGTACCGTGCTGATGATCTCGGCCAAGACCGGCGAAGGCGTGTCGGAACTACTCGATGCGGTGATCGCGCGTATCCCCGCGCCAGTGGGGGATCCTAAGGTGCCCCTGCGGGCGCTCATCTTTGACTCGTACTACGACCAGTTCCGCGGNNGTGATCTCGTCCATTCGCGTGATCGAGGGAACGCTGTACGACGAGGCCAAGATCCGCATGATGCGCGCGGGCACCAACCACGAGATCGAAGAGCTCGGCATCCGTACCCCCGACATGATCAAGGTCACCCAACTCGGCCCGGGCGAGGTGGGTTACGTCGTGGCCAGCATCCGCGACGTCGGTGGCGCGCGATCGGGTGAGACCATCACCGAAGCCTCGAATCCGGCCAAGGAACCGCTCGAGGGCTACTTCGACCCCAAGCCCATGGTCTTTTGTGGGATCTACCCCATTGACGGCGACGACCTGGGCAACCTACGCGACGCGCTGGACAAACTGAAACTGAACGACGCCTCGATCACCTTCGAACCGGAGAAGTCCCACGCCCTGGGTTTTGGCTTTCGCTGCGGCTTTCTGGGCTTGCTGCACATGGAGATCGTGCGTGAGCGCTTAGAGCGCGAGTACAACCTCGGCATCATCGCCACCGCGCCGTCGGTTGTCTATCGGGCCTTTCTCACTGACGGCACCGAAGTACTCATCGACAACCCGACCGAACTACCCGACTCCAGTCGACTCGATCACGTCGACGAGCCGATGCTCGACGTCACGATCCTCACGCCGGCCGAATATCTCGGCGCGGTCATGGACCTCGGCCAGACGCGCCGTGGTGAGATGACCAAGATGGAGTATCTTTCCACCGAGCGCGTGGAGCTGCGCTACCGCATTCCCTTGGCCGAGGTCGTGATCGACTTCTTTGACGCGTTAAAGAGTCGCACCAAGGGTTACGCGTCGCTCGACTACGAGCCAGCGGGTTACGTGACGAGCCAAGTCGTGCGCGTCGACGTGCTGATCAACCACGAGCCCGTCGACGCGTTCTCCACGATCGTGCATCGTTCCAACGCCGACGCCTACGGCAAGAAGATGGCCGAACGCTTGAAGGAGCTCATCCCTCGCCAGATGTTCGACGTGCCGATTCAGGCGGCGATCGGTGGGCGTGTGGTTGCGCGCCAGACCGTCAAGGCTCGCCGCAAGGACGTCTTGGCCAAGTGTTACGGCGGGGACATCACTCGCAAGCGCAAGCTCTTGGAGAAACAGAAAGAGGGCAAGAAGCGAATGAAGAACCTGGGGCGCGTCGAAGTGCCCCAAGAGGCCTTCGTCGCGGCCCTCAAGCTCGAGGAGTAACTCAGTACCCGGTCGTGCCGTCGATCAGTTCGCGGATCAGGTCGGCGTGGCCGTTGTGTCGTGCGTACTCTTCGATCATGTGCACGTAGATCCAACGTAGGTGGACTTCGCGGCCCCGGCGAGGCTTCGTGGCGAGCTCGTCGAGACTGTGGCCCGCCGCGAGTTTTCGAGAGTCGTTGAGCGACTTTAGGTAGAGGGCGATCACTTCTTCGAGCGCGGCCGAGTCGAGATCGTTGAAGTCCGCGTCGCGGTCGCCCTCGGTCTTGTAGTAGTCGCTCGTGTCGTGTCCGGCGAAGGTCGTGTCGAACCAGACCTGCTCGACGAAGGTCATGTGGCGGATGAGGCCTAAGAGCGAGAGGGTCGACCCCGCCACGGGCCGCACCTTCAGCTGATCGACGGTGAGTCCATCACACTTTCGCAGCAGCGTGGCCCGATGAAAATCGAGCCAGGCGTCAAGTTGGGTGCGCTCGTCCCCGTCGACCGGTACGTTCGCGCGATCGGGGGCGTTGAAGGTCTCCACGGGCCCACATTAGGCACGCGCGTGGTCGGTGGTTAGCACTCGGTAAAATCGAGTGCTAACAAGGAGAACCTATGGCCCGGCGCGTGAAGACCCCCCCTCAGCCCAAGAGCGCCCTCGACGCGCGCAAGGCCACCATCCTCGAGGCCGTCGTCGTCGAGCACATCGACACCGCCCAGCCCGTGGGCTCGACCTCCGTTGCCCACAACGCCGACCTCGCGGTCTCCCCGGCGACGGTGCGCACCGAGATGGTCGCCCTGGAGCGCGAAGGCTACCTGGCCCAGCCCCACACGTCGGCCGGGCGCGTGCCCACCGACAAGGGATACCGCTACTTCGTCGATCACCTCAAGGCCGGCGAGCTCGGCGTTCCCCAACAACAACAGATCCAGGAGTTCTTCAGCCACGTGCGAGGCGAGATGGAAGACGTCCTCGAGCAGACCTCGACGTTGCTGAGTCATCTGACGAACTACACCTCGGTGGTGGTGGGCTCGGCCCACAGCCGCGCCTCGATCTTGAACGTGCAACTCGTGAACCTCGACGCCCGTCACCACTTGCTGGTCACCGTCTTTTCCGACGGCACGGTCACCAAGCACAGCGTGCTCGCCACCTTCGAGGCGAGCCACGTCGAAGTGACCGAGGCGTCACGCCAGTTGAACGCGCTGTTGATCGGCACGACGCTCGAGGCGGTCGTGCAGGTGCCCTCGCGCGCCGACACCATCGCCAAGCTCGTGCGCGAGTCGGTCTCGGTGCTGCACGCCGAGTCGCCAACCTTAGAGGGCGAACAGGTCTACATCGGCGGTTCGTCGCGCGTGGCGGAGGTCTTCGACGGGGTGGAGACGGTACGAAAAGTGCTGGCGATCTTGGAGCAACAGCTGCTCGTGGTCTCGCTGGTCGAGGACATATTGGGCAAGGGCGTCTCGGTGGCGATTGGCTCCGAGCACGGCTTCGAGCCGCTCAGTTCGTGCGCGGTCATCGTTGCGCCGGTCTCGCTCGACGGCGAAACGATCGGCGCCGTGGGACTGCTCGGGCCCACGCGCATGAAGTACCCCGAGGTCATGGCCGCGGCCGAGGCCGTGTCCCGTCACTTGACGCGCCACTTCGGCGGAGAGGACGAGCGTGGCTGACACCAACCTCTACGACGTGCTCGAGGTCGATCCGCGCTGCACACCCGAAGAGCTGAAACAGTCCTATCGGCGTCTCGCGCGTAAGTATCACCCCGACGCGAACACCGTCGACCCCCAAGCCGAGGCGCGATTCAAAGAGGTCTCCCAGGCCTACGAGATCCTCTCGGACCCCGAGCGGCGCGCGAACTACGACCGCTTCGGCGCGGACGTGGGCGCCGCCGGCGGTCCCTTTGGCGCCGGCTCGGTCCAGGACATCTTCGACATGTTCTTTGGCGGCATGGGCGTGAACACCCAGTCACGTCGCGGACCCCAGCCGGGACCCGACGCCGAGGTGGCCATCGACGTCACGCTCGAAGAGGCCGCCTTTGGCGCGACGCGCGAGGTGACGGTGACCTTGCCCCAACGCTGCACGACCTGTGACGGATCGGGTTGCGCGCCGGGGACCTCCCCGACGAACTGTGAGGAGTGCCAGGGCACCGGCCAGATTCGACGGGTGCGCAACTCGATTCTCGGCCAGATGATGACCACCCAGGTCTGTTCGCGGTGTCAGGGAATGGGTTCTCGAATCGAGACGCCCTGTGGGGACTGTCTCGGTGAGGGACGGCGTCAACTCAGCGCGACGTTGAGCGTGCAGATCCCCGGCGGCGTGGAGGACGGCTCGACGATGCGCCTGGGCGATCGCGGGCCGGCCGGGCTGCGCGGGGGAGCGAACGGTCGGCTCTTCGTACATCTGCGGGTGCTGCCCGACGGGCGTTTTGAGCGCCACGGTGACGATCTGCACCACGAAGCCCACGTGGCCTTTAGTCAAGCGGTGCTGGGCGCCACGATTTCGGTGCCGACCCTGCGCGAGGAGCTCCAGATTGACGTCGAGCCCGGGAGCGCGAACGGCACGATGCACCGGGTGCGCCACGAGGGCACCGAGCACCTCCACGGACGAGGGCGCGGCGACCTTTTCGTCCATCTCGTAGTGGACGTGCCGAGCGAGCTCGACGAAACCTCCGAGGGACTGCTTCGTCAGTGGGCCGAGCACCGTCACGAAGTCGTCGCCGAAGAGAGCGGCGGCCTCTTTCGCCGTCGAAAGGCGAAGAAGTGACCTACCTCGAGTGGCCGCGACGCGTGGCCGCGCTGGGCCAGTTTCACGTCGAGTTCCCTGAGCGGCCCGAACTCGCTCGCGACGACGATCACCACCTGCGACGGGTGTTGCGCGCGAGTGATGGCGAAGAGGTCGTCGTCACCAACGGTCGTGGTTCGTGGGCGCTCTGTCGGGTGCACCCCGTGGGGGTCGAACGGGTGAGTGACGTGGCACTTGATCCCGCGATTCCCGAGACGACGCTGTACTTGACCCCGCTCAAGGGCGACCGCGCCGAGTGGGCCGTCGCCAAGGCCACCGAAGTGGGCGTGAGTCGAATCGTGCCCTTGGTGAGCCAACGGATGGTCGCGAAGTTCAAGGGCGAGACCCGTGACAAGACGTTGACACGTTGGCGGCGAATCGCTGAAGAGGCGGCGGCCCAGAGCCGACGAACCTACGACGTGGTCATTGGTGAACCCGTCAAGGTCCTCGAGGTGCCCGCGTCAGTGGCCGTGGCGGACTTTACCGGGGCGGGCGATTGGAGCGGCGTCACGAGCGTGGCGATCGGACCCGAAGGCGGATGGACGAGCGATGAGTGGGACCCGGGTCGTCGGCGCGTGGGACTCGGCCCGACGGTGCTGCGCGCCGAGACCGCGGGCGTCGTCGCGGCGAGCCTGATGGCCTTCGCCGTGGGGGGTTGGGGATTTACCTTGGCGAGCGCGAAATGAGTAATGATGAGAGCACCAGATGAGTGACTGCCTTTTTTGCAAGATTGTCGCGGGGGAGATCCCTTCGAAGGTGGTCGCCGAGAGCGAGCTCTCACTCGCGTTTTACGACATCGCGCCTCAGGCGCCGGTGCACGTGTTGGTCATCCCCAAGCGCCACTTGAGCAGTGTGAACGACGTCACTCCCGATGACCTGGGGCTCTTTGGCGACCTGATGTCGCTGGTTCAAAAGGTCGTCGGCGACGAGAGTGTGAAAGAGAGCGGCTACCGTCTCGTCTTTAACGTGGGCGAGGACGGCCTGATGAGCGTGCCGCACCTGCACGTGCACGTGCTCGGCGGGCGACGAATGACCTGGCCGCCCGGATGACCCCCGAAGCCAAGGCCGACGGGGCCCTGACGGTGACGACCCACGTCGCCAACACCCATTTGATGGCGGGACTGCTCGGCGCGCGCGACGAACATCTTCGCGTCGTCGAACGGTCGTTTCCCGACTCCAAAATTCGCGTGCAGGGCAATAAGATCTCGGTCACCGGAGTGGACGCGGCGATGATCCTTCGACTGTTCGACGAATTGGTCCTGGTGCTCGAGAGCGGTCAGTCCCTGGACACCACCAAGATCGCGCGCACGATCGACATGGTCGCGGACGACCTTCGCCCGAGTGAGGTGCTTCGTCACGAGGTCGTGCGCGGCCAAAAGGGCCGGGCGATCCGACCCTCGACCGCGGGCCAGAAGCGCTATACCGACGCCATCGACACCTCGATCATCACCTTCGCCATCGGCCCGGCCGGCACCGGTAAGAGTTACCTCGCGGTCGCCCAGGCCGTCCAAGCCCTGCACCGTCGACAGGTCCAGCGTGTCGTGCTGACCCGTCCGGCCGTGGAAGCGGGCGAGAACCTCGGCTTTCTACCGGGGGACGTCATGGCCAAGGTCGACCCCTACCTGCGCCCGCTCTATGACGCGCTCTATGACATGGTGGGTGCCGAGGGCGCGCAGCGGCTCATCGCGAACGGCACCGTCGAAGTCGCGCCGCTCGCCTTCATGCGGGGCCGAACCCTCAATGACTCGTTCATCATTCTCGACGAGGCCCAGAACACCACGCCCGAGCAGATGAAGATGTTTCTCACGCGCATCGGTTTTAACTCCAAGGCCGTGGTGAACGGCGACGTGACCCAGATCGACCTCAACGGCCGAAGGAGTGGACTGGTGAACATCGACGAGATCCTCGGCGAGGTCGAAGGGATCAGCTTCGTCTACCTCGGCACGAAGGACGTCGTGCGCCACAAGATCGTCGCCGACATCGTGGCGGCGTACGAACGATCGTCATGAGCCTGGACATCTACGCGGCCGACGAGCAGCACGATCACGAGATCGATCTCGAGCGTTGGAGCAATTTGGCTCGTGGGGCCCTCGTCGACGAGGGGGTGCGCGGACTCGCCGAGGTCTCGTTGATCTTCGCCGATGAGCCGACCATTGCCGACCTCAACCAACAGTTCACGGGTCGCGAGGGACCGACCGACGTGCTGAGTTTTCCCATCGACGGCGAGCCCGGGTCCTCGGGGCGCGCGCCCGACGCGGGCGGCAGCGGGCCGGGCGAACCGGCGTCCACCGAGATCCCCCAGCTCATCGGTGACGTCGTGATCTGTCCAGCCGTGGCCGCGCGTAACGCGATCGAACACGAGGTCACCTTCGAGAGCGAGGTGGCCCTGCTCGTCGTGCACGGCGTCTTGCACCTGCTCGGCTGGGACCACGCCCTCGACGAGGAGGCCGAGCGGATGGAGGCGCGCGAGCGAGAGCTGTTGGCCCGCCACTATCGCGCGAGTCCATCGTGATCGCCACCGCCTGGCACGCGGGCGACACGTATCTCACTGTCGCCGTGGCGATCTTGCTGATGCTCTCGGGCTTTTTCGCGATGGCCGAGACGTCGCTCACTCGCATGAACAAGTCCCGGGCGCGCTCGTTGCGCGAACAGGGTCGTCACGGCGCCAAGGCCCTCGTGTCGTTGACCGAGGCGCCGGGTAAGTTCCTCAATCCGCTGTTGCTCTTGGTACTGATCTGTCAATTGGTGTCCGCGACGATGGTGGGCGTCTTGGCCGGTCACCTCTTTGGTGCCGCGGGCATCTTTGTGGCGACCGCCGGCGAGGTGATCATCATCTTCGTGGCCTTCGAGGCCATTCCGAAGAACTTCGCGATCCAACACCCCGACGAGGCGGCGCTGACCAGCGCGCCGGTGGTCGGGCGGATCCTTCGGTTCTGGCCCGTTCGTTGGATCTCGGTGGTGCTGCTCTCGGTGGCCGATTCGGTGATTGGACTCTTCGGGGCCAGCGCGCACAGCGCGCGCGTGACCGAGTCCGAGGTGCTCGCCATGGCCGACGTCGCGCACGAGGACGACGCGATNNTGGACCTCGCGATCCTCACGGGCCGCTCGCGCATCCCGGTGCTCGGTGAAGGGGTCGACGACGTCGTGGGGCTGGTCAACTTGCGCCACCTCGCGCGTCTGTTCGCCAACGGCCAAGGGGCCGAGCGGTTGCGCGAGCACATGGGTGAGGCCCAGTTCGTCCCCGAGACCAAGCGGGTGGCCTCGCTCTTGAACGAGATTCGCCGCGCGAAGGGTCACCTCTTTATCGTGGTGGACGAGTACGGGGGTACCGCGGGGTTGGTGACCCTCGAAGACGTGCTGGAAGAGCTCGTGGGCGAGATCACCGACGAGTCCGATCCGAGCCTCGACGAGGACGACGAGCAGTCGATCGAAGGGGGCATCGAATTGAGCGGACGGCTCAACATCGACGACGCCAACGACGAGTTCGCGCTGGACCTACCGAAGGACGGTTGGGACACCGTCGGGGGACTGGTGCTCGACCTCGCGGGGGGCGTGCCCGCGGTGGGCGACGTCTTAACCACCGAGCACTACCGCTTGACCGTGGTGCGTATGGACGGGCGACGGATCGAAGAGGTACGAGTCGAGCCCCGGACGTCGCGGTGACCCGAGCGGGGTTCGTCGCCGTGCTCGGACGGCCCAACGTGGGCAAGTCGACGCTCGTCAATCAACTCGTCGGGGCGAAGGTCGCCATCACCGCGGCGTCGCCCAACACCACGCGCCACGCCATACGCGGCATCTTGAGCGAGGGCGACACCCAGATCATCTTGGTGGACACCCCGGGCCTGCACCGTCCGCGCACCACCCTCGGCGGACGGTTGAACGAGACGGCGCGCGCCGCCGCGGACGGCGTGGACGTCATCCTCGCGGTCATCGAGGCCAACTCGTCCATCGGTCCCGGCGATCGCCACGTGATCGAGACCATGTTGCGCCAAGCGCGCGGCGCGAGCGGCCCGCAACTGATCGTGGTGGTGAACAAGATCGATCGCGTGGGCAAGACCGCCGTCGCCGAGCAGTTGCTCGCGGCCAGCGTGGCCGTCGAGGAGATCGCGGCCTCGATCAATCGCGAAGAGGCCGCCCAGCGCGTGGAGTACTTTCCGGTATCGGCCAAGTCCGGCGAGGGGGCCGCGGCGCTCTTAGAACAGCTCACGGGCGCGATGCCCGAGTCGCCGTTCCTCTTTCCCGACGAGGAGGTCTCGGACGTCACCGAGGCGATGTGGATCGCGGAGTTGGTGCGTGAGCAACTGATCCGCAAGACCATGCAAGAGCTCCCGCACTCGATTCACTGTCGGGTGAGCGAGTTCGAGTGGCCCCACGTCACGGTCGAGATTCTGGTCGAGCGCGAGAGCCAAAAGGGCATGGTCATTGGCAAGGGCGGCGCGCTGCTCAAGGACGTGGGCATCGCCGCCAGGAGCCAACTGCCCGAAGGGCTCTACCTCGAACTTCGCGTCAAGGTCGAACCGGGCTGGCAGAAACGAGACGACGTCCTAGACCGATTCGGTTACTGACGCCGCGATCACTTCCAAGCGACGTCGCTCGCCGGCCTGCTTCACCTCGAGGGCGATGATGCCCGCGGCAAGGATCACGGCGGCCACGCCCAAGGCGCCGATGGGGACACCGACGTACTTCAGACCGCTCAGTAACACCGTCGCGGTGATGATTCGCCGAAGCGCGATGCCGTTCGCCCTCGATGAGAGCAGCGAGCCCACGACGACGGCCGGGACGGAGCCGATGATGATCGATGACGTCAAGGAGAAGTCCACGTGGTTAAAGAGCAACGAGCCCAGCGTCGCCGACAGCGTCAGGGGGACCGATTGGGCCAGGTCGGTGCCGACCAAGTGGCTGTTTCGCAGGCTCGGGTAGAGGAAGAGCAGCAAGACCACGATGAGCGATCCCGCGCCCACCGACGTGAGGCCCACCATGAATCCGCCCACCGCGCCAATCGCCACGGTCGCGCCCTTGCGCACCACGATGGCCTGCCCATTCGAGGTCGGGGCCATGAGCGTGCGTCCGAGCATCGCCAACGCGCCGATGACCAGCGCGGTGCCGAGCAGGATCTGGAGACGGTGTTCGGCGATCGCGCTCTCGCCCAAGAGGTGCATGACGTACGTACCCAAAAAGGCGGCCGGCAGCGAGCCGTAACAGAGGTACTTGACCAGGCCGGTGTTGACCGTCTTTCGTCGCCAGTGGATCGCGACGCCCGCGGGCTTCATGAAGAGGGCCGCCACGAGGTCCGACGTGATGGCGGCCGTCGGGGTGATGCCAAAGACCAGCACCAGCATCGGGGTCATGAGCGCCCCGCCGCCCACGCCGGTCAGACCGACCAGGAGACCCACGACGGCACTGCCGAATACCAGGAAGAGGTCGATGTGCATGAGGTCTCCGAGAAAGGGAACTATATCTAGTGAAATAGTAGTCTATTGCCCCAGGCGGGGGCTAATGGCGATGGCAAGAATGGCTCACTGGCGAAGGTCGGCCAGGAACGCGTGGGCCTCGACTTTGTTGCGGGTGCGGCGCATCGGGGGCAGCTTCTTGAACATGGCCGAGCGATAGCTCGCCGTCGCCAGACGGGTGTCGAGCACCGCCACGACGCCGCGGTCGCTGCTCGTTCGGATGAGCCGTCCCACGCCCTGGGCCAGCAACATCGTCGCGCGCGGCAGGTCCACTTCGTAAAAGGGCCGCTCGGACCTCTCGCGACGAGCTTCCGCGAGGGGATCGCCGGGCACGCGAAAGGGTAACCGGTCGATGGTGACCAGAGAGAGCGAGTGGCCGGGCACGTCGACGCCTTGCCAAAAACTGGTCACGGCAAAGAGGCTTGCCTCGGCACTGTCACGAAACTCCTCGATCAGCCGATCGCGCGACAGCGTGCCTTGGACGAGGACCTCGGTGTCGAGCCGGGGCGCCACCGCCGCGGCGACGCGTTGCATGACCGCGCGATTCGTGAACAGCGCGAGCGTGCGCCCGCCCGCCGCGGTGATGAGTTCGACGAGTTCTTCAGTGATGGCGGCTTCGGCGCCGGGTTCGTTTCGTTCGGGAAAGTTCTCCGGCACGTAAAGCAGCGCGTGGCTCGGATAGTCAAAGGGGCTCTCAAAGTGTTCGATCACGCAATCGTCGAGCCCGAGGTCCCGGGGCAAGGTGTCGGGGATGGTGGCGCTCGAGAGGACGGCCGTCACGTGGCTCCAGAGTTCGTCGCGCAGTCGCGGCCCCACGTCCACGAGCGAGATCTCCACGTCGACCTCGCGGTCGCGCCGAGAAAGGAAGAGCAGTTCTGAGTCCTTCACTTTGCTCACCCGGTCAAGGTCATTGGCCAAGTGAATCGCCGGGCCCAGGGCGCGGACCTTGCGAAACTCGCTGTCCGGTGAGGTCGTTTCGAGGCCGCGCAGACTCTCCACCAGTGACGCCACCAGTCCGCTCGCGCGAGCGAGCTCGAGTTCGCACGTCTCGTCGAGGCCCTTCAGCTCGTTGCGTTCGTACTGCGCGAGCAGGTCCGACGCCAGGCGATCGGCGCTCGAGAGCAGTTGATCGGCCCGTTCCTTGTCCTCGTCGCCGAAGAGCGAGCGCGCGCCCATCGCCAGCGCCCGCAGACGAGCGGCGTTGAGCGAAGTGCCGAGCAATGTGGCGAAGATGTCGAGTATTTCGTGGGCTTCGTCAAAGACCACGAACTCGTGGGCCGGCAGCAGCATCGACCCCGACGCCAGGTGTGCCGCGTAAAGGTGGGCGTTCACAATGAGGATCGAGCTCTCGTTCGCTCGGTCCTTCGCGAGTTCGGCGAAGCAGTTCTGGCCCTGGGGGCACTTGGCCCGTCCGAGACACTCCTGGGGGGTCACCGACAGGCTCCGCCGAGCACGCGGGTCGACCTCGAAGGGCAGCTCGTCGAGGTCGCCCGAGACCGTGTCGTTCGACCAGCGAAGGATCCGGCGCATCTGATCGGCGACGCCCTTGGGCACGTCGGTGCCGTCGTCGAGACTCAACTGCGCGCCCGCACCCGCGCTCTGGGCGCGATTCTTACAGAGGTAGTTCTGCTTACCCTTCAGTACGGCCACGCGAACACCCTTGACGTGGGCGGCCACCTGGGGGGCGTCCTTCTTGGCGAGTTGGTCTTGGAGGTTCTTGGTGGCCGTGGCGATCACGACGCGATGGCCCGACATCACCGCCGGCACGAGGTAGGCGAGCGATTTTCCCACGCCGGTGCCCGCTTCAATGACGTGGTGGCGACGTCGAGAGAGCGCTGAGGCGACCGCGCGCACCATGTCGCGCTGGCCTTGGCGACTCTCGCCGCCCTCGGGCAGGTCGTGGGTGATGGCGTCGAGCAGTTCGAGCGCGCGTTCGGCGTCGATCGTGACGACGTCGTCATCGAGCTGAATCCCGTCATCATTGTCCGCGACGACGTCGAGGGACTCGTCGTCGGGATCGAAACTCTGCACTCGTTGACCTTAGGGGTCCTAGAGAAAGTTCTTAAAGAGACGAACTAAGTTTTGGGCGTGCCCGATCCACGTCCCCTACCGTTTCCCGCGTCCATCGAGCGTTCTGGCGTGCCCCGACACGTCGCGATCGTGATGGACGGCAGCGGTCGCTGGGCCCAGCGGCGGGGCCTGGCGCGCACCGAAGGTCACGGCGCGGGCGAGGAGTCCCTGGTGGACACGACCTACGGGGCGCTCGCCGTGGGCGTGAAGGCCCTCACGGTCTTCGCCTTTTCCACCGAGAACTGGCGACGGCCGGTCGACGAAGTGCGCTACCTGATGAACTTCAATCGGGGCCTCCTTGAGCGGCGTCAACACGAACTGAACGCCGACGGCGTGCGCATCGTCTTCTCCGGGCGAAGGGATTGGCGCGTGCCCAAAAGCCTGCTGCGGCGCATGGACGAGGCGGCGGAGCTGACGAAAAAGAATACGGACCTTACGCTCAATATCGCCTTCAACTACGGCGGTCGCGCCGAGATTGTCGACGCGGTGCGCGATTTGGTCAAAGAAAAAGTGCCGGTCAAGAAGATTGACGAGAAGTCGATTCGCGAACGGCTCTACCACCCCGAACTGCCCGATCCGGATCTGGTTATTCGTACCTCGGGGGAGTACCGTATCTCGAACTTTTTGCTCTGGGAGATGGCGTACTCGGAGCTGATCTTCACCGACGTGCTCTGGCCCGACTTTCGCCGCGAAGACCTCTTTGCGGCAATCCGGGAGTACCAACACCGCGAGCGGCGATTCGGTGGCGTGGACGAGTGAGTGTGCGCCGCGCCACTCTCCTTTTCTCATTGTTGTTGTACGTCATGTTGTGGGTGCTCGCCTTCAACGGCGCGACGTCACTGGTCGCGCCGTTGGCCGTGACCCTGGTTCTGATCGCGATGATCGCCCTGGGCGTGGCGTTCACCCGCTTCATGGGCCTTCCTGCGCGTAAGCAGCACTTCCGTAAACCCGAAGATGGGCCCTAGCCATGAGAGAGATCAACGACGAGGCCGTCGTGCTGCGGACGTATAAGTCCGGCGAGGCCGATCGGGTGGTCGTGCTCTGGACGCGCCACCACGGCAAGGTTCGCGTCTTGGCCAAGGGCGTCCGAAAGACCACCAGTCGCATGGGCGGTTCGCTCGAGACGCTCGCGCACGTTGAGGTCGATCTGGTGAAGACCCGTGGCGAGTTCTACGTCGCTCGTCACGTGCAGCATCGCGAGCGGCTTTCGACACTTCGCTCGTCGTACGCACGAATTTCCGCCGGATACGCCGTCGTCGAGGCGATCGACGCGATTCCCTCCGACGGTGTACCCGACGAGGCGATCTTCGATCTCTTGGCCCGCGTGTTGTTGACGCTCGACGACGGGACCTTCGACCCCGCGCTGGTGCCGGCGTCGTTCTACTTTCGCCTGCTGGCGCTCGACGGCTCCGAGCCGGTCGTCAACGAGTGCGTGAACTGTGGACGAACGAGTCCGCTGGTGGCCTTCGACGCACAGATTGGTGGGACGCTCTGTGACGAGTGTCGCCAGGGCGTTGCGCTGTCGCGTGACGCCCTGGTGCTCATTCGGCGCATGGTGGGCGGCGATCTCGCGGGCGTGTTGCGCGAAGCGAATCCGCCGGGCGCGGGTGAAGTGATGGCCATCGCTCAAGAGGCCATTGAAGTTCACTTCGGACGGCGCCTTCGCGCGCCGGGATCCGTCGCGCCGTTGATCGCGCCGAGCGAGCCCTAGCGTGCGCTCTTGAACGCGATGGCCAAAGAGTTCGGGGTGTACGTGCACGTGCCCTTTTGCGCGCACCGATGCGACTACTGCGCCTTTGCCACCTACGCCGATCGCGACCATTTAATGGAGGAGTACGTCGACGCGGTTCTCGAAGAGATCGCCCGGGCGAAGGACCAAGGTCTGGCCGTGGCGACGTCGGTGTTCTTCGGCGGGGGCACGCCTTCGCGTCTGCCGGCCGAGCAACTGCTCAGAGTTCTCGCGAGCATCGAGCGATCTGACGACGCTGAAGTGACGGTGGAGTGCAACCCCGAAGACGCCTCGGTGGAGCGGCTGTGTCGCTACATCGAAGGCGGGGTGACTCGCGTGAGCTTTGGCGTCCAGTCAACCCAGCCGGCGGTTCTCGCGGACTTGGGTCGCCGTCACGGCACCATGGCCCA
>PKXH01000066.1 GCA_003133405.1 Acidimicrobiaceae bacterium | reverse complement strand
TGAAGCGCTTGGTGATGTCGACCACCATGTTCGGTTGGCCCCCACTCAGCCACACCGTGGGCACGGCGTGAGGAGAAAGTCCTTCGCGCAGCAACTCGGGGAAGGCGTGGGGATTGCGGGCGTCGGGGTAGACGGCACGCATCGTCGCTTCGCCAGAGGCCATGTGGTCGGGGTGACTCGCACGCATCCGCTCCCAGTTACGCTCGGGGCTCTGGGTGATCACGAGGTCCGGGCGGTGCGTGCGAATGACGCGCGCAATCTCACGGCGAAGCAAGAGCGTCGGTTCCACTTGACCGTCGGGCCAACGAAGGAACGTGATGTTCGTGACGCCGACTTCGCGCGCCGCGGCGCGCTGTTCGGTCTCTCGAATCTCGGAGCGCTCTTCTCGGGTGAGCGATGAGCCGTCGCCACCGGCGTCGCCCGACGTGACGAGACAGTACGCCACGTCAACACCCTTTGACGTCAGCGTCGCAATCGTGCCCGCAGAACCGAAGTCGACGTCGTCGGGGTGCGCGACCACAACGAGGGCGCGCTTCAAGGACTTGTCGTACTTGAAGACGGGCAACGCCTGCTTCTTCTTGCTCACAGTACTGAGTCCTCCTTGGACGGATCCCAACTTGCGAGGTCCTTCAAGTGCGGGTCGTTAGAGAAAACCTCCACGATCGGTCGCTTGAGTCCAAGACGGCGCATGATCACTTCAGCCTCAATAATTTGGTTCCACAGTAACAAAGAGACGACCACGCCCGTCGAGCCGGCTCGAGCCGTTCTCCCTGATCGGTGCAGGTACGCTTTCTGATCTTCCGGGGGGTCGAAGTGCATCACGCAGTCAACCGCATCAATATGCAGTCCCCGGGCGGCGACGTCCGTGGCGACCAAAACCGCCAGGCGGTCCCCCGAGAAGTCGGCCAAGGCCTTCTCGCGCTGACTTTGGCGTAAGTCACCGTGAATGGCCGCGGCGTCAACTCCTTCTTTTTGGAGTTGCTCGACCAAACGGTCGGCCCCACGCTTGGTCCGGCAGAAGATCAGCGTCTTGTCGAAGGAGGCACAGATCGTCGAGGCGACCTTTATGCGGTCCATTTGGTGGACATTCAAGAAGTGGTGCACCATCAGCGAGACGGTCTGGGTGTCACTGGCGACCTCGTGGAACACGGGGTCGGTGAGGTAGCGCTTGACGAGTCGGTCAATGGCCCCGTCGAGGGTGGCCGAGAAGAGCAGCGTCTGGTGAGGATGCTCGGCAATTCGTCGAAGTACCCATTCAACCTGGGGCATGAAGCCCATGTCGGCCATACGGTCGGCCTCGTCGAGGACCAGAACGTCAAGATTCTCAACGTTCACCTCGCCGCGGTCGCCCAAGTCAATGAGCCGTCCCGGCGTCGCGATGATGACGTCACAGCCTTTGCGCAGCGACTTCACCTGTCGTTCAATGTCCGCGCCGCCGTAGACGGCGTTGACGTGCAGTCCGAGTGCGGTTCCCAGGGGCTTCAAGACTTCGTGCACCTGGACGGCGAGCTCGCGGGTGGGCAACAGCACCAGTCCCCTCGGACGGGCCGGACCGCCTTCTTTGGCCTTGAAGGTTTCACCAGCGGAGATGCGCTGGAGCATCGGCAGGCCGAATCCAAGCGTCTTGCCTGATCCGGTCTTGGCTTTCCCGCAGACATCGCGACCGGCGAGGGCGTCTTTGATGGTGAGCGCCTGGATCGGGAAGGCAGTGGTGATGCCTTGTTCTTCGAGGACCTTCACGAGCTCTGGCGCGACGCCGAGTTCAGCAAAGGTCTTATTGGTTGCGTACGAATCGGGTGCCGACGGCACCGACTCCTTGGTTTCACTACTCACGGGACGACGACGTTTCTCGGTTGGACCCGGAACCGGCGTTCGAAAGTGTGGGCCCAAGCTCAATTCCTAGAGCTTCGGTTACAGTCTATGGCGTAGAATTCGATATTTTCCGTAAATACGAAGGAAACACTATGGCCCGACTGGAAATTGGCACCAAGGCGCCGGCCTTTACCCTCTCGAATCAGGGTGGGCGCCCCATTTCACTCAAGGACTTCGCCGGCGAACGGTTCGTCCTCTACTTCTACCCCGCCGACGACACTCCCGGTTGCACCAAGGAGGCCTGTCAGTTCAATGACGAGCTGAAGGAATTTCGAAACTTGACTGTGACTGTTCTCGGCGTGTCGCCCGACGACGCGACCTCGCACGTGGCCTTTCAAAAAAAGTACGGACTGCGCTTTGACCTGTTGAGCGACCCCGAAAAGTCCGTCATGGCCAAGTACGGGGCCTACGGCGAGAAGATGATGTACGGCAAGAAGGTCGTGGGCGTCGTTCGCTCCACTTTCGTCATTGGTCCAAGCGGCAAGATCGAGCACGCGTTCTACGGCGTTCGCGCTGATGGACACGCCCAAAAGGTGTTGGCGACATTGGCGAACTAGCTGGCGTTGTGCCGGCGCACGGTACGAACACGGTGCCAGAAACCAACGGCGATGAGCAGCACAATAACGATGATTATGGGCGTCTGCGCGTCGTGAAAGTCCCTCGAGACGTGGTGCCAGTTCGATCCCGCGGCGTAACCCAAGACGCTCAAGATCGTCACCCACGCTGCCGAGCCGATCACCGTCAACGCGGCGAAACGAGCGCGGTTCATCTCGGCGATCCCGGCGGGCACGGAGATGAAACTACGAACCACCGGGAGCACCCGTCCGATCAACACCGTCGCCGAACCGTACTTCTCAAACCAGCGCTCCGAGGAGTCGAGGTCTTTATGAGTGAGGAGAATCCACTTGCCCCATCGATCGACGATGGTTCTGCCCGCGCTGCGCGCGACTTCGTAGGCGATCTGAGAACCAATGAGCGATCCCAATGTCCCGATGACGATGACGGCCCATAGCGTCATCTGCACGTGTCCGGTGACGGCTGTCGTGCACAGCGCGCCCGCCACGACGAAGGTGATTTCGGAGGGAATGGGAATGCAAGCCGAGCTCGCAATGGATAAGACGATCAGCGCGAAGTAGCCGTAATTTTGAACGAAGGACTCCACCGGACCATTCTTACCGACCGCGCCGTCGTTCTTAGACCGCGTTTACATTTGATGCTTCGAGCACCAGTACGTGGTTCGCCCGCCTATGGTCGCGAGCACCATCTCTCCTCCGTCGATCGGGCACCGTCCGCCGGGAAAGCGCGCGTCCATGTGATCACCCAGATGCGAGCCGCCGCGTCGCGCCAAGGTGCGCAACGTCCAGCGAAAGGCGTTATAGAGTCGGCGCCGTTCATCGAGGCTGAGTAGCCCCGTGGGCGTGCGCGGATCGATGCCGGCGCGAAACAACATCTCGTCGCCCAGCAGATTCCCCACGCCGGCGACGCGAGATTGGTCCAGCAGCCTCGCCTTGATCGCGGGCCCCTCGCCTCGTGGCACGTGCACCAATTGATCGAACTGCTTTTTGGTCAATGTCAACGCGTCCGGTCCCAGTTCGCCCAGATCGGGATCGATCTCGAATCGGGCCAGTCGCCGTGGATCGTGCACCACGAGCCGTCGCCCGTCGTCGAACTCGAGTCCGCCGCGCAGCCACTTCGACTGATAGGAATGCGGTCCGTAGAAAAGGCCTTCGACGCCCGCGTCGCCGTCGAGTAGTAGCACGCCGGTCATGCCAAAGCGCATCGCGAGCATCGGGCCGTTGGTCTGAAGCAGCAACAGCTTGCCCTTGCGAGACGTGCCCACGACCGTCAAGTTTTTGACCGAGCGCGCCCACGACGAGGTTGAGTGAAGTTTTTTCGCGAGCAGTTCGTCGGCCCATCCGCGCGTGATCGTCGAGCCCACGACGCGATCGGCTAACTGTCGATACGACTCCACTTCGAGGATTTCGGGCACTCGACGAAGCGTACCGTCGAACGCCACGGGGCTTCCTCATAAGGTTGGGGCATGGCCGCAGAGAAACCGCAGTGGCGTGAACTCTTTAGCGAGGTCGTCACCTCGGGACTGTGCACGGGTTGCGCCGCGTGCATCATCGCCTGCCCGCACCCGGTGCTCGACTACGAATCCGACAACGGCGTCTACAAGCCCTTTCACCTCGACATCGACGGCGGTCCCGAGGACTGTACGCACGGCATCAAGGGCTGCACGATGTGCACCCGGGCCTGTCCGCGATTTCGCAACTGGGAGAGCGAGATCGACACCCAGCGCTTCGCGCGCGAGCGAACGAGCGACGAGGTCTACGGTATTGGTGACGTCGTGCTCGCTCGCGCCACCGACGAGTCCCTCGTAGAGAGCGGCCAAGACGGCGGAGTCGTGGCGGCGCTGTTGATCTACGCCCTTGAACACGACATCATCGACGCGGCCTTGGTCAGCGGCCTCGAGGGCGACGGCTCCGCGTGGCGCGCAAAGCCCATGGTGGCGCGCACGAGAGAGGACGTGCTCGCCTCGGCCCAGTCGCGCTACACCTACAGCGCGAACCTGCTGGCCTATCACGAAGCGGCCGAGGGTGGGGCCGAACGCATCGCGCTCGTGGGCATGGGGTGCATGGCCTCGGCGCCGGGCGCCATGCAGGCCCGCAAGGCCGGCAAGATCGCTCGACGACTAAGTCTCACCATCGGACTGCTGTGCTCCAAGACCTTCGACGACTCGATCTTCGAAGAGCTCTTCGAAGCCCGGTACCACATCAAGCGCGCCGACATCACCAAGATGAACATCAAGGGCGTCTTTCAGCTCTGGACCAAAGACGGGGGCTACCACGAGGTGCCCTTGAAGGAGGGTCAGCCCTTCACGCGCGAGGGCTGCAAGCTCTGTCCCGACTTCGCCGCCGAACACGCCGACATCTCCGCGGGCGGAATCGGCGTCTTTGGCGACTGGACGCTCGTCATCGTGCGCACCGATCTCGGACGCGAACTTATGAGCGCGATGAAAGATCTGGGTCTCATCGAGACGCGCCCCGGCGACGACGACCCGGGGGCGGTCGCGCTGTTGCACAAACTCGCCGCGGTCTCACGAAGACGCTGGCCCGCTGAGGCGGTCCCCGGTCCTCGGCGCTTGCCGGTGACGCCCGGTTGAGACGGCGTTAGGGTCACCAGGTGACGAGCCGACCAACCTTCACCACCATTCTCTTGGTGCGTCACGCCACCACGACGACCACCGGCACTTTGTTGCCGGGCCGCACGCCGGGACTGCACCTCTCGGAAAAGGGTCTGGCCCAGGCCCAGGAACTGGCCGAACGGCTGAAGGGCCTAGCGCGCAAGCCCACCGCCCTTTACGTCTCACCCCTCGAACGGGCCAGGGAGACCGCGGCCCCCCTCGCCAAGGCGCAGCGCCTGCGCCCGGTCGTGGAACGGGGCCTTCTCGAGTGCGACTTTGGCACCTGGACCGGCAAGCGCCTGAGCACGCTCAGCCGACGCGCCGAGTGGCGAGCTGTCCAGAGCGCGCCGAGCACGTTTCGCTTTCCCGAGGGTGAGTCCTTTAGTGAGATGCAACAGCGAGTCTGGTCGGCCCTCGAAAAGTTGGCTCGACGCCACCGTAACCGCACCATCGTCGCGGTCTCGCACGCCGACCCGATCAAAGCGGCCGTGACCTACGCCCAAGGCGTGCCGCTCGACCTCTTTCAGCGCACCGTCATCTCGCCGTGCTCGATCAGCGCCCTCGTCTTCACCAACGCCACGCCCATCGTGCTCTGTGTCAATAGCACCGGTTCGTTGAAGGAACTTGGCCCGTCGTGAACTACGTCTTCTCCAATCCCCTGAAGGTGATGGTGGGCGTGCGCGGTGAGGTGGGCAACCGACTCTTCCTCTTGCAGGTACGAGAGGGCCGGCGACTGGTCATTCTCAAGTGCGAAAAGATCCAACTCGGCGCGCTCGCCGAGTGGATCGCCCAAGCGATCAGCGACCTCGGTCGCCCCGAGCACCTGCCCGATGACTTGACGCTCGAACCCGAGTACGAGGTGGACTTCGTCGCGGGGGACATCGCGGTCTCCCTGGATGACGCCACCAAGTCGATCGACGTCACGGTGCAGTCGCTCGAGGGCGACTCTTCACTCATCCTGCGACTCACGCTCGAGTGGGCGGCCGCTCTCGCGATCGCGATCACGCGGCTCGTGGAGTCCGGGCGGCCGCTGTGCCCGCTCTGCGGCGGGCCACTCGACCCTAAGGGCCACGACTGTCCGCGCACGAACGGGCACCGTCCGCCGATTCGTTAGCCGACCATGACTCGAGACGAACAGCAAAGGCTTTTAAGCGAAGGAGAGATCGAGGTCCAAGGGCGCGTCGTGGGTTCGTCGAATCAGGCGCTGCTGGTCTCACTTTCACTCGACGGGGTCACCACGTTGGCCTGCTACAAGTCCGAGGTCGGCGAACGACCCCTGTGGGACTTTCCCGACGGACTGTGGAAACGAGAAGTCGCGGCCTATGAACTCGACACTCAACTCGGCACCGACCTGGTGCCCACGACCGTGGGGCGCGACGACGGGCCCTTCGGACCCGGGTCGTATCAGTGGTGGGTCGGGGACAACTTAGAGGACCACTACTTCACGCTGCGCGAGCGGCCCGAGTTCCACGACTGGTTCGCGCGACTGGCGGCCTTTGACGTCATCGCCAACAACGCCGACCGCAAGGCTGGTCACGTGCTCTATGACGACACGCGGCTCTGGGCGATCGACAACGGACTGTGCTTCCACGAGCAGGACAAACTGCGCACCGTCATCTGGGAGTACGCCGGGCTCGCCGTCGAAGCGCACCTCTTAGCGCGCATTGATCGCTTCGCCAAGGGCGACACCGGTGCCGTGGCAAAGTGGCTCAGCCCGAGTGAACTAGCGCTGGCCCAACTGCGCGCGCACGGCCTGGTGGAGAACGCCCTCTACCCCGAGCCCGACGCGACCTCGGACTGGCCGCCCTACCCCTGGCCGCTCATCTAAAGCGAGGGGGCGAGCTCGGCGTCGTTGGGAGTTACCGACTCGAGTAGGAACAACGTCAACAACGCGCCCACGGCGAAGATTCCCGCGGACCACCAAAACGCCACCGAGTAGCCGTGCACGGTAGCGCTGCGATGGGCGTGCGCGAGGGTACCCTTGGCGTGCGCCAGGGCCCGCGTCGTCACGGTGACGGCGATCGTGTTGAGCAGCGCGGTACCGAACGAGACGCCGATCTGTTGCGCCGTGTTCACCATCGCCGACGCGGCACCGGCGTCACGCGGCTCGATCTGGGCCGTGGCGCTGGCGATGGCCGGGGCCAGGATCAGGCCGAGGCCGAGGCCCGTCACCACGAGACCGGGCAACACGTGGCCCCCGTAGTCGGAGTGAGGCGTCAGGCGGGTGAAGAGCACCATGCCCATCATCGCGAGCAACATGCCCGAAGGCACCAGCGGGCGCGGCCCGGTCTTGGCCAGAAGTCGAGCACTCGCCGACGTCGAGGAGAGCGCCAACGCGAGCACGAGGGGCACGAACGCGACACCGGTACGAAGCGGCGAGTAGCCCAGGGTCTCTTCGAGGTAGTAGGCCAACAAGAGAAACACGGCGAAGAGGCTTATGCTGGTCAAGAGCAGCGCGATGAGCGAAACGGCACGCGTGCGACTCGTGAGGATCCGCAGAGGCAGCAGCGGATGCTTCGAGCGCTGCTGCCACCCGACAAAGAGCACCAACAGGACCACGCCCACCACCAACGAGCCCCACGTGGCCGCGTTGGCCCAACTCGAGGTCACCGCGTGGCTCAGTCCAAAGACCACGAAGAAGAGCCCCCCACTGGCCAGCACCGTGCCCGGCACGTCGAGCCGGGTGTGGTGCTCGCCCCGAACGCTCTTGACGAAGAGGGCGACCCCCACGAGCGCGACGGCGGCCAGGGGAACATTGATAAAGAGGCACCAGCGCCACGACGCCCACTGGGTCAAGGCGCCGCCGAGCAAGAGTCCGATCGCCGCGCCAGCGCCACCGACCAGACCGTAGATGGCGAAGGCTCGGGCGCGCTCTTGGGCGTCGGCGAAGGTCACGCTGAGCGCCGCCAGGGCCGCGGGCGCGAGCAGCGCGCCAAAGACGCCCTGGAGCGCGCGCGCCACGACCAAGACCGTGAAACTGCGCGCCGAGCCGCCCAACAACGAAGCCAACGCAAAACCCGCCAGGCCGACGTAGAGCGCGTTTCGCCGTCCCCAGAGGTCGCTCAAACGTCCGCCGAGCAAGAGCAACGAGCCAAAGGCCAGGGCGTAGGCAGTCACGATCCACTGTCGATTGCCCGACGAGAAGTGCAGGGCGCTCTGAGCGCGCGGCAGCGCGATGTTCACCACTGTCACGTCGAGCAGGACCATCAACTGGACCATCGCGAGCAGCGAAAGGGTCCACCATCGTCGGGCTTGAAAAGTGGCGAGTTCGCTACTCATCGAGCGACGCTCGCCCCCGAAACTCCCCCGGGCCAGTCGCGACGAGCCCGCAAAAGAGCGTCGACGTCACTGGTGCTAACTACGCGCCTTCAACGCATCGATCAGCGCGGGCAACACCTTGTGCACGTCGCCCACGATGCCCAGATCGGCGATCTGGAAGATCGGCGCGTCCGCGTCTTTGTTGATCGCCACGATGTTCTTCGAACCCTTCATCCCCACCATGTGTTGGGTCGCGCCCGAGATGCCACACGCGACGTACACCAGGGGCTTCACGGTCTTGCCAGTCTGGCCGACCTGTTGGGAGTAGGGCACCCAACCGGCGTCGACGATGGCCCGGCTCGCGCCCGCGGCGCCGTGCAAGAGGGTCGCCAACTCTTCGATCAACGCGTACGCGCCCGCCTCGCCGAGGCCCCGGCCGCCCGAGACGACGACCGTGGCGTCTTCGAGTTTGGGCCCGGTGCGCGCTTCGACGTGCGACACCGTGATGACCGCCCGACCCGTGGCGCCGGTGTCGCCCGCGGGCGCCGCGACCACGGCGGCGGGCGAGCCACCCGAGGGTTCGGCCGCAAAGGACTTGGCGCGCACGACGACGATGCCGGGACCCTCGCCCGTGAACTTGGCCCGAACGGTGAACGAACCGCCAAAGACCGGGTGTTCGGTGACGAGACCTCCGTCGTCGTTGAGGGCCGTCGCGTTGGTGAGCACCGGCCGATCGAGACGTGCCGAGAGCCGTCCCGCGATGTCGCGCCCGTCGTAACTGTTGGGAATGAGGAGCGCGTCGGGGGCGCCGTTCGCCGTGATGAGTGCCTGAATCGCCGCCGCCACCGGCACGCCCGGTAAGGCGCCGTCCAGCGCGCCCACGTCGTAGAGCGTCGTCGCGCCATACTCGCCGGCTTGGGCGTTGAGCGATCCCCCCTCGCCCCACGTCACGGCGGCCACGTTCGTGGCCAGAGTGCGCGCGTGGCTCAAGAGTTCAAGCGAGGCCGTGCTGAAGGAATCTCCGGAGGGTTCAGCGACAACCCAGAGAGTGGAAAGTGCCATCCGTTGCTCCTAGAGAACCTTGATCGATTCGAGGAACGCAATGACCTTGGCCGCGCCGTCGCCCTCGTCGACGTACTTCTCGCCACCCTGGCGCGACTCGACCGCTTCGACCGAGACGATGACCTCGCGCGCGCCCACCTGGCCCACCTGGCCCTCCAGTCCGAGTTCGGCGACCGTGAGTACTTCGAGGGGCTTGGACTTGGCGGCCATGATGCCCTTGAACGACGCGTAGCGCGGTTCGACGACTCCGGCCGTGACCGTGACGAGCGCGGGCAGTGGTGCGGTTATTTCGTCGAACCCGGCCTCGGTCTGGCGACTCACTTTGAGCGAGTTCCCTTCCACGGTGACGGCCTTGGCGAAGGTGATCGAGGGCAGGCCCAGCAGTTCTGCGAGTTGAACGGGCGTGGTGCCGGTGTAACCATCGGACGATTCGGTCGCCGCCAACACGAGGTCGAAACTGTCGCGACGAATGACCGCGGCGAGCACCTTGGCGGTGCCGAGCGCGTCGCTGCCACGCAGCGAGTCATCGCTGACGATCACGGCCTTGGTCGCGCCCATCGCGAGCGCGTTGCGCAGGCCCGCGACGTCCGCGGCCGAACCCATCGACACGACGGTGACCTCGCCACCCCCGGATTTGTCAACCAACTGCAGGGCCATCTCCACGCCGTAAGTGTCAGCCTCGTCGAGAATGAGTTTGCCCGATCGGTTCAGATTGTTCGAAGCGTCGAACGATTGGGGCGCCGCCGGATCGGGTATCTGCTTTACGCACACGACGATGTTCATTGCCAACAATCTAGGCGATTACCGAACGGCACAAATTAGTGCGACTCGCGCCCGAGCAGTTCGAGCGCTAGGGCCGGTTGGTCGGTGATGATGCTCGCCACGCCCAGCGCCGCCATGGCCGTAATGTCCGCTGGTTCGTTCACGGTCCATACGTTGAGAGACAGTTCGAGTTCGCTCGCCCGCTGTTGGCTCGCGGGCTTCACCATGGTGAAGTGCGGATTCACGGCGCTCAGATTGAGCTCGCGGGCGTGCTCGAGCGCCTCGGCGAGCGGGCCGTGGCGCACCAGCCACCCGACGTTCATGGCCGGGTCATAAGTACGAGCTACCACACAGGTCGCCAGGTCAAAACACGATAGGACGACCGAGGAGTCTCGACGTTTCGCGTGCGCGAGGTCGAGTACCTCGCGCACGAAATCGCCTGATTCGTCGTAGGTCGGCTCACTGCGATGCTTCATATTCTTGATCTCGACGTTCACCGTGACGCCCACTAGAGCGTCCAGGGCCGCTTCGAGCGTTGGCACGTACGCCGGCAGGTCGCGAGCGTTGAGGTGCGCAATGGCCCTTGGGCCGATGGTCGGATCGTGGTGGACCACCAGGGCCCCATCGAGCGTTTTACGCACGTCGAGCTCGACTCCCGCCACGCCCAGGGCCACGGCGTTGCGGAAAGCCACGAGCGTGTTTTCGCGATCGTGCAGGTGGGCTCCGCGGTGCGCAAAGACCGTAGTCACCTCAAAACTCTCCTTCGTGACCAGGAATTACTACTCCCGATGAGGCTAAATACCTGAAAAACCCCTTGTTTTCCAATCGCATTTTCAGTAGAATTTTCCTTCCACGTACGTGTTCTTTTTGTCTGAGGACCGTATTACACCCAAAGTTAGAGGATTTTCATGTCGTTGATCTGGAACCGCACCCACGCCTGGGACGACTCCGACTGGCGCTCTCTCGCCGCCTGTCGAGACACCGAACCTGAGTTGTTTTTCCCGGTCGGCACGACCGGGATGGCGACCGACCAGATTGAGTCCGCCAAGCGCGTTTGTGACCACTGCGACGCGCAAAAGGCCTGTCTCGAGTTCGCCCTCGCCACGAATCAGGAGTCGGGCGTCTGGGGCGGCACGACCGAAGACGAGCGCCGGAAGCTGCGCAAGCAGTGGCTCGCCGCTCGCCGGCGCGCCGCGACAACGAACTAAAGCCGAGAGCTCAGCGGCACCGCGACGCGAACGAGCGTCCCACCACCGTCCTCGCCCGCGACCGATTTCATCTCGATCTCGCCATAGAGCTGGGCACGGATGATGTCGCGCACTATCGAAAGACCGAGACTGGTCGGCACCTCGAGTGAGAAGTTCTCTCCGAGTCCGCGCCCGTTGTCACGAATCTCCGCCACGGCCTGATCATCTTCGATGTAGAGATTCAGCGTGACGACGCCCACGTGCTCGTTGTCAGATCCGTCAAAGTCGGTAAAGGCGTGTTCGACCGCGTTCGTCAGAAGCTCAGCCAGCGCCACCGCGAGCGGGGTCGCCAGATCGGTCGACAGCACCCCGAGGTCACCGTTCACGACGATCTCCACCGGATGCAGCGCCAAGACGGAGTCCTCGACGAGTAGCACGAGAGAACGCACGATTTCGTCAAAGACCACCTCTTCGCCGGGTTCGCGCGAGAGCACTTCGTGGACCACGGCGATGGACCGCACGCGCCGCTCGGCCTCGTTGAGCGCGATCTTGGTCTCCGCCTCGTCACTGCGGCGCGCTTGAAGACGCAACAGCGACGAGATCGTCTGGAGATTGTTCTTCACGCGGTGATGGACCTCACGCACGGCGGCCTCTTTGTTCATGACGACTCGATCGAGCTGTCGAAGGTCGGACACGTCACGTAGGAGGGTCAACACGCCCGTGACCTGGTTGTTGTCCTTCAACGGCACGCCGTGAAATTGAATCGCGACGTCGTGGCCCAGATCGATCTCTTCCAGCGTGGGGATGCCAAACTCCAGCGAGCGCTCGATGACGCGAGTCTTTACGCCGAGCTCTTCGAGGGTCCGTCCTTCGGCCGAGGCGTAGATCCCGAGCCGGTGCAGTGCGTTGACGGCGTTGGGCGTGGCGAACTCGAGTTGACCGAGGGCGTCGAACAAGATGATCCCGTCGCCCACCCTGGGCAGTCCCGGACCGGCCACGGCCTCCTCGCGGAAGGGAAACGTCGCGTCGGCGACCATGTCGCAGAGCCGTTCAAAGCACGAGAGGTACGACTGCTCATAGAGCGAGGCCGAACCACGCAGCGGCCCCTGGAGTCGGACCATCACCGCCACGACCTGGTCGCGATAGCGAACCGGCACGCACCACACCGGCACCAGGTCCGCGACGTTGTCGATCTTGGACTCGCCTACCACGCGCGTGCCGCTCTCGAAGGCGACGCGAACGAGGGGCCAGTCGTCGGCTCGATGCGTCGACCCCACGAGGTCGTTATTGATCAGCGTCGTGCGATTGTTCGGACGCATCTGACCTAAGACGACGAAGCTCTCATCGCCGCCATCACGTTGACTGACTTTGGCCATGAGCAACAAGTCTGAAAAGGCGAGGTCGGACAGGAGGGACCACGACGCCATGAGTCGAAGCAGGTGATCGGTGGCCGCTTCGTCGAGCTTCGTGTGCTGGGCCACGAGCTCAGCGATCGTGGCCACTAGTTCGCTCTTAGGGGAATCATCCGACGCTGGCGACCCGTGTACGACGCCACTTCGTGCACCCCGCGCGCCTCGAGCATCGCCGCGAGATCGCTCGCGCGCTCGCCAACTCGCTCGTTTTGATGCGCGTCGGAGGCGGTCGTGAACGTGAGACCCTTCGCGACGAGCCGGTCGAGGAAACCCTCGGCCGGATACTGCTCGCCCACGGGCTTAGCCCAACCGGCGGAGGAGCACTCCATCGACACGTCGGCCTTCGCGGCCGACTCGGCCATCGCATCCCAGGTGTCACCGGGACTGCTGGCAATGAACCCGGCGACCTTGATGAGATCAGGGTGCGCGAGCACGTCGACCGCGTTCGCCGCGCAGAGCTCGTCGATGGCGATCGCGTAGTCACGCCAACACTGGTCGACGTCACGCACCCGCCATTCGTGGAGATCGACTTCGCTCTCGTAGTCGTCTAAGTGCCACGTGCCGAGCCAGTGCACCGAACCGATCAAGACGTCGAAGGGATACTGCGCCAAGAGCTCAGACACCGCGCCCATCTGGTCTTTGTAGTAGTCGACCTCGAGGCCGATCTTGACCGGCAGGCCCTCGTCCTTGGCCCGTTGAGCGAGCGTGACGTACTCCTCGAGTGAATTGCGCGCGTGAAAGTCCCAGTACGCGGCCATGGTCTTGCTGGTCGGTTCGTGGCCGAAGCGTTCCCAAAAGGGCCCCACGACCGACGCGACGTCGACGAAGCGGTGGGAGTGTTCGGTGAGGGCGAGTTCATTGACGCCGTGGCGCGCGGCCTCGTCGCAGTACGCGGCGATCTGATCGAGTCGAAACCACACCGAGGACTCCGAGTGGGGCCACAGGTGCAGGTGGTAGTCAATCACGGAGAGTTAGGCCGCGCCGAATCCCACGACGCGCTCGCTGGCGGGCGTGCCCAGTTCCACGTACGAGATCCGTCGGGCGGCCACGCCGACCCGTCGGCCCTTGCGATCGGTCAGCCACAGCACCGAATCCGAGTTCAGCGCCGCCTCGACCTCCTTCACGACCTTGTCGCGGTCGGCGTCATCGGGCAGTTCGACGTCAATCTCCTTCATTGACTGGACAATGCCAATTCGAATTTCCATGACGGCTCTCCTAAAACGTGGACGACTAAACCCATGTTACGGGGTAGTGGCCTAGATTCGGCTTGCGCAGGCCAGAGCCTGCCGGGCTCTACCGGCCCGAAGGATATTGCGTGCGGCGTTGACGTCGGCGTGGGCACGGTGCCCACACGCGAGACAGCAAAACACCGCTTGGCTGACCCGGTTACCCGCCTCGACGTGGCCGCACTCGCCACAGGTCTGACTGGTGTGGCGAGGATCCACCGTCACGACGATCCGACCGGCGCTTTCAGCCTTGTAGGAGAGCAGTGACAATAGGGTTGGCGGAGTCAAGGAG
>PKXH01000096.1 GCA_003133405.1 Acidimicrobiaceae bacterium | reverse complement strand
CGGTAGCAGTAACCGTAAGGTGGCAGAGATGCACGCGACGCTCTATCGCCAAGACGTTGTTCTCGCGCAACCCATTTCCGCGAGTGCGCAAGAGCACGCCCTTCGTTCTCGACTCTTTCTCTGTCTGGACGACCAAGGCATCCCGGGCTACGGCGAGGTCGCGCCTCAACCCAGCACCCTCAACGGTGACCCCGGTCTCGACGAGGTCGTGGGCGCCACGAGAAGTTCACTCGCGCAGCTCCTTGAAGTGGTGACTCGCGAAGGCACAATGCCGTCGTGGGGACGGGTGTCGGGCTTCGGTGCCGCCACGCCGGCCAATAACGTGGCGACGGAACTGGTCGAAATGGCGCTGCTCGACCGCGAACTGCGCGAGGCCTCAACGACGATCAGCACACTCTGGCCCGCGAAGTTTGAGACGCCGACGCAGGTGACCGTTTCGCTCCTGAGTGACCGTGACTGGTTGGTCGATGAATCGGTGGCCCGAATTCGATTGAAGAGTGCGCCAGGTCTGATCAGTGATCGAACGTTGGAACGACTCTCTCGACTGAGGGTTCCGGTGCTGGTGGACTTCAACTGCTCGGCCACGTCGGACATGGACGTGCTCGCCCTAGTGGAGTTGATTCGTGAGGTCGCCACAATCTCCGCCGTGGAGCAGCCCTTCAAGGCCGGCAACGTCATCGATCACGCTCGCCTCGCGTCTCGACTCGACGTGCCAATCAGCATTGACGAGGGCGTGCGTTCGTTACGCGACTTGACCCAGATCGAGAACTACCACGCGGCGAAGATGATCTGCGTGAAGCCGGCGCGCGTGGGCGGGCTAGCCAATGCGCGTGCGCTGTTCGCGAGGGCCCGCGAACTGGGATTGGCAGCGTACCTTGGTGGTTTCTTCGAGTCGCCGTACGCTCGACGGGTTCATCGCGCCCTCGCACACTCGTGCGTGAGTGAACCGAGTGATCTGCTTGACGTGGAGGTTCAACAAAGCGAATACGGCGCCGAAGTGAGAGAGATCGAGTCTGGCTTTGGCGTCGAGCCGGCGACGGCGATGTTGAGCGACGCCGAGCGCCTATTGGAGTTCTCGTAGGTCGCCGTAGAGTGTCAGTATGGGACCCCGCCTCGTGCAACGCCGTCTTGAGGACGTGCAACGTCAGTTGGCGCAGGCGCGCGAGAGCTTGGCGGTACTTGAAGAACAGGTGGTCGTATGGAACGACGCGCTCGATGACGCTCGAATTCGCGCTCTGGTCTCGGAAACGCCCCTGCAGTCCAAGGAGTACGAGGAACTCTCGCGCCACGTGATGGTGGCGAACGCCGAGATGAGGCGCCGTTCCCTGGACGTGCGAGAACTGATCGCGGCGAGAGACGAGCTCCTTCGAGTTTGGACGCCCCAGGATGACCATGGATAAACGGGTCGTCATCGCCGACGACGAGTCGATTATCCGCCTCGACCTCAAAGAGATCTTGGAGGCGGATGGCTACTTGGTAGTGGGCGAAGCCGCGCGGGGCGATGACGCGCTGGCGATGATCAAAGAGCACACGCCGGATCTCGCACTACTCGACATAAAGATGCCGGGCCTGGACGGTATCGAAGTGGCCAAAGAGTTAAAGGGCTCCAAGACCATCGTCGTCTTGCTGACCGCCTTTAGCCAACGCACCCTCATCGAGAGCGCCCGTGACGCCGGCGTGGCGGCCTACCTCGTGAAACCCTTTCGAAGTAGCGAGATACTGCCAAAGCTGGCGGCGATCTTGAATCCAGCTGCGAGTGAGCCCCTGGTGGCCAGCGACGTACCGAGCGCGGACGACAAGATTGAGACTCGTGAGGTCGTGCAACGGGCCAAGGAGCTGCTCATGCAGGAGCGGGGCCTGGACGAACCGGCCGCTTTCGAGGTGATTCAACAGTCCGCCATGCGAGCGCGTACGAGAATGCGCGACGTGGCCCAACAGATTCTCAAGGGCGAATTCGTTGACTGAAGCGACCGACGACCAACGCCCCCTCTTGCTGTTGGATGGAATGTCGCTGGCCTTTCGAGCGTTCTTTGCGCTACCCACCGACATCGCGACCTCGTCGGGTCTCGTCACCAACGCCCTGCACGGCTTTGCGTCAATGCTGGTGTCGCTCGTTGGCACGCAACGTCCTCGCGCGCTGGCGGTCGCCTTTGACCTACCGGGGGGCACTTTTCGAGACGAGTTGACCGAAGACTACAAGGGTGGTCGAGCCGAGACGCCGCCCGAACTCGAACCGCAGTTCGATTTGATTCGAACAATGTGCGAGACGTTGCACATACCGGTGCTGGGCGTGGTGAACTTCGAGGCGGACGACGTCTTGGCGACGCTCGCGACCTCAGGGCGAGAGGCGAGGATCCCCGTGGTCGTGGTCTCGGGCGACCGTGACACTTTTCAATTGGTGGAGGACCCCTTCATCAGGGTGCTCTACAACCGTCGCGGCGTGTCGGACTACTCGCTCTACGACGAAGCGGGCATCTTCGAACGCTGCGGCATCGAGGCGGCGCGCTATCCCTTGCTCGCGGCGCTGCGCGGCGACACCTCGGACAATCTGCCCGGTGTGCCGGGCATCGGGGAGAAGACCGCGGCGAAGCTCTTCGCGCAGTACCGCGACTTCGACGACCTCTACGCGCACCTCGACGCGCTAACCCCAAAGTTGAGAGAGAACCTCGCGACTTACGAAGAACGGGCTCGCAATAACGAGATGCTCATGCGACTCGTTCGCGACGTGCCACTTGACGTCGGCCTTGACGACCTCACCTTGGGCGGTTGGAGTCGCCAGGAGGTCAACGGCTTCTTCGAGCGCTACGAGATGAATTCCATGCGCGCTCGGGTGGGCAAGCTGATCCAAGACGGTCTGCTCGGCGAGCCGGCGGGTGACAGTGAACGACTGTCGTCCGCGCCAGCCAAGCAAAAGCCCCTCACCCGAAAGCACGAGTCGACGTTGGCGGCAGTTCTTAAGGACGGGCCGAGCCCCGTGGTGGCGTTCAACGACGCGCGGGTGGCCGTGTTGAATGTGTCGACTGGGGCCCTCGCCGTTGTCACGCTCGATGATTTTCTCAGCGGCGTAGGAGAGATCGCCTTCGCGGGTCATGACGTCAAGGGTCTTTACCGCTTCGCCGACGAGCGCGGCGTGACCCTCGCCGATCCCGCGGACGACTCATCAATCATGGCCTTTTTGGTCGACGCCATCAGTGGACACTACGAGCTGGCGGACGTGGCGAATCGATTCCTCAACGAACCCATCGCCGACGCGAGGCCGTCGCTCTTTAGTGCCTCGAACGACGAGACCCTGGTGCACGACGTCGAACTGATCGCGCAACTTCGTGGCGTGATGCGCGCCGAGATAGAACGATGGGAACTTAACCGCGTCTACGAAGAAATTGAACTGCCGCTGGTGGCCGTTCTGGGGCGCATGGAGGCTCGCGGGATCCGCGTTGACGTTGCCATGCTGAGGACTATCGCCGAAGAGTTCAGCACCGAAGCGCGAGAGCTGGAGGCGGAGATTCAAAAGGTAGCCGGACACGAATTCAAAGTGAACTCGCCCCAACAACTGCAAACCGTGCTCTTTGACGAATTGGGGCTGACCCGCGGAAAGAAAATCAAGTCGGGGTTTTCCACCGACGCGACCAGTCTCGAAGCGATCGAGGACGATCATCCAATCGTGCCGTTGATCCTGCGCTATCGAGAGGTGGAGAAGCTGCGAAGTACCTACGGCGCGCCCCTGATCGACGCCGTCGGGGCTGACGGGCGCATTCACGCCACCTTCAATCAGGTGGTGGCGCGAACCGGACGGCTCTCGTCGGAGAATCCGAACCTTCACAACATCCCCGTTCGTTCTCAAGAGGGACGGCGTCTGCGTTACGCCTTCGTGCCCTCTGATGGATGGCTCCTCGCGGTGTCGGACTTCAACCAGATCGAACTGCGCATCTTGGCCCACCTCTCCCAGGACCAGGGCCTGCTGGCCGCCTTTGCCAGCCACGAAGATGTGCATCGCACGATCGCCGCGTCGGTCTTTGGGGTCGAACCCAAAGACGTCACGCACGAACAGCGCGAGCAGGCCAAGGCCGTCTCCTACGGTTTGGTCTATGGCATGGAGGCGTACGGACTGAGCCGACGCCTGGGCGTGAGCGTCAGCGCGGCGCGAGAGATCATGGACCGGTACTTCGCGGGCTTTCCGAGTCTGCGTAACTATATGGACAGCGTGGTCAAGGAGATTCGCCGCCAGGGTTACTCACGCACTGAGTTCGGGCGGATTCGACCCTTTCCCGACTTCGCCACGGCCGTGGGGCCCCAGCGTCAAGCGGCCGAACGCCAAGCGATGAACGCGGGCATTCAGGGACTGGCCGCCGACGTATTTAAGTCGGCGCTCGTGCGGCTCGATCGAGGACTCAGTGACGCGAAGCTTGACGCGCGACTCATTTTGCAAGTGCACGACGAGGTGCTGGTGGAGGCACCGCCAAAGGAGAAGGAGCGGGTGAGCGCCATCATGATTGACGCGTTGACGCACGCGGCCACGCTGAGCGTGCCACTCGAAGTCTCCCTGAGCTGGGGTGAGAACTGGGCCGCCGCAAAGGGGTAGAGCCTTCAGTGTTAGAGTTGTCACCTGGGTTAACACCGGCGA
>PKXH01000067.1 GCA_003133405.1 Acidimicrobiaceae bacterium | reverse complement strand
GCTGGCGCTCGTACATGTTGGTATCCATGTCGCGCACGATCGGGTACGTGATCTCGCCGACGGTGTCGGCGAACAGAGGAATCGGCCCGACGCTGATCATCTGGTGCACGATGGGCGTCAGGGGGATCGACGCCCCGGCCATCTGGGCGACCCGGTCACTCCACACGCCACAACAGATCGCCACGACCTCGGTCTCGAGGTCGCCAGTGCTGGTTCGAACGCTTCGCACCCGCTGACCGTCCTCGGAGAGTTCGATGCCCAAGATCTCGGTGTTCGCGCGCACCTCCAACGCACCCATCTCCTGGGCCCGCTCGCGCATGAGCGTGCCCGCGCGCAAAGAGTCCACGACGCCCACCGTCGGGAAGTAGAGGCCCTCTAATATCGTCGCCGGGTCGAGATAGGGCACCAATTTGGCGACACCTTCGGGGCTCAGTAACTCACACGGCACGCCCCAGGCGGTGGCGGCCGACATGCGTCGGCGCAACTCCTGGCGTCGCGCGTCGCTGCGCGCAACTTCAATACCCCCACTCTCAATGAAGACCCCGAGCTCCTTGTACTGCGCGGTGCTGTCGGCGGTGAGTTCGGTCATCATCTTGGAGTAGTCGACGGGGAAGATGAAGTTCGAGGCGTGGCCCGTCGACCCACCAGGGTTGGGCATCGGGCCCTTGTCGACAAGGACCAAGTCGCGCCAACCAAGTCGCGCCAGGTGGTAGGCCAGGCTGTTGCCAACGATCCCCGCGCCGATGATGACGGCCCGCGCTCGAGCGCTCGATTCGTTCATGGTGCTCATTTTCATCTCCCGAGGTACTTCAGTGCCAATCGCCAAGCGAGTGAATCACGTCGCCTCGAGGCCGATGGCGCCCATCAGTCGCCTAACTCGGCGCGCCGACGAATGACGTACTCCTCTAACTCGGCGCGAATCGCGTCGTCCAGGGGTGGCGCCTCGTACCCCTCGATCGTCTTTCGGTAGATGTCGCCGGCCCTCGAACTCGCGTCCTGGGACCCTTCACGGGCCCACCGTTCGAAGTTCTTCGACGACGAGAGCATCGGTCGGTAAAAGCAGTCGCGAAAGCGGGTCATGGTGTGTTCGGCGCCAAGAAAGTGCCCGCCGTGGCCGACCTCAAGGTGCGCGTCAAAGGCCAGCGCGGCTTCGTCGATCTCTAAGGGCGTGAACTCCACGCGCAGCATCCGCAAGAGCTCGATGTCGATGATGAACTTCTCGTAGCAACTCACGAGCCCGCTCTCGAGCCANNGCCGCCTGCGCGTCGGGCATCTGACTCGAGGTCAGTCCCCCGCCGGTGCGAAAGGGCAGCCCGAAGTGCCGGGCCAGCTGGCCCGTGCAGAGTAACCCGATCGCGGACTCGGGGGTGCCAAAGCACGGCGAGCCGGACTGCATGTCGATGTTGGAGAGGAACGAGCCAAAGATGACCGGACAACCGGGGCGAATGAGCTGAGACAGCGCGATGCCCGAGAGCGCCTCGGCGAGCTGCTGGACCAGGGCCGCCGGGATCGTCACCGGGGACATGGCGCCCATGAGGAGAAAGGGCGTCAACACCACCGGCTGATTGGCGCGGCTGTACTCGAACTGTGCGTCGAGCATCCGATCGTCCCAGCGCAAGGGTGAGTTGCAGTTGATGAGCGAAATGGTGGCCGGCGTCCTTTCAATGGTCTCTCTGCCGCCAAAGAGGATCTCGGTCATCTTGATCGTGTCCAGGGCGTTCGGGCCCGAGACCACGTTGCCCATGTAGAACTTGTCGGTCAGGGTCTGTAAGGCGAAGATCATGTCGAGGTGTCGTGAGTCGAGGGGCGCGTCGTTCGGCTCACAGATAATCCCGCCGGCCGAGTCGAGCTCGGGGAAACTCTGGGACAGCATCGAGAATTTCCTGAAGTCCTCCATCGTGGCGTCGTGGCGAACAGCCCCATCTCTAACGAAGGGCGGTCCGTAGACGCCACTGAAGATCATGTGGTCGCCCCCGACGTGCACGTTGTTGAGAGGATTACGCGCCTGGACGTCGAACTCTCGGGGCGCCTTCGCGACTTGCTCCATCACGAAGTCCGGATCGAGGAAGACCGTCTGACCGTCGACTCGTTGGCCGGCCTTTTGAAACAGCTCCGTCGCTTCGGGCTTGACGAACTGCACGCCGATCTCGGAAACGATGCGCCGCCACCCTCGATCGAGGACCTTGACCGCGTCGGGAGAGAGGAGTTCGTACCGGGCCATCTTGTTGACGAACATCAAGACCTCATTTCACACGAAATCGNNCGCTCAGTGACCTTCAGTGAGTTGGCCGAATCCTCGGGCCTCGCCAAGAGCACGACGTCACGAATCTTGAGCGCGCTCGAGCGAAACGGGCTCCTCCGTCGAGACACCAATGGCGGCTTCTTGCCCGGCGAGGCGTTCGTTCGCTACGCCCTGCGCGGAAACGCCGAGAGCGACTTGGTCGGGGTCGCCTTTCCCTACCTCGAGCGACTCGGCGAACTCTGTCGCGAAACCATCAATCTCGGCGTCATTCGCCACGGGATGGTAATCCAAATCGCTCAGGTCGATAGCCACTACGTGCTCGGGGGAACAAACTGGTTGGGTCGTTCCGAACCGCTGCACTGCACGGCGCTGGGCAAGGTGTTGCTCGCTCACGGCGCCGCCGATATTCCGAGTGGACGCTTAGAGCGACTGACGCCTCGAACCATCACGACGCGCCCCGCGCTCGAGGGAGAACTGTCCAAGATCCGCCGACGAGGCTTCGCCGTCGCCACCGAAGAACTCGAATCCGGGCTCGTCGCCGTGGCGGCACCGGTACGCCGTGACGAGGGCGTCGTGATCGCCGCTATTTCGGTCTCGGGACCCTCGACGCGATTCAACGCGTCGAGGGTCAGCCACGTGGGCGCCCAGTGCGTGGCCGAAGCGAACGCCCTCTCCCAGGCGCTCGGCTACAAGTCAAAGAGAAAGGGTGCGGCGTGAACCAAGAGGAACTGCTCAAAGAGATGTACGAATCCACGCTGATGGGTAACGCCCCCGCGGTGTTAGAGCTGACCAACGCGGGACTGGCGATGGGCCTCAGCCCCGAGACGCTGCTCTTCGACTCGCTCATCCCCTCCCTCGAGGAAGTTGGCGCGCGTTTCGAGCGCGGCGACTTCTTCGTGCCCGAGATGCTCATCGCGGGGAGAGCCATGGCCGGCGCGCTCGAGGTGTTGCGTCCGCTCATGATCGAGACCGGCATCGAGCCGGTCGGCACCTTCGTCATGGGCACCGTCAAGGGCGACGTGCACGACATCGGTAAGAACTTGGTGGACATCATGCTCGAAGGCGCGGGCTTTCACGTGATCGACCTCGGCGTGCAAGTCGCGCCCGAGCGCTTCGTCAAGGCCATCCAAGAGCACAAGCCCGACATCGTGGGATTCTCGGCCTTTCTCACCACGACCATGCCGATGTTCAAAGCCAACATCAACGTGCTCGAAAAGGCCGGACTACGCGACCAGGTCATCGTCATGGTCGGCGGCGCCCCGGTCACCCAGGAGTACGCCGACGCCGTGGGGGCCGACGGCTACGCATCGGACGCCTCGGCGGCGGTCAAAAAGGCCAAAGAGCTGCTCGCGAAACGGCGCGCCGCCGTCTCGGCCTAGTCAGCGAGTTCGCCCGTGCGCACCGTCCTTCGCTCCGCCAAGAGCGAAGTGATCATTGGCGAGGACCAACCGTTTTGCATCATCGGCGAACGCATCAACCCTACGGGGCGCAAGATCTTCCAAGAGCAACTGCGCGCCGGCGACCTCTCACGGATCCATATTGACGTCGCCCAACAGCTAGCCGGCGGCGCGATGGTGCTCGACGTCAACATGGGCGTGCCCTTGGCCGACGAAGTGGATCTGATGATCCAGGCCATCAAGTTGATCCAGAGCCTGACCGACGTGCCGCTCTGTCTCGACTCCTCGGTGATTGAAGCGCTCGAGGCGGGACTGGCGACGTACGAGGGTAAGGCCCTCGTCAACTCGGTGACAGCTGAGGACGATCGGCTCGAGGCGATCCTGCCGCTCGTCAAGCGCCACGGCGCGGCGATCATCGCGTTACCGAACGACGAGTTCGAGATCCCCTACGAGCCCGAGCGGCGCCTCGAACTCGCGCGCAAGATCGTCGACGTCGCGACCAACAACTACGGCATCGCCATCGAAGACGTCATAATCGACCCACTCGCCATGCCGATCGGGGCCGACACGACACTCGTCGTCAAGACCCTCGAGACCATCGCGGTCATTCACGATGAACTCGGCGTAAACATGACCCTGGGCGCCTCGAACGTGTCCTTTGGCATGCCCGACCGCACGACGCTCGGCGCGGCGTTTCTCACGATCGCCATGAGGTCCGGTCTCACCAGCGCGATCATGGACGCACGCACGCCGCAATTGGTCCGAGCGGTTAAAGCGGCCGACCTGTTGCTGAATCGCGACGAGTGGGGCGCTTCGTGGATCGCCGCGCACCGCGCCCAACAGAGCGCCAGTGAATCATGAGCGAACTTCGCATGCCCACCGGGACTCGTGACCCCAGCCAGGTAACACCGCTCGATCATTCCGACGCGCGCGGTCGTCTCGACCTGCTCTTCGAACCCTCTGGGCGCAAGGTCCGTGTGCCGCCGGGAGTCTTCCTCTTCGACGCGGCGAGTTGGAACGGTGTAGCGATCGATTCCACCTGCGGCGGACACGGCACGTGTCGTAAGTGCAAGGTCCAGGTGCTCGAAGGCATCGCGCCGATCACCAATCTCGACACGCGGGCTTTCTCCACCGACGAACTTCGTGACGGCTGGCGCCTAGCCTGTCGGATCGAGGTCGCGATGGACCTGCGCGTCGACATCCCGCCACTCGTGACCCGACCGAAGGCCGCGACCGTGGGCGTCGGGCGAAAGGTCATCCTGCGCCCGGCCGTGCAAAAGCGCTACGTCGAACTGACCGAGCCGACCTTGTCGGACCAGGCGACCGATCTGGAGAGGTTGTTGGCGAGTCTGGATGACCTCGAACTGCGCCCGGAGCTTGCCGTACTGCGCACGCTCGGTCAAGTGCTGCGAAAGAACGACTACAGAGTGACAGCGGTCGTGATCGACAACGTCTTAATCGCCGTCGAACCCGGGGACACCACCGAGCGTATGTTCGCGATCGCCTTCGACCTCGGGACGACGACGGTCGTGGCGACGTTGCTCGACCTCACCACGGGCACGCCCGTCGGGGTGCAGTCAATGCTCAACAAACAACAGCCCTTCGGCGCCGACGTGATCACACGCATCAGCGCGATCATGATGGACGCCCACGCGCTCGAGCCCCTGACCCGTTTGGCCCACGAGACGCTGGACGAACTGGCCCAGGCCGTATGCGCAGAGGGCGGCGTCGATCCCAGCGAGGTCTACGAGATCGCCATGGCCGGCAACGCCACGATGACCCACATCGTGCTCGGCATCGATCCCGAAGCCCTGGGCGTGGCGCCGTTCATCATGTCGACGAAACTGTTCCCCGAGATCCTCGCCAGCGAAGTCGGCGTGCACGTGCACGAGCGGGCCCGCGCGGTGGTCTTTCCAGCTCTCGGTGCCTACGTGGGCGGCGACATCATCGCCGGCATGTTGGCCTCGGGGATGGACCGCGACTCGAGGCTACGGCTGTTCTTGGACATCGGCACCAACTGTGAACTGGTGCTGGGCAACAGTGACCGCTTGCTCGCCACGGCCGCGCCGGCCGGACCGGCCTTCGAAGGCGCGGCGATTCGTTGCGGCATGCGCGCCGCGCCCGGTGCGATTGAAGTCGTCAAGTTGAGCGCCGAGGGCGTCGAACTCGGGGTTATCGGTGACGTTGAGCCCGAGGGACTTTGCGGTTCGGGTCTGGTAGACGTGGTGGCTGAACTCGTGCAGCAAAAACTCATCGACGCCTCCGGCCGGTTCGTTTCTGATGAGGAAGCCGTCCGCCTGGCCCCCGGCCTCGCGCCACGGCTGACCCAACTGGGCGACCTGCGGGTCTTCGTTCTGCACTGGCAGGGCGACGTTGGCGACGCCGAGAAATCCATCTTCCTCTCCCAACGTGACGTGCGTGAACTGCAGTTCGCCAAAGCGGCGATCGCCACGGGTTGGCACATCTTGCTCGAAGAAGCGGGCGTAAAAGAGGAAGACCTGCAACAAGTACTCCTGGCTGGCTCGTTCGGCAGCTACCTCTCGCCGGCGAGCGCGGTGCGACTCGGCCTCGTGCCCAAGTTGCCGATTCTGCGTATCGTGAGTGCCGGCAACGTCGCGGGCGAGGGCGCGAAGATGGCGCTGCTCAGCCTGAGGGAGCGTGCGGGGGCCATGACGCTGTTAGAGGAGGTGGAGTATGTCGAGCTTTCCGACCGAAGCGATTTCAATGACCAGTTCGTCGACCAACTCGCGTTCCCGGTCTGACACGACCCCACTGGCGCCGACCACGGTCGTCGCCTGCGGCGCGCTCGGGCCTTCCATTCGCGACATCGTCGCTCGCCGCGCCTGGCCCGTCGAGTTGCATCTACTGCCAGCATTGCTGCACAACCGACCCCGCGAGATCGCCCCGCGAGTCGAACAGTTCGTCCGCCAACTCCAGGCGCAAGGGCAAGCGGTCGTGCTCGCCTACGCCGACTGCGGCACCTACGGCGCGCTCGACGAAGTGTGCGAGCGCCTGGGAATCGAGCGACTTCGCGGCCAGCACTGCTACGACGTGTTCGCCAGCGCGGAGAAGATTGAAGACCTCTTCACCGACGAACCGGGCACGTACCTGCTGACCGACTTTCTCGTGCAGAGCTTTCGGCGCACCGTTCTCCACGAACTCGGTCTCGATCGTCACCCCGAACTCTGGGACGACTACTTCGGTAACTACCGGAGAGTGGTCTGGCTCGCCCAGCGCCCGAACGCCGAACTCGAGGCCGAAGCCCGACGAGTCGCCGATCTTTTCGCGCTCCCACTCGTCGTCATTGAAGTCGGTACCCCCTCACTCGAGCTCGAACTCGAGGCGCTGCTCGGCGCCACGGCCAACGCGGTGAAGGTTTCGAATCTCCCGAGCCAAGCCGGACAACGTGCGTAGCGCGTTGCGGGCCGCCGCCTCGTTGCTTGTACGTCCCCGGTTCGAGGTCATCCCGAGCGCCTCGATCGAGGAGAAGGTGCTGGAGTGGCTGCCGCGTGAGGTGACGATCACCGTGACCGCCTCGCCGAGCAAGGGGCTCGAGGCGTCGTTCGATCTAGCCGAGAAGCTGCGCGCGCACGGTTACCGCGTCGTGCCCCACGTCGCGGCCCGCCAGGTCGTGGACCGCGTTCACTTAGAAGAGATCGCGGCCCGGTTGCTCGCCTGCGGCGTCGAGGACATATTTGTCCCCGCCGGCGACGCCGATCCCCCGGCGGGCCAATACGACAGCTCGTTCTCGCTCCTCATCGAACTGGACTCACTCGGTCGGCCCTTCCCACACGTCGGCATCACCGGACACCCCGAGAGCCACCCCAATATCTCGGACGACCTCACGGTCCAGGCCATGTGGGACAAGCGCAACTACGCGACCTACATCGTGAGCAATCTCTGCTTTAACGCGTCGACGGTACGACGCTGGATCGAGCGCGTGCGCGCGAGAGGGGTCACCCTCCCGCTCTACTTCGGCCTGGCCGGACCCGTCGAGCAGACCAAGTTGCTGGCGATGGCCACCAAGATCGGCGTCGGCGATTCGATGCGCGTGCTCTCGGGCCACACCAATTGGATCTTTCGACTGGGCGCGCCCGGCGGCTACGACCCGACTCGCCTACTGCAACGAGAAGGCGCTGCGCTGGCCGATCCCGCCTCGATCGTCGAGGGCGTCCACCTCTTCACGTTCAACCAGGTCCACCAGGCGGAGAAGTGGCGCCAGTCCCTTCTGCGCCAACTGATACCTCAAAACGTCAACTAGATCGAGTCCGAAACACCGATTCCGTCGAGGTCGCCGCGGCGCCGCCTTCTTCATACGGCTGCGCCCTGGCGTGCCCTCGTCTTAAAGAAGCGAGCGCATTCGTTCGATCTCGATAGCGCTCATGTTCGTGTCCTGGCACTTCCACTCCACGACGCGGCCCAGCACGCCAGAGAGTTCATCTCTCGGGAATGACCGAAGAAAGGCTTTAAGAATGATGCCGCGCCCCACTTTTACAAGTGCGGCTTGGACTCGACTACTTGAGACACTTCCCGAAGCCAGTAGCACCCAAGTTGCCGCGACGTCGACCAACGGATTGCCTCGGGCCGCGTTCGTCCAATCCACAACGATCGGTCCCTTCTTCGAAAGAATGATGTTCAAAGGATGTAGATCCATATGCAGTAGCCGTTCACCCGGACCGCACGGTGCTGCGGGCATCCACTCTGGAGCTTTAAGTTGGTGGAGTGATTGGTGCAACTCAGCCAAGTCGCGTCCGAAACCTCTTAGTCTCCAAGGTTGAGCGGCGGCCGCCTCGATCATGGTGGGTCCTTCGATGCGCTCCATGAGCAAATCGATGCCGTCGTCGCTGACTTCGAAGACTTCTGGGACTGGATAACCCTTAGTGCGGACGAATTCGATTGCCCTTGCCTCAAGCACCTGCGAGCGGTCATTGCGCGACCGCCGCAGAACTCTTCCTCTACCGCATTCGAAGATGTCGGCGTCACGGCCCGTGGCGATCAAGTATCCGGGAGCGTGCATGACGGCAGACTACCTTCAGAGCAAATTAGAGCGTGAGGGTGTAGGCAATGAGATGAAGGGGGTCACTCGGGGAGTACGGGTCGTCCGTGAACCAGACATCCAGTTCAGGAAAAGAATCAAACCCGAGGCGCTGGTATAGGGCTTGTGCGCTCGTCATCACCGGTGTCGAGTGCAAGATTATGCGTCGACGATGCTGGAGGCGAGCGCGGGCAATGCAAGCCTCGACGAGGGCACGACCCGCGCCTAATCCCTGATATTGCGGATCCACGGCGAGCATACGTATTCCGGCTGCGTCGGGATCTTGGAACTCGCTCATCGTGCGCTCGGGGCCGGGAACATAGGTGACGCCCCCTACGAGATTCCCGTCGTTATCAACCGCGACGTACACCTCGCTGTCGAGTTGGCGAGCGGCGACGTCGAGCAGTTGTTTTTCGTAAGGTCCGAGGGACTCCCTGCCATCTAAATTCTTGTACGCCCTCAGCGTGATCTGTCCAAGCGCTTCACACTCGTCGAGGCGAATCAAGCGAATCTGCATAGTAATTCAAAGCCTATTGTTCTCGCGCTGCTCGATGGTCCGACCCTTCATCGCGTCGGTCAACTCATCGACCGTGGATCACCGACTCTGGTCGCGTCGCGTCGCCCGAAGGCTAAGGACGATCGCTCGTCTATTCGAGGCCCGCGAGTCTCGCGAGTGTAATCTCACGTCGTGATCGAAGAGATGTCCGCGGCCGAAATCGACAACTTCATCTTGGTGCAGAAGGTTGGTCGGGTCGGTTGCCACGTCGACGGCGTGACCTACGTCGTCCCCGTGATCTTCGCATGGGACACCGACGCGTTCTACATCTATACGACCGAGGGCCAGAAGGTCTCCATGATGCGCCAAAACTCCAGCGTCTGTTTTGAAATCGATGAGTATCTCGTCGATGGAAGTTGGCGCAGCGTCATTATCCAGGGCGTCTATGAGGAGTTGCACGACGATGACGCCGTGCACGCAAAACGGATACTCACTGAGCGTCTCATTTCGACGACGGGCGCCGGGCGCAACTCGGGCGATCGAGGTGAAGGCAGGGTTCCGGTGGCCTTTCGCATTCGCCCCCTAGAGGTGACCGGTCGCAAAGTTGACCGTCGCGCCAACCTTTAGCTACCCGAGGCCACGACTTCGGAAACGTGAACGCATCCAGGATCTGAGGCGAGCGGATTACCGTAGGCCGCGAACGCTCGCGAACGCGAACCACCGCAGAGATTGGCGTATTCGCAATCGCCACACGGGCCGACGAAATCAGCGGCCCGTATCGATCGCAAGAGTTCGTCGTTTCGATAGATGTCAATGAGGCTCGAGACCTTGACGTTGCCGAGCTTGATCGGCAGAAAGCCCGATGGATAGACGTCGCCGTTGGCGGCGACGAACACGATGCCCTTGCCGTCGCGCGTCGCCGCGCTGGGCGCACGAATCGGCGCCGTGCTCGGTCCCAAACGTTCAAAGAGCCGATCACGCAGCGACGCGTACAACGAATGGCCCTCCATCGCGCGCGGCAAGACGCCGTCGCTCCCTCGACGCTCGAGGGCGACCCGACGGAAGAATGGCGCTTCGACCGTACGCACGGTGAACCCGTAGCGCGAAGCGTCGACGAGAAAGTTACACACGTCCTCGTTCTCTCGGGCCGTGGTGGCCTCGATCTCCGTACCCCGGCCGGTCGTGATGAGGAAGAAGACCTCCCAGACGTCGACTCGCTCGTCGTGCAGTAGTGCCGCCACATCAGGCAGTTCGCGCACGTTCGTCGGCATGACGGTGGTGTTGACCTGAGTGGTGAAGCCGTGTTCCTTGAGTTGACGGATCGCTCGCAGCGTTGATTCAAAGTGTCCGTCGATACCGCGAACGGCATCGTGGATCGATGCCGTCGCGCCATCCAAGCTCAGTGAGGCGCTCTTCACCCCGCAGTCACGCAGCGCCTGCAGCGTCGAGGACGTCAAGCGAGGGGTGACCGAGGGTGCGATCGCGATCGGCACCTTGGCCAGGGCCGCGTAGGTCGCGATTTGCACTAGGTCCTCGCGCATCAGACAGTCGCCGCCGGTGAGAATGAGAATCGGCCGCGGTGCGCCAATCGCCGCCAGGGTATCGATCAACGCGAATCCTTCGTCGGTGGAGAGCTCGTCGTCACCGCCCGTCTCTTGGGCGTTCGCGCGGCAGTGAAAACAGGCCAGATGACAGGCTTTCGTCATTTCCCAGAAGACCAGGAGTGGTCGTTGGCTGAACTGCTCGCTCGCGTTCGATGTGGTCCTCGGCTGAATCTGGCACCGCCCCTACTCCACGTCCCTTGTGGGATTGTCCCACGAGGCGTGTCCACATCCTAGGGACGGTGCGAGTGGTCGATGAATGCGATGGCGCGAGACGCGCTGAACATTTCTCACACGAGAGGAGTGGAAATTCGGCCGATCACTTTGTGCGCTTCGACCATCAACGTTGACGGAGGTCAGAAAAAAATTGCATCGAACTTCGAACTGTTCTCTAGGAGTGAGGACTGCTAGAACTGAACGTGGTCCCTCTCGAGGTTGGACCTGAAGGAGCGTCAATGGACTGCCTAGGCTCGTTCGGTCTAGCGCGTATCATCCCCAGGCAATCCGCGATGACGATTGCCTAATGGTCAATCGATCCTTCGATCCAACACCCGCGGGGCTGCACGAAGAGCGATCGACTGAACTGGGCGACGATTTGGACCACCGGCGCTGGGCCGTTCTCGCGGTGCTGTGCCTGACGCTGCTGATCATCAATCTCGACGGCACGATCTTGAACGTGGCACTGCCCACCATCGTGCGCACCCTGCACGCGACATCGAGCCAGCTGCAGTGGATGGTGGACGCCTACGTCATCGTCATGGCCGGCCTTTTGCTCATCGCTGGCTCGCTCGGTGACCATTTGGGGCGCAAGTGGGTCTTCCTGGGCGGACTCGTCGTGTTCGCGGCCGGCTCGGCGGCCTCGGCCTTTTCGGCGAGCCCCGACCAACTCATCGCAGCCCGGGCGTTCATGGGGATCGGCGCCGCGGCGATCATGCCTTCGACGTTGTCGATTCTCACCAACGTGTTCACCGAACCGCTCGACCGGGCCCGCGCCATCGGGTTGTGGTCAGGCTCGAGCGGACTCGGTCTGGCGATCGGTCCGGTCGTGGGGGGTTGGCTCCTGGCGCACTACTGGTGGGGCTCGGTATTTCTGATCAATGTGCCAATTGCCGCGGCCGCCTGCGTGGCCGCTTTGTGGTTAGTGCCCGACTCCAAGAACCTCGCCGCCAAGCGTCCCGATCTGGTGGGCGCGGGTTGCTCGCTGCTCGGGATCGCCCTGCTGCTCTGGGGACTCATCGAGGCGCCTACGAAGGGGTGGACCTCGCTGGCCATCCTCGGGGCGCTGATTGGCGCAATGCTCATCATGGGCGTCTTCATCATCTGGGAGCGTCACACGAGTCACCCCCTGCTCGAGATGTCGTTCTTCCGCTCGCGTCGGTTCTCGGTGGCGATGGGCGCGCTGAGTCTGGTTCTCTTCGCTCTCTCGGGCGGACTGTTCCTCTTCACTCAGTATTTCCAGTTCTCTCTGGGGTATAGCGCGTTTCAGACTGGCCTGCGCATTGCCCCGATCGCGGCGGTGCTGGTGGCGGCGGCGGCGCTGTCGAGCACGCTGGTTCGCTACGTCGGCACCAAGGTCGTCGTGTTCGCGGGCATGGTACTGATCGCGATTGGATTCGCGATGCTCACGAGCGTCACGATTCATTCCACGTACACCAATGTGCTCCCGGCGCTGATTCTCCTGGGCATCGGCACGGGACTCGCGGTGGCGCCCTGCACCGAGTCGGTGATGGGGTCGGTGCCCGTCGACCTCGCGGGAATCGGCTCGGCTACCAATAGCACCGCGCTGCAGGTCGGGAGCGCGCTGGGCGTCGCCGTGCTCGGTAGCCTGCTCAACACCCGCTACCAAGTCGACCTGCGTGCGCTGTTGGGCCATTACTCGGTCCCGGCACCGATCGTGCAGACGACCGTCGGTTCGCTCGGCGGGGCCCTTCAAGTCGCGAACCGACTCGGTGGCGCGCTCGGCGCCCAGCTCGCTCTCGCCGCGCGTCAGTCGTTCATCAGCGGGATGGTTCTGGCCGTCACGGTGGGGGCAGTGATCTCTGGCGCCGCGGCGATAGTGGTAGCGGTCCTGTTGCCGGCTCGCGGCGAGGACCTTACGAGGAGGGTGTGATGAAAGACGAAACGAAACAGGCACCGCGCGTGGGGCTCGTGCGATGGATCCAAGTGCTCGCGGTGGCGACGCTCGTCGCGACCTTCGGCCTTCTCGTGCTCGGCAGTGCCGTGCGGGTAACGAACTCGGGGATGGGCTGTAATGGATGGCCGCTGTGCTCGGGCGACGTCGGCCCGATTTCGCACTTTCACCCCCTGATGGAACAGTCGCACCGCTTTCTGGCGTCGATCGTGACGGTGTTCATTGTGGTGCTCGCCTTCCTGACGCTCCGCGCCGGCGCGTTGGCGCGTCACGTGCGCGGTCCGGCCCTGGCGTCGGTGGGGGTGATCGTGGTGCAGATCGTGCTCGGCGCGATCACGGTGGAGACGAACAACGCGCCCGTCACCGTGGCGCTGCACCTCTTGGTCGCCACGCTGTTCCTCGCCGTCGTGACGGTGACCGCGGTCGCGTCGTTCGTCGAGCCAGAACGTTCCTGGTCGTTGCTCCACCGACCGGGACGACTCGCCTGGGCCGCCGTCGGCGGGCTCTACCTGGTGGTCATCTCGGGTTCGATCGTGGTCAACGCCGGAGCCCAGTCGGCGTGCGCGTCGTGGCCGGCGTGCTTCTCAAGCCCGGCGGCGATGGGGCTCGTGGTGATCCAACTGGTCCACCGCTCGATGGTGCTCGTCGGGTCGCTGCTCGTCGTGGCCTTCTTAGTCAGCGTGTGGCGCAAGAAGGGATTCGACCTGGTCGAGCGCCAACTCTCGTTCTTCGCGCTTCTTCTGCTCGCGGCGCAGGTCCTCGTCGGCGCGCTGAGCGCTCTCTATAGTTCGCACACCGAGTTCGCCGACGTGCACCTCGCCTTCGCCTCGGCGCTCTGGGGGGCCGTCGTCGCGGTCTTCGCCCTGTCGGCGAGAGAACGATCGGCGAGAGAGCCAGAGCCAACGTCGGGCGAACCCAGTTCGAGCGATCCGCCGATAACTCACGTACTGAACTAAGTCTTCGCCGCGATCGAGGTGACTCGGAAGCGCCAGATTCCAGAGAGACGTTCTCGCACCACGACTGCGTTGTAACGACGAGCGCGATTGCGATGCATAGTCCGAGACCAACCAGCCCGACCATGTCGGCTCTCCGACATGAACCCGCACACTCGGAGTGACAGCGGCTCGCCCGCCCTTTGCTACGACCCGCAAAGGCTAAGACATTCTCAGATATCAAGCTTCCCGCGCGTGAATCATCATCTGTTGGTTCGATGGACCAACGACTGATTTGAAAGCGCTACATCGTATTGGCGCGACTCAGAGTACGCGCCAGGATGCCCAGCGTGGCCCGTAACGACGCCTCGGGTATCACCGGAAAGTTGATACGCGTTCGGTGCGCTTCGTGCACGTTTGACCAGTCGTAGTACGTGGTCACCAATGTTCCCGAATCGACCGGCTCGAGCACATAGCCATAGACGTAGCCCATGGGTGGATCGATCAAGGGGTGCTCGATCGTCCAGGCAATCTCTCGGTCCATTGCGAACGCCGTGATCCGGATAGATACGGTGTACTGGCCCAGGGGAACGTCGTTCAGTGCTTCGCGGTCCATGTGCACGAGGAAGGTGTCGCCCACCTGGGTCACCGGCGCACCCTCGGCGCTCATCAACATGCCCGACGCGTCGATCTGGACGTGCCCGTCGGGGTCGCACAAGAGCGAAAAGATCTCGCCCGCTGGAATGGGGATGGTTCGTTGAACTTCAATACGCTGCTCGCTCATCCGAACATCATGTCACTTGGACTCCTTCCGACACTCTTGAGGTCACCGGAATACCGTCCTCCATGAAAGTGGCGATCGAATTGCCGAGACGCGTTGAGTCGAGCTGAGCAGTACTCGAGACGTCGGGCGCGCCATAGGCTTTGCCATCCGCCTTCAACGTCGCACGTTGTGGGCCATTAGTCACTTGACTCCTTGTCCCGAGATGCCGATTAGCGGTTTTTGAGCTTCGCGCTACGACGAAGGAGGCGACGTGGCCGGCGTCGAAGAGTTCACGACGATCTAGCCGACCATCTTCAACATGCATTGAGGGGCGGTCGAGATTACGGCGTCGTTCGACGCCCGTGCCTAATTGAACGTCAACGTAAGGCCGGTCGTGGCCAGGAGGAACTCTCGATCAGGTTCGTGTCGCCGCGCACTCTCCAAGCGAAGCGACCCGCTCTCTCCTGGTGGCACGTGGGTGATAACGGTTCTCTTGGCGGCGAGTTCACGCGCGAGCACGGACATTTCCTGGGCGTCTAGATGATACGGCGAGTCCCCATGTTCGCGGTGGCCCAGTGTGCATTCGACCAACGCGACGTCGGCGCCAACGAACGGTGGCGGGAACACCCATGATGAGCCCGTGTCGCCGCTGTAGACGACCCGGCGAGCGCCGAATGAAACACAGACCGCCAGCGTCGGCATCTGGTGGGTCGTTGTCGAGAACTCCAAAATGAAATTCTCGAGCTGAAATTGCTGGGCATCGCCCATGAGAACGAGCATCTCCGCGGGAAGTATGTGAGGCGTTGGCACAATGACGGCCATCGTCTCTTCTGAGGCGATGAGCCGGGGCGCTTCGCGCCATATATCGCTGGTCGTCATGAACTGCTCGAGATCCGCGACGTGATCGCGGTGCGCGTGACTGACAAAAATGGCGTCGAGCCGGGTTTCGGGCGTCAGCGCCTGATATGAATCAAACGATCCGTAACCACAATCGAGCAACAGTGCGCCGACGCCGGACTCCAGTAAGTAGCTCGAGCACGGATGCTGAAGCATGGGGTCGTACGAAGAGCCCGCACAGCCCAGCACCGTCATTCGATCCCGGTCACCAAGACTGTTGGCCACGAGTTACGAGGATTGTTTCGAGGCATCGGGACTTAAGCGCGCCAACAGCTCGTCGAATCGTTCGCGAAACTCAGGATGAGTACTCCGTCTCATGTCCTGGCCGTCGCCCGACGCGCGCGGGATCAAATGAAAATGGACATGAAAGACGTCTTGTTGCGCGTCGACACCCGAACTGTTCACAATTTGGATGTTCCGCAAGCCAATCTTCGACTCAAACAACGAGACAACTTTCTTGATGGTTCGTGCCACTTGGAGCAACGACTTCTCGGTAATGGCAAAGATGTCGGCGTAATGATCCTTCGGCACGACCAGCGTGTGATATTCGCTCACCGGATCAATGTCGAAAAAGGCGTACGTGCTCTCGTCCTCGTAGACCCTCCACGATGGTTCGCGGCCCAGAACGATATCGCAGAAAATGCACTCATCCACGCTGGTCACTGTATAGAAGAGTTCGTCAAAGTCGAACATTTACCACTCCTCAGGGCCACGGTTCGATCGAACAGAATCCCACACGACAATTGCTAACTTGATTTGGAGGTACGTAAAGCCGTGAGTGTCCGCCGGGTTAGGGCGGCATCAAGGGTACGCGTTGAAGAGCCACCGAGGTGCAACGGTAAGGAGTGGGAAGTGCCGAAATGATTCCCCCTTCGCGTTCCCAACTTGTTGGGCGCCGAAGTAACACGATACGTCAAACGAATCGACGTATCGCCACGCCATGCTGATTCGCCTGCTGCGCACGTACCTGCGTCCCTACTCGCGTCAGATTTCCATACTCGTGACGCTGCTGGTGGCCCAGACCGTGGGGAACCTCTACCTGCCCAATCTCAACGCCGACATCATCAATAACGGCGTCGTGGAGGGTCACCTCCACTACATCTTGAGTACCGGCGAGGTCATGCTGGGGCTCACTTTGCTGGTCGGTGTGTGCGCGGTAATTGCGGTGTACTGGGCGTCTCGAGTCGCCATGGGAGCCGGCGCCGACATCCGAGCAGCAGTCTTTACTCGCGTGCAAACGTTCTCCGCGCGCGATATGAATCAATTCGGGACCGCGTCGCTCATTACCCGTAACACCAACGACATTCAACAGATTCAGCTGTTTCTGCAGATGGCGCTCACCATGATGGTCATCGCGCCGATCATGTGCGTCGGCGGGATTGTCCTGGCGATTCACGAAGGCGCGCAACTCTCAACGCTCTTGCTAGTGGCGGTGCCCGTGATGGGTGCGTTCGTCGGTCTCATGATGGTCCGGGTCATCCCGCAGTTTCGCTCCATGCAGATCAAGATCGACCGAATCAATCAGGTACTGCGCGAGCAGATCACCGGCGTTCGAGTAATCCGAGCGTTCGTGCGTAATGACTCTGAAGCCGATCGATTCGCCACCGCCAACGCCGAGCTGACCGACACCGCGCTTCGGGTGAATCGTATCTTTGCTCTAGCGCTGCCCGTCATGATGGGGATCCTCAACCTTTCGAGCGTCGCCGTCGTGTGGTTTGGCGGCCGCTTGGTCAGCGAGGGTTCGATGCCAATCGGCAATCTCACGGCCTTCCTCACGTACATCCTGCAGATCTTGATGTCGGTGATGATGGCCGTGATGGTCGCCATCCTCTTACCGCGCGCGGCGGCGAGCGCGGAACGCGTAAAACAAGTCCTCGATACCGTCCCGCAGGTCAGCGACCCGCCGAGCCCGGTGAGTCCGAGCGCGATGACCGGCCTGGTGACCTTCGATCAGGTGACGTTCGCCTACCCGGGCAGCGAGCGGCCGGTGCTCGACGACCTCTCCTTCACACTCGAACCCGGCCAGACGAGCGCGATTATCGGCGGTACGGGGAGTGGCAAGACCACGCTGCTCAATCTCATTCCTCGGTTCTTTGACGCCACGACCGGCCACGTCATCGTGAACGACGTCGACGTACGAAGCCAAGCGCAGGAGGTGCTCTGGCGCTCGATTGGTTTGGTGCCCCAAGCCGCGTATCTCTTTAGCGGCAGCGTCGAGAGCAATCTTCGCTTCGCGCGCCCCGACGCGACCGACGCGCAACTCTGGCGCGCGCTCGAGATCGCTCAGGCGCGCGACTTCGTCGCGGCCATGCCCGGGGGGTTGGACGCCCCCATCGACCAGGGGGGCACCAACGTCTCGGGCGGACAGCGCCAGCGCCTGTCCATCGCCCGAGCCCTCGTGAAAGAGCCGCGGGTGTACCTCTTCGACGACTGCTTCTCCGCCCTCGATGCCACTACCGATGCTCGGCTGCGCGCCGCACTCAAGGCGGGCACCCAAGACGCCTCCGTCGTCATCGTGGCCCAGCGCGTCAGCACCATCATGCACGCCGACCGGATCATTGTGCTCGACGACGGACGCGTCGTCGGCATGGGTACGCACGCGCAACTTCTCACCAGTTGCGATCCCTACCGAGAGATCGTGGTCTCTCAGCTGGGCGAAGGCGCCGCGCCATGACGATGGGACCGATGAGCGTACTGCGCGGCGGAGTACAACAGCCGCAAAAGAGCAAGGACCTACGAGGAACCCTGCGCCGACTGCTGGCCCGGCTACGACCCGAACGATTCAAGTTGACGTTGGCCCTGGTGCTGGGCGTCACGTCCGTCGGGTTCGTGGTCTCGGGTCCCGAGATCCTCGGGCGCGCGATGAACGTGCTGTTCAACGGCATCGTGGGCAAAGAGCTGAAGCCGGGAACCACCAAGGCCCAGGCGATCCAACTACTTAGGGAACACGGTCACGGCCAGATCGCGTCGATGATCGCCGGAATGAACATCACCCCAGGGGTCGGTGTCGACATCAATGATTTGGGCCGAGTCCTCGCGCTCGCCGCGCTCGTGTACTTGCTCGGCGCCGCCTTCAGCTACTTCCAGGGCTTCACGATGGCCGGGTTGACCCAACGAGTGATGTCGGGAATGCGTCGCGACGTCGAGGCGAAGTTGAGCCGACTGCCGCTGCGTTACTTCGACAGCCACCCCCACGGCGACATCCTGAGCCGGGTCACCAACGACATTGACAACCTCACCACCACGATCCAACAGGGCCTCAGCCAGCTCATCACTTCGGTGCTCACGATCGTGGGTGTGATGGGCATGATGTTCTGGATCTCGCCGCTGCTGGCGGCGGTGGCCGCGGTCACGATCCCCCTGGCACTCGTCGTCACGCTGCTCATCGCGAGGCGCTCGCAGGTTCAGTTCACCGCCCAATGGAAACAGACCGGCACGTTGAACGGACTCGTCGAAGAGACCCACACCGGCCACGAATTAGTGCAAGTCTTCGGACAGAGCGCGGCCACGATCGACGAGTTCGGCCGTCAAAACAAACTTCTCTATCGAGCGAGCTTTCGCGCCCAGTTCCTCTCGGGCATCATCCAGCCCTCGATGCAGTTCATCGCCAACATCAACTACGTCGTGATCGCGGTGCTCGGGGGATACCGCGTGGCGTCCGGCCTGCTCACCCTCGGCGCCGTGACGGCGTTCATCCAGTACTCACGTCAGTTCACGATGCCCATCACCCAGATCGCCAGTCAGATGAACATGCTCCAATCGGGCCTCGCCTCGGCCGAGCGCGTGTTCGAATTCCTAGACGCGGGTGAGGAGGACCCCGAACTTATCCCCGCGCTCAACGCCGGCCCACCGTCTCGCGGGGCGGCCAGCGTGAAGCTGGAAAAAGTCTGCTTTCGCTACGAGCCCGACAAGCCCCTCATCGAGGACTTCACCCTCGACGTGGCCCCCGGTCAGACGGTGGCGATCGTAGGACCCACCGGCGCCGGCAAGACGACCATTGTCAACCTGCTCGTGCGCTTTTACGAGATCGATTCGGGTCACATATGGCTCAACGGCGTCGACTATCGCGACTTGACTCGTGACGAAGTGCGCGGCGCCTTCGGCATGGTCCTTCAAGACACCTGGATGTTCGCGGGCTCGATCCACGACAACATCGGCTACGGCAAACCCGGCGCGAGCGACGAGGAGATCGTGGCCGCGGCCCAGGCCGCGCACGTCGACGGCTTCGTGCGCACCCTACCCGAGGGGTACGCCACCGTGCTGGACGAGGACGCGTCCAACCTCTCTTCTGGACAACGACAGCTCCTGACGATCGCGCGGGCCTTCCTCGCCAACCAGAGCATCCTCATTCTCGACGAAGCGACCAGCAACGTGGACACCCGTACCGAGGTGCTCATCCAAGAAGCCATGGCCCGCTTGCGAGAGGGCCGCACCAGCTTCGTCATCGCGCACCGGCTCTCCACGATCCGTAACGCGGACACAATCATCGTGATGGACCAGGGACGCATCGTCGAACAGGGGAACCACGATGAACTCATGGGCCGTCAAGGTCTCTACTACTCGCTCTACAACAGTCAGTTCAGCGGAGTTGCGACCTGAGGAAACCGAGGCCATAAATGGTGCGCATTGAAAATCGGTCGCTCCAGGGCCGTCGTTCACCGTGCTCTTTTGGCCCTCACTCCGTCGCGGATCGAAGGGCTCGTCGCATGTTCATGGAACGCGATTTCTGGGAGTTTCCCGAGCGAGTTTAGAGACTCCGCGCTAAGGGCAATTGCCGGTACGTTACGCCAGACGTAGCGCGTCGGCCCCCTGGGACGAAGCCGCACGTCGAAAACCATTGATCGAAGAACCTCACGGTTCAATCCGACCATGTCAACGCCACCGCACCACTTCGGCCGCACGCGTCAGGCACATTTCAAGTTGGCGGACCGGATCGGCGGGACGCACGTGGCACCGGTCTCGGCGGCCTTCTCCAATTTGACGACAGTGACCAATCCACCTAATGTTGATCGAATTAGTCATATATTACCCGCGGAGGAGGGGAGTAGATGCACCATCGAATCGTCATTATCGGGGGCGGCACGGCGGGAATCAGCGTGGCCGCACGGCTGCGTCGCGCGGGAGAGGATGACGTGGCCCTCATCGAACCGGCCAATGTTCACTTCTATCAGCCACTGTGGACCCTTGTGGGAGGCGGAATTAGCGACATGGCGCGTACGAGCCGGCCAGAGTCGAGTGTCATGCCTAAAGGGGTGCGGTGGATTCAAGATGCCGCCGTTGAATTTGACCTTGAAGCACATGAGGTGAAGATCGCCTCGGGCGCGCGCGTCACCTACGACGTATTAATCCTGTGCCCCGGCCTCGAACTGGCTTGGGACGTCGTGCCCGGTCTTAGCGAAGCGATGGCCACGCCATTCGCTGCTTCCAACTACGCCGCCGCGCTGGCCCCGAAAAACGCCGAACTCGTCCGGAGATTCCGCGGCGGTGAAGCGCTCTTTGCGGCGCCCGGTTCACCGATCAAGTGCCCAGGCGCCCCGCAGAAGGCCGCCTACCTCGCCTGCGATTACTGGAAGCGCGCCGGCAAGCTCGCCGACATGAAGGTGACCTACGCCACCGGCGCCGGCGGCATCTTCGGAGTTCCGGAGTTCGCGCGGGTGTTGGAAGAGGTCGTTGAGCGCTACGGGATTCAAACCCGTTTCGCCCACGAACTCGTCGAGGTCGATCCGGACACGCGTAAGGCGACCTTCGAGATCGCTGGTCCCAACGGCAAAACTCGTGAAACGCTCGGCTACGACTTTTTGCACGTGGCCCCACCCCAGCGTGCGCCGAAGTTCGTCCGAGACAGCGAACTTTCTGGCCTTAACCCCTTCGGATGGGTGCCCGTCGACCGACATCGCCTGAGGCATGTGCGCTATCCCGAGGTCTACTCACTCGGCGACGTCTGTGACGCTCCCACGTCAAAGACCGGGGCGGCGATCCGTCGCCAGGCGCCGGTCGTAGTGGCGAACGTGCTCGCCACCTTGTCGGGTAAGGAGCCGAACGCTCACTACGACGGCTACGCCGCGTGCCCGTTCACCACCGCCCGGGGCAAGATGTTGCTGGCCGAATTCGACTACAGCCTTACGCCGCACCCGACGATCCCCTTCATCAACACTCAACGTGAGCGGTACGACATGTGGCTGGTGAAACGATTCGGACTTCCGGCCTACTACTGGAATGTGATGTTGCGCGGTCTCGGCTGATGGTCACATCCTCCAGCGGTGCTGGCACATGCGACTTGGACACCCGCGACAACTTTGGTCACTGTGGGAGCGAACGTTCAGCACCTCGAACAAGGGTAATAACGACGCTTCACTAATGAGGGCGCCGCCGAGGCCTAAGCCGGGGAGGTCCCAATACTCTGTTCCAGCGATTTCGAGCGTCTACGTTGGTCGCAGCGGAGTGGTGCAGCGAAAAGGACGGAGGTGGTCGTGTCTCTTCTCAAGGTGAAGAAGGCGCCGCGTGAAGACCGGAATGAGGCGATCTGCACACATGATTGTGGAAGCGACGCTCCCCCCACACGGTGCCTCCGAGTCCGGTCACCTGGTGGACGTACTTACACCACCGTCCTCACTCTCGTACTGCTCGCTCTCACGACGGGCGGGCTCTCACCGAGCACGGCGGGGGGCGCCTCGCCTGCTCCGTCACCCACGGTCGCGGCCTTTAACGCCACATTTGCCGGCGCCCCGCCGGCCCAGAGTCCCGCGGCCGTCGCCATTGCGGCGACGGCCAACGGCCCGGGGTACTACGTCCTTCGCTCGAACGGCGTGGTCGACGCCTACGGCGCGCCCAATTACGGCTCGCTCGCGCCGGACAGTCTGGCCAATGGCGTGACGGCCATGGGCATCGCGCTCGACGCCAAGACGGGCGGGTACTGGATCGTCACGTCGAGCGGCATCGTCCGTGGGTTCAACGCGCCGTACTTAGGCGAACACCACATTCATCAAGGCGGTTGGGGGCAGTTCCCGGCGGCGGTCGCGATCGCCGCCGCACCCGGCGGCGCTGGCTACTACGTGCTTCGCGCCAATGGGGGCGTCAACAGCTTTGGCGTGCCCTTTCGCGGGTCGCTCGCCGGCCATCTGCACTACGCGGCCACCGCCCCCGTGGTGGCAGTCGGCATCGCCGTCGACTCCGCCACCGGCGGCTACTGGATCGCCACGTCGATCGGCGGCGTGACGAACTTTGACGCGCCCTTTGACGGCTCAGCGCTAACCCAAGGTCACGGCTCGTACTTCGGCAAACCGGTGAGCGCCATCGCCGCCGCGACCACGGCCGACGGAGGGGGGTACTACCTCGAGCGCGCGAACGGCGCCGTGATCAACTTCTCAGCCACCCCCTATGGCTCGCTCGCCATCTCTCGCTCGATGCCCGTCGGGGGAACCGCGAGCGGCATTGCCGTCGACCAGGTAACCGGCGGTTACTACGAAGCGGTCGACGCGACGCCACTCGATGGGTACCTCAACCCAATGAGAGGTCTCACCTCTTTGGTCCCCCAGGAGATCGACCAGGGCGTCGATTACTGCGGATCGGGGCCGATCTACGCCCTCGGCAACGGCGTTGTCAAGAACGTCTACTCCAATCAGTGGCCGAGCGGCGTGTTCATCTCGTACCAGTTGAGCGACGGACCGGCGAAGGGCCACTATGTCTACGTAGCGGAGAACGTCACGCCCGAAGTCCGCGTCGGAGAAGCGCTCACGCCCTCGAGCGAGATTGGCGTCTTGAACGACGCGAAGACCTGCCTCGAGACGGGTTGGGCGGACCCGCCCGCCACGCCGGAACGGGCCGCGGGCCACGTGGAGTACAACGGAAAGAATTCGACCGCCTACGGCTTGAACTTCAGCGCCCTACTGCAAAAACTTGGCGCGCGCCCCGGCCTCCCCCAGCCCGACGGACCACCGGGCCCATTGGCGTCGGGGTGGCCGACGTGGTGACGCGCTTCAAGAAGTACTCCGTCGCGAGCCCCTTCGTCACCGACTGATGGCACGAAGCGCGTTAAATCCTTCGCGGTGAGTAATGCGAACGACGCGCCGTCGCACCATCGATGCACGTGAGCCAACCTTGAACATTCGCCACGTGCGGTCATGACGCCCCACGGGTACCTTTTGATGCACCCCTGTGACCAGCACTAATATCGCTGCATGTTGGTCATTGACATTACAAGCCCTTCCTCGAAGTTGACAATGGGGATATTCGATTGCGGCCGAGACAGGAATCGAGTGCGCCCATGAGCGTCGCGAGCGCCTCGTATTCGGTGACCATGAGGGTCGCCCTCGACAACGCGTCAGGCATCGGCGACGTGGCCACCGCCGTCAGCGACGTCGGCGGCGTGGTGACCGCACTCGACGTGGTCGAACCCAACGGACGGCGCATGGTCGTCGACATAACGTGCAACGCCATTGACGACGAACACGCAGAACTCCTGAAAGCCGAGGTCGAATTGGTAGTGGGAGCGCACGTCCAAGCCATTAGCGACCGGACGTTCCTCATGCACCTCGGCGGCACTATCGCGGTTGAGCCCAAAGTTCCGCTCAAGACCCGCGACGACCTTTCGATGGCTTACACCCCGGGCGTGGCGCGCATCTCCATGGCCATCGCCAAGGATCCGACGTTGGTGCGAAAACTCACGATAAAGCGCAACGCCGTGGCCGTGGTCACCGACGGCTCGGCGGTGCTCGGACTGGGCAACATCGGTCCCGCCGCGGCGTTGCCGGTCATGGAGGGTAAGGCCCTCTTGTTCAAGCGCTTCGCTGGCATCGACGCGTGGCCGGTGTGTCTCGCGACCCAGGACGTGGACGAGATCGTGCGCATCGTGGAGTGCATCGCGCCGGTCTATGGCGGGATCAACCTGGAAGATATCGCTGCGCCGCGCTGCTTCGAGATCGAATCCCGACTGCGAGAGCTGTTGGACATCCCGGTCTTTCACGACGATCAACACGGCACCGCGACCGTGGTCTACGCCGCGCTGTTTAACGCACTGCGCGTTGTGGGCAAACAGATGAAGGATGTCCGGGTGGTCGTGCTCGGCGTTGGCGCCGCCGGCGTGGCGATCTCAAAACTTCTGTTGGCCGAGGGCGTCGGTGACGTCATCGGGCTCAACCGCCGCGGGATCTTGTCCGAGAACGATTCGCACCTCGACGAGCCCCGCCGCTGGCTGGCCGCGCACACCAACCAAGAGAAGCTCACCGGATCGCTCGCCGACGCCATGGCCGGGGCGGACGTGTTGATCGGCGTCTCGGGACCGAACCTCGTGGGCGAAGAGCACCTCAAAATGATGGCGAAAGATTCGATCGTGTTCGCCCTGGCGAACCCGGACCCCGAAGTTGATCCCGTCGTGGCTCGACGGTACGCGGCGATCGTGGCGACGGGTCGAAGTGATGAGCCCAACCAGATCAACAACGTCCTCGCTTTTCCGGGCATCTTTCGCGGACTTCTCGACGCTGACGCGCACAAGATCTCCGAAGACGTCGAGATCGCGGCCGGTCGGGCGATCGCCGACGTCGTCAAGCCCGAGGAGCTTTCGCCCGACTACATCGTGCCCACGGTCTTTAATCCGAATGTCGTCAATGCGGTCGCCGCCGCGGTCGAAAGCGTTGTTGGCATAACGCAGCCCTAAGGCGCGTCGAACCGGTTGGCGCACTTTCGGTTCTCCTTCGTCGCCACCTTGAGTCGCCGATCCATCTTCGCGTCATTTCTCCTCGCAGCGAACATGTGACCCACTTTCTTTCGAGCACTGACGTCGCTCGTTTGATGGCCACGAAGTCGGGCTTACGCCAATGTCCGAGCATTTTGACGTAGGACCAATGAACTCCAACGAGAACATTTGGTCATGCTGCAACGCTTCGCACGCTCTTGAACACTTCGCTCGTAGCCGTGAAGGATGCACGAAGAGCGACTGAGTTTCTAAACAAAGAAAAAGTTTCAATTAGTTGTATAGACACATTGTCTATTCAGCGTCACTGCAAAAGTGCGCGATTTCACCGAAGCATTGACGAATTTCACCCGCCGAAGCGTCATTCTGACTGACCATTTTGGAACCCTCTGCCAATTAAAACTGGCTATCCGGTGGTAGTTATCGTAAAACGCGTCCGCGAGTTTTATCGCTGCCAACCACTCCATATGCTGTGGTTACATCTGCGACGGACCACGAGCTGCAGGTGGAATGGACCGGTTCGATTGACCTCGTAGTAGTCGATAGCTTCGAATATCTTTCAAAAGGCATGGGATGACACGAAATCGGCGCCAACGTAGCGCACGCGCGGTCGTCAATGACCAAGCCATCCTCGAGGCAGCAATTAGAGAGGTCTTGCGGGTGGGGATAGATCATCTCTCGCTACGCAGCGTCGGCGTCGAAGCGGGCCTTACCCACGGAGCAAGTTACGCCCGCTACGAGGACGTCGACGAACTTCTCGTCGACCTGTGGAACTCTGTACTTTGCGCACGCGCCGTCATGATGTTCGAACTGTGTATGACCGCGGCGGAGGCGCCCAGCACTAAAAGCGTCGGCGCACTCTTTGACTTCATGCGCAACACGACGCCCGCCGACGTCGCGAGCATTCGAGTGCTGCTGACCGCCCGACGGATAACGACCTTGCAAGAAGTGGTCGAACCCTTCATCCACGACTATCTAGAACGAGAGTCGTCCAGATTCCCCGACGTAAGTGCCACTTTCATGCGGGGAATGTTGGTCTTCGCGGTCATGATCGCGCAGATCTTTGCCGACGCGCAGTTCGGTTGGGACCGTGACTACCAAGACGTTCTCGCAACGTTATTGGTCGAGACTCTCGAAAGCGATCCTCGCCGTTTCGTTGAGGTGGTGCTCCCAACCCCTCCCCCTCCGCCCATTCCACTACCTAGTGACGATCTCAAAGACCAACTGGCCTACGCCACGTTCAGCATCGTGGGCGAGAGCGGCTACACCCGGGCAACGCTCTCTCGAATCGCGCGACGCGCCAACTGTACGCCGGGCGCGATCAGTATGTTGTACCTCTCGAAGGAAGACCTCGTCGTCGGCGCGTTTCAAAATCTCATGCGGGAAAGATGGTTGAGCGTGGTGAATCTTGTCGAAGTGCTCGAAGATGGTTCACTCACCCAGCTTCTCTACAGTTCTGCGAGCAGTGAAAACGCCCTTCGACAACGTTTTGTCCTAGAAATGGGCTTGGCCGCCGTGCACAGCGAGAAGCTTCAATTGGCCATTATCAGACGAATCGGCGAACTCGAGGCCATAATCCCGCAGCTCGCCAACATGAGCGACGACGAGAAAAACCGCCTGCGCTACCTCATTAGATCGATGTCGTTTTTGACCATTGGCGTCACTTTCTTATCAACGGTGACAGGTTCGATGGTGTACAGCAACTACAACCAGTTCGCGGAACCCTTTCGCCACGCCATATTGAGAGACAGCGCACCCATGTGGGGTGACTTGCGTCGTCAGATTAGCGAGGTGGGGGTTGGTCGCTGACCTCTTGCATGCCATCAACAATTTCGGCGTTTTCTACCTTCCGTAGTTGTCCAAATTTGTGTGTAGCTACTGGCGCTTCTTCCATCGACGTTTGTTGAAGATTCTTTAAGTTTTTCGGCCTTCTTTACAAGGTTGCCTAAATCCTGCGTTACGAGTGGATTGGCCAAAAGTGTCAATCGAGCCGACGGCGGCCACGGGAGTTACCTTGAGAATCTCGAGCAATCATGCGACCGTTGTAAGTCGTGCCTCCTAATCAAGATCGTCTTTGTCAAGCCAGTCGGATCATTGAATTGGCAGCGGAAGACCTTCGCACGTATGTCGCGAGTGCGGAGTGCGTTTGGGAATCGAAGTGTCGTTAACAGGATCTTGTTGATCGCAAAGTTAACAATCAATTGCATTTTGTAAATACAGTTATCGCTGTAACGAGCACGCGATTGCGCCGGTAACAAACGATTCCTAGTGTCGTTAACCGGATCGTGTTGATCACAAAGTTCACAATCAATTGCATACTGTAAGTACAGTCATCGCTACACAAATAATGTAGGAATTTTTCCCTTACATCCCGTCAAATGAGGTGATAAAACTACTCGATAATCAGCGAGCTCAAACGTGATCGACGGACTCTCATGCAAAATGACGAACGCCGTAAAGACCATTCATAAGGACCGGTCAGTTCGCGCGACGCTGAAGTCACTGGCCACGATGGGTGCATCGTTTCTTCTGATGGTGGCCGGTTTGACGGTGGTCTTCGCTCTTCCCGCCGCCGCCTCGACGACGGTCGTCGCGAACTTGATCACCGGACCACCGAGCACCACGGGACAGTTCGTCGCGATCAACCAGAGCGGCGGTAGCGGCGCGGTGAGTGTGGTGGACGGACCGACTGGTTCACCTAACGGTACCGGCAGTCTCCAGATGATGGTGACCGGCTCCATTGATCACTGGAGCGTCTACAACTACGACCATGAGGGCACCGCACTTTCCGCCATCACCGCGCTGTCGTACTCGACTTATACCTCGAATTCCGTGACTGACCCCATGCTCCAGATGGAGATCAACCCCGGTAATACGACGGGACTCGACGCCGGTATCACCTACTCGACGCTGAGCTTCGAGCCGTACCAGCAGAGCACTGGGGTGACGCCGGACAGCTGGCAGACCTGGAACCTTCTCACCGATCCGGCTACAACCATGGTGTGGGGCACTCATCTCACCGGCGCACCGGATAGCGCGCCGATCAGTTGGAGCACCTTTCTCTCCGACTACCCGAACGCCACCATCAAGCACGGCTTCGGCGTGAATGTGGGCAGTGGCTGGAGCGCGATGACCGGCAACGTCGACGCGCTGACATTCGGTACGAGTTCGGGGACCACGGTCTACAACTTCGAACCCAGCACGTCGGTCGCACCGTCGCCGGTACCCGCCGGGGCCACGGTCGTCAGCAACCACACGGGAAACGACAGCGTCATCGGTTGCTCGAGTCCGGCGTACACAACGATTCAGGCTGCCTTGAGTGCGGCTTCATCGGGTGCCACGATCTACGTCTGTGCTGGAACCTACGCCGAGAACGTCACGATCAGCGAACCGCTGACTCTCGATGGGGCCGAGTTCGGCCAAGCTGTTCAAACGCGCGCCGGCGGCGAATCGGTCGTGGAATCGGTCTCCATCAGCACGAGCAACGCGAGCGTCGACGGCTTCTCGTTCAATGGAACAACCAGCCAGGTGAGTGTCAATTCGTCAACGACGCTGTCGGGCCTCGTTATTCAGAACGACATCTTCAATCGCTACGGCGGCGTGGGGTTCCCCACCTACGACGCCGGCAACATCACGGTCCAGAAGAACCTCTTCGAGAACGCTTTGGCCAGTAGTGAGGCGATCCAGATCAAGGCCGACACTGTTACGGGCGGCTGCAACGACACTCAGGTTCTCGAAAACGTTTTTTCCGCTGCCACCAACAACGGCGGTGCGGACGTGAACTTCTCCTGCACGAGCAGCAACTCCACCGGTGCGACCGTCTCGGGCAACGTCAGCACCGGTGACACCGCTGGCTCGAGCTTCGTCGCGTTCTCCGGCGTGGACGGCGATATTTCGGTCACGAACAACACCGCGACGACGAATGGTTCCACGGTCTTCTTCTTCGGTAACGTCTCGGGAACCGCAGTGATCGAGGACAACGCCTTCACCGGCGGCGGTGGTAGCGCGATCTCGATTCACGTGGGCAGTGAAGTGGGCACGTCTGACGCGACGAACACCGGGACGTTCACCATTACGAGCAACACCCTCACCGGCAATGTCCGCGGTGTCTACGTCTCAGCGGGCGCGCTCGGAACGAGGGCCTCCGTGGTGATTCATTTCAACGACCTGTCCGGCAACGGCACGGCAGGGGTGGAGAATGACTCCCCTGTGGCGACGGTCAACGCCACCGACAACTGGTGGGGAAACGCGAACGGTCCGACCACGAGCGCGAACAGCTACAACGGCGGATCGCAGGGGGTCGCGGTCACGAGCCGCGTCACGTTTGCTCCCTGGCTCACCGCCCCTCCTGCCCTCGGTGTGACAAGCGGCGCCGACTTCGCCCCTGTCAGCGACACGACGAGTGGCGCGAAGTTCGCCTCCATCCAAGCGGCGATCACTGCAGCCACCCCAGGTGACACGATCTCGGTCGGCGCGGGCACGTACACCGAAACTGGCCAAATCGTCATCGCTAATAATTTGACCATCGTTGGTGCAAACAAAACCACCACGATCATTAAACCTGCCGGAGACACTTCTGGCTCGTACTACGACGATTCCAGCGCCTGGATATTAGTGAACGCTGGCGTGACCTTCAATCTAAGCGGAGTGACCCTGGATGGAACGGGGCGAATGATCGCCAACGCCATCCTGTCGCACGGCTCGGGCACCATTCGCGACAACGTCATCGAGAATATTGACTACAACGAGAGCGGGCCCGATTACAGCGGTGCCGGTATCGCGCTGTACGGCGCCACCATGACCGTGAGTAGCAACAGCTTTAGCAACATCGGACGCGAGGGTGTGTTCGCCGCGTTCTTTTCCACGGCCACCATTACCGACAACACCTACACCGGGAAAGGTAACGGTAACTGGCTGGACTACGCGTTCGAAATCGGACGCAACAGCACCGCGTCGATCAGTGGCAACACGGTTACTGGCAATACTGGCGTGGCCACCGTCGACGGATCAACCTCGGCGGGAATAATCGTCGCCACCTACTACGACGTCACGGGTACGACTACCAGTGCCACGATCACTAACAACACCATCACCGGTAATTACGACGGCGTCGTGGTCGGTCAAGACGGATCCGACCAGAGCGTCGTCGTGGCGCATAACAACAAACTCGGCGACAATTCCCACACGGGCATTTTTTCCACCAATCCCGTGGTTGACGCCGCCGACAACTGGTGGGGCAGCGCCAGCGGACCCTACAGCGCCACCACAAACCAGAGCGGTACCGGCTCGCCGGTGACGACGAACATCGCTTACGACAACTGGTGCACGACCATGACCTGCCCGTCGGCGCCTTCCTCACCACTTACGTCGTCGGCCACTGCGGGCCCGTCGACCAACTCGGCGACCGTCACCTGGCTCGAGCCAGTAACCGACGGCGGAAGCTCACTCACCGGCTTCGTCATCGTCTCGTTCAACGCCACCACCGGCTCCAGCGGTTCGTCGATGTCATTTGGACCGAGTGCGACGTCGGCGACACTGACTGGACTTACTGGGGGTGACAGTTACACCTTCACCGTTGCAGCGTCGAACGGCGTGGCAACCGGGCCCTCGACGAGGTCCAATCCCGTCACGGTACTGGGGTTGGTCGCGCCGATAGCGCCGATAGCGCCGGTGGCGCCGCCTCCTCCGCCGCCTCCTCCGCCGCCTCCGCCGCCGCCGCCCGATGTTCCTCAAACGGATTTCGGTACGCCAACCTCCACCACCACTTCGTCAACGACGCCAGAAACGCTCACCCAGTCAGTCAGTGGGGTTACCACCACCGTCGTGGTCCCCGCGGCAGCGCTTCCGGTCGGCACCACCGTGAGCGTCTATCCCGTCGTGAACCCCGCACCCCTCCAAGCGATGCTTCCCACCAACCTGTCCTACGTCGCCTCCTTAGCCGTCGTGTGGGTGACGCCCACCAACACGTCGCCTGACACGGCGGTACCCATCACGATGACCATCAGTGATCCCAGCATTATTGCTGGTGACCACGTTTATGAATTGACGTCGAGTGGATTAACGGACGTGGGCACGGCCACCGTCGACGGTTCGGTTACGATCACGTTTTCGAGTGACCCGACTTTCATTGTGACTAAGCCGCATCTGATTGCCCAGTCACCGATCTCGATTACCTCGCTGATTGGTAGCGCGGGCAACCCGCTCAGCCTGGTGACGAGCGGAGGACGAGGGACCGGGACGCTCAGCTTCACGATCAATGACGGAACGGCCAGCGACTGTGCGATCTCGGGGAGTTCACTCACCGCCCAGGGCGCGGGAACCTGCGTCGTGACCGCTACGAAAGCGGCCGATTCGACCTACGTCAGTGCCTCGTCCGCGCCGACGGTGATCACTCTCGCGCTGAACGCCCAGTCACCGATCTCGATTACCTCGCTGATTGGTAGCGCGGGCAACCCGCTCAGCCTGGTGACGAGCGGAGGACGAGGGACCGGGACGCTCAGCTTCACGATCACTGACGGAACGGCCAGTGACTGTGCGATCTCGGGGAGTTCACTCACCGCCCAGGGCGCGGGAACCTGCGTCGTGACCGCTACGAAAGCGGCCGATTCGACCTACGTCAGTGCCTCGTCCGCGCCGACGGTGATTACCCTCATTAAGGCCGTCATCGCCAAGCCGGCGACGGCCGTGCCCGCAACTATCAGGGTGACCTTCACTTTCTACAGCAGTGCGCTCAGCAACTCAACACGGACCGCGCTGCTCAATCTCTCAAGGAAACTGACGCGTGGTGACTCCCTGACGCTGATTGGCTACGCCGACTTCGATATCCCCTTGGCGACCAGCCGGGCCATCGCCGTTAAGAAGTTCCTCCTCGGCATCGCGAAGGTCAAAATCAAGATCCAAATCGTCACCAACCTGCCCATACGGAAAGTCGAGGTCATCACCACTACGACGTAAGAACCTACGACGACCTCGAGGGCGATGCCCATCGACATAGGCGATCTTCACTCGCCGACGCTCCGCTCGGACCGACCGATCTGGAACCTTCTGCCAGCCCAAACTGGCTTTCCGTCGGCAGTTATCGACAACCGCGACCGCGAGCCTCTGTCGCATCCGGCCATTCCAATTGCTGTAGTTCCATCAGCGACGGACCGCGAGTTACAGGTGCAAAGGACCAGTTCAACCGACTTCCCCCTAGTTGACAACTTCGAATGCTTGATGAGAGGTAGCAGATGACACGGGATCGACGCGCACGTAGCGCACGCGCGGTTGCCAATGACCAAGCCATCCTCGAGGCGGCAATCAGTGAGGTCTTGCGTGCGGGGGTAGATCATCTCTCGCTGCACAGCGTCGGTCTCGAAGCGGGCCTTACCCACGGAGCATCGTACGCCCGCTACGAAGACGTCGACGAACTTCTCGCCGACCTGTGGAACTCTGTTCTTTGCGCACGCGCCGTCATGATGTTCGAACTATGTATGACCGCGGCTGAAGCGCCCAGCGCTGAGAGCGTCGGCGCACTCTTTGACTTCATGCGCAACACGACGCCCGCCGACGTCGCGAGCATTCGAGTGCTGCTGACCGCCCGACGGATTACGACCTTGCATGAAGTGGTCGAACCCTTCATCCGCAGCTATCTAGAACGAGAGTCGTCCAGATACCCCGATGTAAGTGTGACGTTCATGCGCGGAATGTTGGTCTTCGCAGTGATGATTGCGCAAATATTTGTTAATGCACAGTTCGGGTGGGACCGTGACTACCAAGACGTGCTGGAAACGTTATTGCGGGAGACTCTCGAAAGCGATCCTCGCCGTTTCGTTGAGGTGGTGCTCCCAATCCCCCCTCCGGCTATTCCAGAACCGGGCGACGATCTCAAAGGCCAACTGGCCTACGCGACGTTCAGAGTCGTGGGCGAGAGCGGCTTTACCCGCGCGACGCTCTCTCGTATCGGGCGACGCGCCAACCGTACGCCGGGCGCGATCAATATGTTGTATCACTCGAAGGAAGACCTCGTCGTCGACGCATTTCAAAGTCTCATGCGAGATCGGTGGTTGAGTGTTGTCAATTTTGTCGAAGTGCTGGAAGAAGGATCAATTACCCAACTTCTCTACAGTTCAGCGAGTAGGGAGAACGCGCTTCGCCAATGTTTCATCTTGGAGATCGGCCTGGCCGCTGTGCACAGCGAGAAGCTGCAAATCGCCATTCTCAGTGGAATGGGCGAACTCGAAGCCATCATCCCACAGCTCTCCAACATGAGCGACGACGAGAAGGACCGTCTGCGCTACCTCATCAGGTCGACGTCGTTTTTGACCATTGGCGTCACTTTCTTATCGACGGTGACGGATTCGATGGTGTACACCAACTACAACCAGTTCGCGGAACCGTTTCGCCGCGCCATATTGAAAGACAGCGCTCCCCTGTGGAGTGAGTTACGTCGTCAGATCAGCGAACGAGGGGTTGGTCGCTGACCCCTTGCATGCCATCAACAATTTCGACGTTTCCTGAAGTGTGTAGCTGCGCAATTTTGCTTGTAATTCAGGAAGCTCTTCGGTACCGCCTTGACTGCCGATGCTCGACGGGTCTCGTCACTCGACCCGCGATGCTCACGTGCTCAGCGTTCGATTTACCTGTAGTCCTCGTCTAGCCAGTCCCTCACCGCAGCCAGGATCTGGTTCGGCGACATCGACTCCAGATCGCTGTCGATCGCACCCACCACTTTCTCGGCGACCGTTGGATGTTTGCGCTCCCAATACTGCGTGAGGCGAAGCATCTCGTTGGCCTTACCCCGGCCGTGGCCGACCAGCACGATGGCCGAGCCTGGCGCCACGGCCGCACTGATTGACTCATAAAAGACGGCGTTGTCGTGATCGGTGTGGTGTCCGTGGTGGTGTTGCGCCTCTCGCACGTGGTGGTGGACCATCTCAGAGGGCGCGTGAATCGTCTCGGGCTTCGTGCCGCGCTCGACGCCCGTCGACCACACGTGCGCCTCGTCACGCGTTATCTCAACGATGATGAGCCCTTCTAAAGTCTCACTCATACGCGTTCCTCCCGACACTCCCAACCTAGGTCAGCTCGACCCCGCGACTCTCGGGCAGACGCACCAACAACAACAACGTCGGCAGGATTGGTAAGAAGGTCACCAGGGCCGGCAGACGTAGGCCCGTCGAACTCGAGGCGTGCACCACGCCGCCCACCCAGCCAAAGAGGGCAAGACCGGCGACGGCCCCCACGACGCCGGCGACCGTAATCCACCCGGCGGAGGTGGCCCGGAAACGGTGCGCGAAGATCTCGGTGCTGAGCGCGGTCATGGCCGGCGACAGCAGACCGCCGGCGCCCACCGCAAGGATGTAGCCCACCACGAAATTGACGTGCCCGCCGCTGTAGGCGTAGGTGGACACGACGGCCGTCGTCACCACGCCCAGCGCCACCGTCCAGCGTCGACCGAGCGTGCCCGCGAGACTCCGGCTGGCGAAGAGGCCCGCGAAGCCCGCGACACCACTCACCGTCACCACCGTCGCGACTTCTGCCGGGCTCATCTTCAAGATGCCTTCGGCGTAGACGAAGGTGAAGCCGCCCGCCGGTCCCGTAATCACGCCGATCGCAAAGGCCACGGTCATGACGACGGCGAGCCGTCCGCGAGCCTCGCTCGGCACCGCGCCCAATCGCGCGAGGGGGGTCTCCTTCGAACGCGTCGCCGGCTCCGGAATCCGGCGCAAGAACGGCACGATCACGAAGACCGGCACCAGCGTCAGCGCGAAGAGCCAGCGGAAGGAGTCGGGCCCTCGAATGAAGCCGTGCAAGATGGCCGAGAGTCCCGAACCGATGCCCAACCCGGCGGCCATGATCGCCAGTCGCTGGATGCGTAGCGTCGTCGTGGAGAGCTCCACCGTGATGACCAGCACCAGCGTCGAGGCGGTCGTGAGCAGTGGTCGCGCCAACGCGAAGCACGCCACAAAGAACCAGTAGCCGGGACTGAGGGCGGCGGCGGCCGTGATAAGCAGTCCGAGCACCAGCGCGCGCTGGAGAACCTTCGTGCGACCCCAGTGATCGGCCAGGGACGAGAGCGGCAGTGCGCCGAGCGAGGCCAGGCGAAGCGCCGCCAGGCCCAGACCCAGTACCGAGCCCGAGAGTCCCACGTCACTGCGCAACGAGCCACCGGCGGCGAGATGGCCAAAGTGTCGGGCCACGTCGTTGAGCGCCGTCGTGGAACCAAACGAAGCGAATCCAGCCGCGAGCGCGACGAAAAAGAGGATCGCCGTTACCCGGCCAATGCGCGGCGACGGCGAGTCGGGGGGCGACCCAGTCACGGCGAGATCCCGCCAGCGAACCCGCTCGCGGCCAGCAGGAACGCGGGAGCCTCCATCGGGGGGAGCTAGAGGGTTTCCATGGCGCGCCGCAAGGTCTCGGTCACGTCCTCGTAGTCCAACACGGGACCAAAGCGCAGTGGTGCTCCGATGCGCACCGTCACACGACTGCGCTTCTTGGGCCACTTCGCGTGCAACGGCACGGTGCCGGCAAGGCCGAACGTCTTGAGCGGTACGACGGGAACGCCCAGGTTGACCGCCAAGAGACCAATGCCCGACTTGAAGGGCTGTAACTGGGCGTCGGTGCTGAGGTGACCTTCGGGTGCGATGAGCACGTTCCAACCTTTATCGACCATCTCGCCCACATACTGAAGGCTCGGCACGTAGGGCTCGCTGCGCGCGAAGGGAAAGCCGGCGTAACAGAGTCGCACGATAAAGGCCAAGAGCCGGTGAGCGCGCATCACGTCCGCGCCGGTCGCCACGGCCAGACGACGACGAAGCTCGCGGGGCACGGCCTGGTAGATGACCGGACCGTCGAAGTCGTCACTGTGGTTGAAGATGAAGATGGCGGGCGTCTTGAGCCCCACCAATCTGTCGGCGCCGACGACGTCCAATCTCACCCAGCGTCGCACGAGAGAATAGATAACGTGGTCACGCAGCGCGTTGCCCACGACGCGCACCGCCCGCCCGTAGGGCCAACGCGCCGGGATACTCGCCTCTTGCACGGGACTGCCCTCTCGAGCCAGCGTGCGCAACTCGCTCACGGTCGTGGCGGGGGTGATGCTCTCATCAGAGATGGCGACGCCGAGCTGTTCTTCGAGAAGCGCGACCACGTTGAGACGGCGCAGGGAGTCCAGGCCGAGATCGCCGAGGTGATCGGTGTCGAGCACGCTCGCGCGCGGATCATCCAAGCTCAGTCGGATGACGTGCACGACGGGATCACCGGTGGATTCGGTCTCGGCGGGCCTGGTCGAGCGAACCTCGCCCACGGCGTTCGCCCACTCCTGCACCTTTCGCCGGTCGATCTTTAGAAGGCGTGTGCGGGGAAAGTCACCCTCGGGCCACCGTCGCCAGCCATCGACGTGCTGGAACGACGCGAGCTGGGCGTTAAGCGCAGCGATCGCCGCGTCGACCTCTTGATCGGAACTCTGCGAGGTGAGGACGGCTTCGACCGTCTCGCCCTGGTCGCCCTTCACACCGACGACGCAGAGGTCCTCAAATCGCGGGTCCCTCTCCGCCATAAGTTCGAGGTCCTCGGGAAAGACCTTGAGGCCACTGCTGCGCACGACGGCGAACTTGAGTCGTCCTTGAATCTCGAGCCAACCGTCCTCGAGGCGGCCCACGTCGCCGGTTCGAAACCAACCGTCGTCCGTGAACGCCTCAGTGGTGGCGGCAAGATTGTGCCAATACTCACGAAAGACGCTCGGGCCCTTCGCCTGGATCTCGTCTTCGGGGCCGATTCGCAGTTGCACGTTCTCGAGGGCCCGCCCGGGTGAGTCCTGTCGTCGAACGTCGAGCGAGTTGCACGCCAGGATCGGCGAGGTTTCGGTTAAGCCGTAGCCCTGGACCATGCGCACCCCCATCTTCTCCCAGGTCGTCGCCACGTCAATCGGGATAGGCGCGCCCCCGGTGACGACGAGGTCCAGATGACCGCCCAAGCGCGAGTGCACGCTTCGAAACAACACCCGTCGCAGCGTGAACGGGAGACGATCGGCGATCGCGAGGCCCGCCGAGAGCACCTTCGCCTTGCCCTCCTCCTTCGCGCTCTGTTCGACCCGCTCCAACATGAGCGTGAGCAACTGGGGTATCGCCAATATCGTGGTGATCTGATAGTCCGCCAGGGCCTCGGCGATCCCCTGAGGGGTAACCCGGGGGATGTAGAAGACGCTCGCGCCCCGCGACAAGACCGCGAGCGTCCCGGTCAACTCGTACATATGCGAGAGCGGCAGGACCGAGAGCAGGCGCCAGTCCGAACCGACGTCAATCCGAGAAAGAATGCCCTCGATGTTGGACAGGACGTTGCGCTGGGTAAGCACCACGCCCTTAGGGTCGGCCGTGGTGCCCGACGTGAAGACGATGAACGCGGGCCACTCCTCCTCGAGCACGACGGCGGGCGCGTCATTTGGAAATGGCGTGATGGACTCGTCGAAATCATCGAGCACGCGCGTTGAAAACGGCGCCTCACCAAGATGGAGATACTTACCCACGAAGACGATCTTGGGTTCGGTCTCTTCGATAAAGCGCTGGACGGTGCGCAGCGTACTGCTGGCGTCTACGGTCACGAGCACGGCACCGATCAACGCGGTGCCTAAGAGCAACTCCACCCACTCGGGCGAGTTCGGCGCCACCACCATGACGCGATCTCCGCGAGCGATCCCTTGGTCGGAGAGATAGTGAGCGGCCTGGTAGGCCCGCGACTTAAGTTCACGATGACTCAGTCGCTTGATCTTTAGAAACGTCCTATTCGTGAGGGCGAGTCGATCGCCAAACTCGTCGAAGCCCGCGACGTAATCACTGAAGGTTCGAGAGGTCACGTCGCGACCATCAGCGCGACAGCGACGGCGTAGTCGCCGTGGTGAGAAATTGACAGTTCGAAATGATGAGTGCCGAGGGTGCCGCGCGGTCTGCCCAACGCGTCATGGATGATGCCGACGTCGGTGAGTTTGGTGACCGGGAGACCCGCGGCCTTGGCCACCGCCTCCTTCGCGGCCCACAGGCCCGCCATGTGCGTCACTTGTCGATTCTCCAATTCCGAATCGGTGAAGGCTTTTCGAAGAAAACCTTCGCCACCCAGATCAAGTTGGCGCTGAAACTCAACGATGCTCACCAGGTCAATACCAATCACGCGGCGCCCCGGATCTCGGTGAATGTCAACGGCGACTTCGAGCTTCTCCGAAGAATCATCGCTATCCTTTGCCTCCCCTTGGGAACGAGGCCGCCACCGGGACTCTGGCAGTCCTCTTTTCGCTAGCGCCACGTGACGAGTTATCAACCATCGAAGTTCACCAATACCGCGGCCCCGCTAAATCTCTCGTGAGCGAGGTCCTTAAGAGCTCGGTCCGCCTCGCTGAAGGGATAGGGATTAACCGTGGCTTTCATGGCGATGCGCTCGGCGGTCGCCAGGAAATCGCGGCCGTCTTGTCGCGTATTGGCGGTAACACTGCGCAGTGTTCGCTCTTGAAAGAGATCGCGCTCGTAGTCGAGCGACGGGATGTCGCTCAAGTAGATCCCCGCGATCGCGAGCGTGCCGCCCCGGTCCAGCGAGGCGAGCGCCGTCGGGACGATCTCGCCCACCGGAGCGAAGAGGATCGCGGCGTCGAGCAACTCCGGCGGCTCGTCGTACGTGTCGCCCACGCTCGCGACCCCCAAGGAGAGGGCCAGTTCGCGCGACTCGGGTGAGCGCGTCATGACGTGTACCCTCGCGCCCTCGGCGATCGCGATCTGGGCGGTTAAGTGCGCGGATCCACCGAAGCCGTAGATGCCGAGCCGCCCGCCTTTGGGAAGTTCGGCTCGCAGAAGCGCCCGATAGCCAATGATCCCCGCGCAGAGCAGCGGCGCGACGTCGAGGTCGCTGAAGCTCTCGGGCAGTTGGTACGCGTACGCCTCGTTGACGACGACGAACTGCGCGTAGCCGCCGTCGACGTCCCAGCCGGTGAACGTCGGGCGAAGGCACAGGTTCTCCCTTTCGGCCACGCAGAACCGACAGGTGCCACACGTCTTAGCCAGCCACGCCGCGCCGACTCGATCGCCGGGGCTAAAGAGCGTCGACGCAGGTCCGAGTTCATCGACGACGCCGACGATCTCGTGGCCCGGCACCACAAGAGGGCGACGTGGCACCAGGTCACCTTCGGCCAGGTGAAGATCGGTCCGACAGACCCCACAGGTCGTCACGCGCAGTCGAATCTGGCCGGGACCAGGCACGGGCACGTCGCGCTCGACCAGAACGAGCGGTCCCGAGTCGATCGGTCCGGGGGACTTCACGGCCCACGCGTGCATCTTCGAACTCACCAGTGATCTCGCTTCGTCGTTGTCTTCTTCATTTCTAACCTCTTCGCGCCGGGCCGTCACCAGGGCCACTGGCGTGACCTCGCAAGAAGGGACTTTCGACCCTACCGGGTCGCGCCGAGGGAACGTCAAACTGAAAAAAGGTGGTGTTAGCCACTATCGAAATTGGAGGTTCCTATGACGGACCTAATGGAAAAAGAACCCGGCACGACGACGCCCAAGGGCGGCGCGAAATCAACCGTGTTCGTCGCACCCGGACACCCGGACAGTGTCGTGACCCTCAAGGGGCGCTACCAGAACTTCATTGGCGGCGAGTGGGTGGCCCCCGTGAAGGGTCAGTACATGCAAGACGTGTCACCGGTAAACGGCAAGGCCTTCTGTGAGGTCGCGCGTTCCACCAAAGAGGACGTCGAGTTAGCCCTCGACGCCGCGCACCGGGCCCGTAAGGCCTGGGGTGAGACGTCCCTCGCCGATCGCGCGATGGTGCTCAACAAGATCGCCGACGTGCTCGAAAAGAACCTCACGATGCTCGCCGTCGCGGAGAGTTGGGAGAACGGCAAGCCCGTGCGCGAGACCTTGGCGGCCGACCTGCCGCTGGCCATTGACCACTTCCGCTACTTCGCGGGCGCGACACGTTCGCTCGAGGGCCGCTCCACCGAGATCGACAAGGACACCGTGGCCTTTCACTTCCACGAGCCCCTCGGCGTCGTGGGTCAGATCATCCCGTTTAACTTCCCGCTCTTGATGGCGGCGTGGAAAATCGCGCCGGCCCTGGCCGCGGGGAACTGCACGGTCGTGAAGCCCGCCTCGCCCACGCCGTGGTCGATCCTGAAGTTCGCCGAGCTGCTAGAGGGCATCGTGCCCCCGGGAGTGATCAACATCATCACCGGCCCCGGCGCCGAGATCGGCAAGGCGCTGGCCTCGAGTCCGCGCATCGCCAAGATCGGCTTCAC
>PKXH01000037.1 GCA_003133405.1 Acidimicrobiaceae bacterium | reverse complement strand
CCCGTCGCCACGACCAGATGGTCGTAGGCGATCTCGTCGCCGTCGTCGAGCACCACGACATTGCGACCCTGGTCGACCCCCATCACGCGCGCGTGGCGAACCCGGATGTTCTTCGCGTGGCCGAAGATCGTTCGAATGGGGTACGCGACGTCCGCGGGCTCGAGACCGGCCGTGGCCACCTGGTACAGCAGCGGCAAAAAAGTGTGAAAGTTGTGTCGATCGACGACGGTGACGCGAACCGGCTTGTTCGCGAGCTTTCGTGCCGTGGCCAGACCCGCGAAGCCGCCGCCGACCACCACGACGTGCGGCAAGGCGCCCATCTCCTCATCAGAGAACTCCACGCGCGGTGACGTCGCCATATGCCCCTCCACCTTAGGAATGCTCGAGGTCGTTCCGGTCAGTGACGCGCGACCCGGCGCCCGATGGGGTACGCCACGCCCCCGAGAATCGCCAAGAACGCGAGGATTCGATCACCCGTGGAAAAACTCATCACGATCGCCACCGGAATGAGCGCCCCCACCACCCAGAGGAGCTGCTGGCGCACGGCGAAGCGCGCGAAGGTGCGGCCTTGCGCGCCCGGGGCGACGTTGCGTTGGGTGATGGCGTCAAAACTCGGTTGGGCCACCGCGGCACACATCCCGAGCCAACCGGCAAAGACCACCTGGGCCCACAGCACGGGATCGGTCGAGGCGACCACGGCGCCAAGCCCCGTGGCGAACAGAGCCATCGCGAGCAACGTCGACTCCTTCAGAGCGTTTCGCGCGCGCGTCACGAAGGCGAGCCCGACGAGCGAACCCAGGGCACTGAACGCCAGAGCGAAGGCGTACCAACCAAGGGCGGCCGACTCGCGTCGAAGGACGAAGGCCAACAAGAACGTGGCGAAGCCCACGCTAAAGCGCATCAGCGCCGCGGCCCCCAGTCCCCAAGCCACCTCGACGTCGCCCAAAGGGTTCAGGGCGTTCAGATCTCGCTGGGTCTGGGTGAGCCCCGAGACTTGATCGCGAATGACCTTTGCCGGACGCTGGAGTCGCGCGCTGGCCACCGTCGCGGCGACGTACACGATTGACGCGGTCACCAAGACGCTCGGTGCGCCGAGTCCCTTCAAGAGGCCGGCGCCGAGCGAGCCCGCGAGCAAACCCACGAGCGTGCCGAGCAGGGTCAGTTGGGCGTTGAAGCCGGCGAAGCCCTTCTCGCTATCGTCATCTTCGTTCGGCCAACCGGCCTCGCCCAGGTGCGCGGCGTGTTCGCGAAACTGATCGGTTCGGGCCATCTCGGGCACCAGCGCGCCGCGGGTCACGACGTAGAGCTTGGAAGAGACGAGCAGGAGAAACGCCAAGGGAAAGAGCCACAACGATTTCAAGTGCTCGGCCATCATCCAACAGAGCACCACGCGCACCCCGGCCGAGACGGCGACGAGAATTCGTCGCCCATTGGCCGATCGGTCGATCAAGGGTCCGAGTAACGGCGAGACGATGGCAAAGGGCGCGATGGTGAGCAGCAGGTACAAGAGCACCTTGCCCTTGGCCTCGCCCGGCGAGACCGAGAAGAAGAGTGAGCCGGCCAACGAGACGGTCACGAGGGTGTCCCCAGCCATCATGAACACGTGCACCAGGGCCAGACGACCAAAGGCGGTCGTCTGGTCGAAAAGGTCCTGCGCGGACGCCCGCGCTAACGAGGTGATTCCTAGGGCCCGCACGACTTCAGAGCGTAGGTGATGGCGCGACGCGTCAAGTGCGCGCGTAGCCGCCGAGTACTACTCCCGTGGGCTTTCATCACCGCACGGCGCCACGCCGAGGCGACCTCTAGTTCGAGTTGCAACCCCAACGTTCGACGTAGCGGGGCAACCGGTGATGGTTACAGTACGTGAGTCGAGACGCGTTCTGCCACCGCGACGCCGTGGAATCGTAGTGCAGCACTTCGGTCACGCCGATCTCGTGCACGCCGTTGCCCACCGTCGCCCAGAGGTAGGCCCAAGGTCCGACGCAACCGAAGCTGGCGACGCTGTCGACCTTCAACGGTCCGGTGTAGGGCGTGGACAGCGCCGCGGCGTTACACGGAGTTGAGATGGGGAACGTGCGTGACTGGGCCGAAGCGCGAGAGACCCCGAGGCCCAGGGCCGCTACGACGAACAATGCGGCGGCGAGGCGAAACCACTTCATACTCGCAGTTCAGCACACCGCGCGGTGTGCCCAGACCTAGCGCTTCAACAGATCCGCGAAAAGCGCAGCGATCGACGAGCCCCACTCTGCTTCGTCAAGGGGCGTGTGCGAAATGTCGTCGAGGGCCCGGCCGAATACAATGATTTGGAGGAACGCAGCGAGGAAGGTCGCGGGCACATCGTCACGAAGCCACTGGCGATCCTGGGCCAAGAAGATGAGGCGACGCCACTCTTCGGTCAGACGGGACTGCGTCTCGCCGATGAGCGCGTGCAACTCCGGACGGGTCATGGCCGCCGAGACAATTCTGACCCGCAGGGCTCGCCGGGCGGTTCGCTCCGGGCCCGAATTCATTGTCGCGACGATTGGCAGAATCGCCGCGATGTACTCCTCCAGGGTCACCACGGAATCGGTGGCCTCACGAATGATCGCCATGTCCTCTTCGACCAATTTCGAGAAAATCATGTTGTACGCGGCGTCGATGACGCCCTCCCGAGAGCCGAAGTGGTGATATACCGAGCCGTAGTTGACGCCCGTCGCTTCACATATTTCTGGTATACGAATGAGTGATTCGTCCGCCGTCATCAGGCGTTCTGCCACCGCGTCGAGCACGGTTTGCATCACCGGTGCCGATCGACTTTGCTTGGCCATCCCATGAATTTACTTGGCTAATACGCCAAAATGACTTTTTCAGTCGACATTAAGGCGAAATGACGACGAAGTAAATAATTTTTTTAAGCGGCGCCGTGAGCGCGTCCGGCGTCGAGAGAAGGTGCAATCCCTGGTCGTCGTCAAATTCGGGGCCCAACGTTAGGCTCATCCCCTATGGCCGCGGCGAAACCCACCCTTCAGATCGTCATCGGCAGCACCCGGCCCGGACGCGTCGGGGGCGCCGTGGCTCAGTGGTTCTACGACTTCGCGCTCGCCTACGAAGGCTTCGAAGTCGAGTTGGTGGACTTAGCGCAGATGAATCTACCGCTCTTTGACGAGCCCCATCACCCCATGCGCCGCCAGTACGTCCACGAACACACGAAGCATTGGTCACAGATCGTGAGTCGCGCCGACGCCCTGGTGTTCGTTATCCCCGAGTACAACCACAGCATGAACGCGGCGATCAAGAACGCCGTCGACTACTTGTACCACGAATGGCGCTACAAGCCCTTTGGCCTGGTCTGCTACGGCGGGGGCGCGAGGGGACTGCGCGCGGCCCAAGCTCTCAAGCTCTCACTCGTCTCGCTGAAGATGTTCTTCGCGGGTGACGTGGCAATCGGTCTCGGTGTCACGCCGGTCGTCGAGGGCGTATTCGATGGCGACGAGCAGTTGGTGGTTTCGGCGGGGACGTTGCTCGACGAACTGGCTCGCCTGACGCCCCTGTTCCAGTCGCTTCGCGCCTAGGGGGGACCGACGTCGTCGACCTCGACGAGTAAGGGAGTCGACCCAGGCTCGAGGAGTTCGCGAATCCGGGGACGCCAGTCGAGATTCTCGGTACTGGCGCCTTGTTCGTGCACAGCGCGACGCTCGGAACGAAGCGTGGCCGCCACGTCGCCCAGATTGCGCGGCAGTCCGGCCGCGACCAGCGCGCGTATCTCTTGGGCGAGTGCGGGCGCGGCGCCTTCGGTGGTGACCGCGACCGTGACCTCACCTTGACGATGCAGCGCCATGAAGTAGAAGCTCGATCGCCCAGGATCGTCCACCACGTTCAGCCATATCGCCTCTTCGTGGGCCTCGTCAACGATGGCGTCATTGACCTCAGGTCGGCCCGTCGCCGACACGACGAGCCAGTACCCTCGCAAATCCCCGCGCCGATAACGGCGTTGGAGCACGTGAAGGACCCCCTCGGGCAACGGGACCGTGATCTCCTCGGCGAGAATCGTCACCCTTGCTCCGGCTTCGAGCAGTTGTATGGCCTTGCGAACGCCGATCGCACCGGCGCCCACCACGAGCACGGGCATGTCGTCGAACTTAAAGGCCAGCGGCAACATCTCAGAGCATCGCGACGTCAAAGACGCCGAGGGAGCGAAGGTCGAGCGAAGCGACGCCCCCGACAACGATGACCGCCGGGGCGCGTACGTCGAACGCACCAAGACCCTTCAGCCGACCTCGCGTCGTTCGCTGTTGGCCGGTCCACGCCTGTTCCACGACCGCGACGGGCGTGTCACCGTGAAGACCACCTTCGATCAACTGGTCCGAGATCTGTCCGCGGTGTTCGATCCCCATCAAAACGACGAGGGAGAGTTCGGCGTTGGCTAAGGCCCGAAAGTTCGTCACGTCACCGTGCGCGCCCCGAGCGCTGACAATGGTGACTCCGCGACTCATCCCACGATGCGTCACCGGTATTCCCGCCGCCAGCGGTCCCGCTAACGCGGCGCTGAGTCCCGGCACCACGTCACAGGCCACGCCCGCTTCGTGCAGCGCCATCATCTCCTCGCCACCACGTCCAAAGACGAAGGGGTCGCCGCCCTTGAGACGAACGACCGTGTCGTGGCGACGCGCGAGTGTTACCAGCAACTCGTTGATGGCCTCTTGACTCGAGGAGCCACCGGGGGCCTTGCCGACGTCAATGATCCGCGCCTCTGGATTGACGAAACCCATCACTGACTCGTCGATGAGTCGGTCGCGCACAACGACGTCGGCGTCACCGAGGAGTCGCGCAGCACGAACGGTCAAGAGGTCGCCGTCGCCCGGCCCCGCGCCGACGAGGTACACCGTCACGAGAACTCCATTCGGTTGACAAAGTCCCCGAAGGACTCGTCGACTTCGCCTTCTGCGCTCCAGCGGTCAAAGAGTGGCCCGAGAATGTCGGGGATCTCTTCCAAGGTGACCTTCTCTCGATACAGCGACGCCAGGCGATCGCCGCGCGATCGCCCGCCGAGGTAGAGGTCGTACGTCGACTTCGTTCGTCCAACGACCCCGATCTCGGCGATGGCCGGGCGCGCGCACCCGTTCGGACATCCCGTCATTCGCAGTTGCACCGGTCGGCGCGCCAGTTGGCGACGCGCCAACGCCTCTTCGAGACCGGCCACGAGTTCGGGCAGGCGCCGCTCGGACTCGGTGAGCGCTTGGCCGCAGGTCGGCAGAGCCGGACAGGCCAACGCGTGACGTTCCACGTTGCCGAGTTCGGCGTCCAAGCGAACGCGGTGCTCTCGAAAGAGTGCGTCAATGACCTCGCGATCGGCGTCACTCACGCCGCTCACGATGAGGTCCTGCTGGGGCGTGATGAAGAACGTGACCGCGTGGCGTGCGGCGATGAGCCGAAGCGCTTGGCGAAGGGTCGCTCCTCCCTCAACGTCCTTGACCCTTCCAGCGCCGACGCGGATTCCCACTTGCCAGGTCTCGTCATCCAAACGGCGCCACCCCAAGTGATCGTCCGCGTCGAAATCGCGAGGCACTTCGAGGGGTGCACGCAGCGTTCGACCGAGGCGCTGCTCGACTTCTCCCTGGAAGGCCGTCAAACCGTGATCGGCGATCAAGTACTTCATACGAGCCCGCTTACGGTCGGTGCGATTGCCCAGCTCGCGATAAGTCGCAATAATGGCGGCGATGACCTCTTCTACTTCGTCGTAGCTGACAAACGTCAGCGGTTGGGCGAGGTGCGCGAACGTGTCGGCGTTAGCGTAGGAACGACCGAGTCCACCTCCGACGAGCAACGTGAAGCCCGCGCCGACTTCGGGGTGATTCCCCGGGATGAGTCCCACGTCCTGGGCGAAGACGTCCACACAGTTTTCATTCGGATGCGCCACGGCAATCTTGAACTTTCGCGGTAGGTAAGTTTCACCGTAGAATGGTCGCTCCTCGAACTCCTCGCGAGAGACCGCTTTCTCTCCGTTCACGAAGATCTCCCAATGAGCTTCTGAGGTCGATCGAAACGATTCTCGAAGTTGACCGGCGATGCCCTCGAGGTGGCGATGGCCGCTTTCCAACTGCAACGTCGGGCACGTCACCACGTTTCTCACGACGTCGCCGCACCCACCAAACGAACTGAGGAATTGACGGTCCAACGAACGGGCCAGGTCGCGAAGGTCACCCTTTACCACGCCATGAAACTGCACCGCTTGACGGGTCGTCAACCGTATCGAACCGTCAGCGATCGACGAGGAAATATCGTCGAGAGCAAGCCACTGCTCAGAGGAGAGCCGCCCGCCGGGTACGACGACACGAATCATGAAGATGTGGTCGACCGCTTGACCGGCGAGGGTCCGCTCGCGACGTACGTCCCGATTGTCCTGGGCGTAGATGCCGTGAAACTTAAGGAGCTGTTCGCTTTCGTTCGTGACGTTGGGAAGCTCGTTGGTAAGGTCGCTATCAAGGTTGCCGCGTAAGTAGTTGCTCGCGCGCTTGACGGCCTCCACAACCGACTCGGTCTTCGTCTCCGTCGTCACCGCACCACCCTGCTCCGGTCTGCTTGAATGATGACAATTCTTATCAAGTTAGTAAGGTATTAGCAAGGGTAAGATTATAAAGTTTTGCCGAGCAATTACCCCTGATCAGGGGCGAGTAAGCGTGAGCGGGCGTGCTACGACGAGATCAGGACACACTCACGGCCCCCGGTGGCTCGCTCTGCCACGGAGCTTTGAGGACGCCCTCAATGGCCGTCGCGATAGCCGCGTAGCCCGTGTCGTTGGGGTGGATATTTGGTCCCAGTGGCGCCGGTTGACACATCCAGGTCAGGGCGCAAGCGTTGGCCACGTTCTCGGGCACCCTACCGACGCCCGCCACGTTCACGAGTCCCACGTCGCGACTCTCAAAAGCGTTGCCGACCATCGCCATCGGAATACCGGCGATCGCGTACGCGCTTTGGAGCGTCGCGTTTAATCGACCTACCTCGCGACTGCTGTTGGCCGAGATTAACTTTCCCGCCGAGCCCAAGAGCGAGTCGGCCAAGAACGGGTCGTAATGTCCAAGACCAACAAAGCTGACGTTGGGCCCCGCGGCACTCTTAAGACCTTCGATGATCGTCGGCATCAGTTGTTGCACTTGAAGCAGTTGATGGTTGACACACAACTGTTCAAGCGTTTGGTGCTCAAGACAGGGCCGAAGATCATTGAATCCGAGGTCAATGGTCACTATTCCCGCTTGGCTGTCGTGAGTCAACAAAAACGACATGGCATCACCGAGTTGGGTTTCGCCGGTCACGTAACAGTGATCGCCACCACTGACCATGGTGAGGGTGGTCTCTCCCGGGCAACCCAACTGAGTGAGCTGCAACGCCACCCCGCGAGTTGCTTCGAACGTAACGAGTTCGTTGGCGTACCCATCGACAGAGGCCTGACCTCGCGGATCGACCAGCGTGGGTTGAACCCCTATTGACGCGGAGCCCCCGAGGTCGAGGTAGAAGACGGGGCTCGTCGAGTCGGCGCCGGCCGCACTCGTATTGACGACACCAAAGAAGGCCAGAGGCGCGATACTCAAGGAGATGATGGTCGCCCTTAAGACCCCGGACGAGCCGCGGCGCTGTCGTGTACTCCTCATTTCCCTGGGCCAATCCTTTCTCGCTAAGTCGCGATCGCTGTCGCGTCGCCGTCTCGCCTCGTCCAAATGGGTGCTTCTTGGCCGACGGCTTGCGATGGCCCCGACCACTTCCAACCGCCCGACTAGGGCATAACGCGCGCTAGTAGGCAAACTCGTTGACTCAACGTACCGTGGCGAATGTATTAACGGGCCTCGCCCTCGCTCGTTCGTAACGCGGATCTGACCAAGTCAACAAAGGAGTCGTATGAACAACGGGCTTTCGTGACGCACCCTCAAAAAGCGTCACGCAATCGTCATGCGTCGCCGCTCCGCGAGATTGAAACATCGTTGCATTCGTGACGTCGAAGAGCTCCGCCGCAATCCACAATGCGACGTAGCGGATGAATCACTGCTCTCGGTCGGTGGCGGGCGTCGGCTAGGGAATGACAGTGGTGTGAAGGGCCACTACGCGATTGGCAGAAGTCGCCAGCATGAGCGCGTCGCCAACGCTGGGCGTAGGAAAGTGGTTGGCCGGCACACCTACCGAGAACTTTTGACGCACCGCACCCGTGGACGGATTGAGCCCGTACAACACACCGTCTTGGCCGATTGTCCACACGAGGCCCGCTGCGACGATCGCCGGGCCACCGCCCACGCTCGCACTCCAGAGAACCTTGAGCGACGGTGGCGACGCCGTCACGCGAACGGCCACCGTACCGCTCCCACACGGTAAATAGACAGTGGTGCCCACGACGGCCGTGCCCCCGTCGATGTCATTGGAGCAAACCCCCGAAAGGCTCGTCTCCTGCTGACCGATACCGCCTAAGTGAGCGCCATTCAATAGATACACGTTCGGTGACTTACCGGCTTGCACGACTTGACCATTGGCCAGCAACGCCGGCGACGCTGACATGTCAGCGTCACTCGCGTTGTCCTGAGCCCAGTTGGCTGGTGCGAAGTATTGCTCAAGTTGAAGAGACGGCGATATCTCGAGCACCGAGTCGCTATCGTCGTACGCCTGGCCCGAGCTGGTAACCGAGCCGTTGCCCGCGCTGACCCAGATGTTGCCCTTCGCGTCGATGACGGGCGCGGCCCCGCCCATCCAAATCGCCCCCTGACTTTCCCCGGAGTTCGCGTCCACCGTGAAAAACGTCGCCGCCGAGCCTGTTTCGGCCACCGACACGACTCGTCCGCGGTAACTGCCACAGTCGCCGTAGTTGCCGCCCATTCCAAACACCACTCGACCGGCGTCCAAGGTAAGTCCCGTGCGCTGAAGGAGCGCGGCGGGGTCAGCGCCAGGCGGGTCGACCCTCACACGTAGCTTGACGGCGCCCGACGTCGTGTTCAGGCCGACAAGTTCGTGTTCTGGCTTGCCCTTCACCATTTGATCGGCCACGACGAAAATCGCTTGTCTCGAAGGATCAATCACCGGCGTGCCAGTGATGCCAACACTCGGCGAAATGTCACCGCACGGAAGTGCAGAGGAGGGAACGGCGCTGCCCACGTGTCGCGACCATGTCACGGTGCCGTTGGAAGCGGACAGTGCGTAGACCATGTCGTCTTCGGTCGCTACGTAGACGTGACCCGAGTAGACCAGGGGCTCACCGTAAAGCTGACCCTGGAGAGCGGGCGAGATCCACGCTCGCTTCGAGGTATTGACTGCCCTTAGCACCGTCGAGACACCGGTGCCCCGTGCGTTGGCGTGATAGACCGTCCAGGAACTCGTACGGTTCGCGGTCACCGAACTCGCGCCGCTCAATCCAACTCCGGCCGTCCCGATCAGCGCTGACGCAACGAGCATCGCGACCAGTGACCAAGGGGGGCGTTGACTCCCGCCAGATCGCAGCACGATCAGGCCAGCTCGTCGTTGCGAAGTCCTTGACCCATACGCGCCCATTCTGCCCTATCTGGTGCAGAGAGTGATCACGCCCTCATTTAACTCAAGATGTCCGAATCACGAGTCGACGCCGAAGAGCCCGACAATGACGCGAGGGGGTCGACCAAGACGAGATTGAGGCTCAATTCACTTCATCTTGCCCACGTTCGCACCGACTTTCGTAATTGAAGGGTGACGGACTAGATTTTTTTCATGCTCTCGCACTACCACGCGGATATCAACCCAGACGACGACAACAACTCACACGTCGCAATGCTTCGGTTGATTGGCTTTAACAAGCGTGTGCTCGAGGCGGGTTGTGCTTCAGGTCACATGAGTGAGATGCTTCACGCCCAAGGATGCAGCGTGGTCGGCGTGGAGATTGATTCGACCGTGGTCCAGCCGGCGGTGCAGTGGCTCGAACGAGTGATCGTCGGAGATTTTGACGATGGAAAACTTTGGATCGACCTTGAGGGTGAATTCTTCGACGCCATACTTTTCGGCGACGTCTTAGAACACTTGAAAGATCCGCTCGTGGCGTTGCGCGAATCCGCGAAGCACCTTGGTCCTGCTGGGATGGTCGTCATTTCGGTGCCAAACATCGCTCACGCCGACGTCAAGCTCGCGCTGATTAAGGGAACCTTCCCCTACGGCGAGACCGGGCTACTCGATCGAACGCACATTTTCTTCTTCACCAAAGAAGGACTCTTGGATTTGGTGAAAGAGGCCGGTTTGATAACGACCGAGATATGTCGGGTCACGGTGCCGGTCTTTGGTACCGAAATTGGCGTCTCACCGAACGACGTCAACGATCAGGTCTTAGAGGCGATTCTGCAAGACCGTGAATCCGAGACGTATCAGTTCGTCATCAAGGCGGTTCGAGACGACGGCACGAAGTCCCTCGAGGGGCTCTCAGCGCATCTCATTGAACTCACCGACCAGCTGCACGACGAAACTCGGCGCTACGAAGCACTTCGGACCACGCACGAGGGCCTCGCCGCCGAATTTCAAGCCCTGGCGGCGGCTCATGATGCCGATCAACTCGACCTGGCGCACTTGCGCCATCAAACGGACCTGGTCAAACGTTTCGTTCCGAGACCGCTCCTTAACTTCTTTCGAAAGAGAGTCAACGAGCGGTAGCAACGGGGTCGATGGTCTGGATGAAGAGAGCCATTCCAGTGATGGGTCTAGTGCTGGCCGGGCTCGTCTTTTCGGCCTGCGCCAACGCAACGACGAGTCAATCCACTTCGACGACTACGTCCGACGTGTCACACGTAATCACCGTCTCTGGCGCCACCAAGCAGGACTTACTCGCCGCCTTCATCGCCTACAAGAAGTCCTACAGTGCCATGACCAGCCAGGACTCGATCGCTTGGTCAACGTCAAATCCCTATGTCGTGAGGAGCGTCCCGGTCGAAGCGTGGGACGCGACCACGGGCAAATATTACGCGTTGGGCCTCTTCACCTTCTCGGGTAATCCTTCATCACGATTTGGCATTTCGTTTCAAGACGGGGGTGACTACGGCATCTTCATCCGATCACCGGGCGATGGATGGGTGGTCGAGCCCTTCAACGCGGTACCGATGTGTGCCACCATCTTTCCAATGGTCGTCGCGAGGCTCTGGCACTTCGTCGACGCCGGTGCTTGCTTAACCTCGTCATGAGACAATGAAATGCGGATCTTGCTCGCGGCGATGCGCAGCGAAAAGGGCGACCTCAGGCTCAACCTCTCGAATCATCTTGCGAAGCTCGAGGACACGACGTCGAGGGGTTGTGAACTCGTCCTCTTTCCAGAGATGTCCCTGACGGGGTCGGTAGATCCTCTTACGAAGCCCGAGCGACTGATCTCTCTGGATGATTCCAATATCGCCGCACTCACCGCGGCAACCAAGGGAACTGGTGTGGCGGCCGCTTTTGGTGTCGCCGAGATCACCGAGAGGGGCGACGCCTTTATCACCCACGTGGTGGCGAGCGAGGGACGACGTATCGGCGTGCAACGAAAGCGTTATCTCGGCGAGGGCGAAGAGCACTTCTCACCCGGTAGTGAGTCCGACGTCTTTGACATTGGCGGCCACAAAATCGGCATTGCCATATGCGCCGAAGCGGACTTTGACGCGCCGTTCGATGATGCGTCGAACGCCGGGGCGAAGCTCGTGCTCTTCCCCGCGGCCCCGGGTCTCTACGGTCGACGAACGGACGACGCGTCCTGGAAGCGCGGCTTCGCGTGGTGGGAGCGGTCCAGTTTGGACGACGCACGTCGACACGCGATGCGCTTAGGACTCTGGATTGCCCTCGCCGGTCAGGCCGGATCGACATTGGACGAAGACTTTCCCGGTTTTGCCGCACTCGTCAGCCCCAATGGTTCGGTCATTGATCGCCTGCCCGACTGGCGCGAAGGTGATCTCATCGTCGACGTGCCTCTTTGACCGCACGAGGAGGTTGCGTCGACGAGGCGGAGGTTTTACGATGTTCGCCAACGCGGCGGATTAATTCCGTCTCAAGGAGAGAAGGGCTTTCATGACCAACCTCACGCTTACTTTCGAGTCGTGCCATGCCCGTTGATGGCGACTACGAGCCGAGCCCCGCGCAGTGGGTTCGAGACCAGGTAGCCGAGTACGAGAGTTCGGGCGGCACGCGGGCCAACACGTTACGCGACTCGGGACTTCCCATCGTCATCTTCACGACCCGCGGTAAACGTAGCGGAAAAGTTAGGAAGACTCCGGTAATGCGAGTTGAACACGAGGGCGAGTACGCCCTAGTGGCGTCCAAAGGCGGCGCACCCGACAATCCAGTGTGGTACTACAACCTCCTGGCCTACCCGAACGACGTCATGCTGCAAGATGGGCCCGAACCCTTCGACGTGACGGTCAGACAAATCACTGGCGACGAGCGAGCGCAGTGGTGGGATCGCGCGGTGCACGCGTTTCCCCCCTACGCCGAGTATCAAGTGAAGACGACGCGCGAAATCCCCGTCTTCATAGCCAGCAAAAAGTGATCTCGACGAGGTGCGCGTCGGGCCAATGGTCGAAAGGTGAGGGCTTCACCGTCACAACCCCGTCTGATGAAGTGGCGACACCTACAATGCAGAGGTGACGCCCGAACCTGAGCGGAGTGGGCCTCCCGGTCGATCCGTCTGGCATCTGCTCATTGGTAGACCACTGCGAACCAGTGAGATGTCGAAGGAACAGATAACACCCGTCGAGGGACTTTCTGCTCTCTCACTCGACGCGTTGACCTCGGTCGCCTATGGCCCGGAGGCCATCATCGTCGTGCTGGCCCTCGCCGGTGCAGGCTCCCTGCACCTCATACTGCCGATCACGCTGGCCATCGTTGCGCTACTGGCGATCCTGGTCTTCTCGTATCGCCAGGTCATCGACGCCTACCCCGAAGGCGGTGGCGCGTACGCCGTGTCGCGCGCCAACCTGGGAGCCAAAGCCAGCCTGGTTGCCGGTGCCGCGCTCATGGTTGACTACACGCTCACGGTGGCCGTCTCCATCGCCGCGGGTGTCGGCGCCCTCACGTCGGCATTTCCCGCACTTACTTCAGCGACGGTGCCGATCTGCCTCGCGATTCTCGCGCTCATCACCCTTTTGAATCTGCGCGGGCTGGGGGCGAGCGCCCGGGCGTTCCTACTGCCGACACTGGTCTTCATCGTGGGCCTCTTGGCCATTATCGTCGTCGGCCTTCTCCACCCCCTCGGGCTCCACGAGGCCCAGCCCGGCCGTTCGCTGCTCACGACCCACGGCTTGCAGGTGGTCTCGGTGCTGCTCGTGTTAAAGGCGTTCTCAGCCGGTTGCAGCGCGTTGACGGGTGTCGAGGCGATCGCCAACGGGGTGCCACTCTTTCGACCACCGCGTGCGACACGCGCCAAGCGAACCGAGATGATGCTCGGTGTGATTCTCGGCGCGATGCTGCTGGGTCTGGCCGTGCTGGCCCGGCGCTGGCACATCGGTCCACGCTCACACCAGACGGTGCTGAGCCAGATCATGGGCATGGCGGTCGGAAGGCATTGGGCGTACTACGTCGTCTCGTTGACCATCACCGTGGTGCTCGCGTTGGCCGCGAATACTTCATTCGGTGGGCTGCCCATTCTGGCCAGTCTCCTCGCTCGTGATAACTATCTGCCCCACCTCTTTGGTCTGCGTGGGGACCGACAGGTCTTTGACAACGGCATCTGGGTGCTCGCGGTCCTCTCGGGCGGCCTGATACTTGCGGTCGGTGGCAACACCAACAAGATGATCCCCCTTTTCGCCATTGGCGTCTTCACCGGTTTCACGCTCGCCCAAACGGGGTTGGTGGTGCTCCGGTGGCGTACGCGACCAGTTCGATGGCGCTACCACGCGCTCGTGAACGGTACGGGCGCCGTGGTGACCGGTCTGGCCACATTGGTGTTTCTGATCACAAAATTTGCACAGGGCGCCTGGATTGTCATGCTTGCCGTCCCGGCCATCGTCATTCTCTTCCAGCGAATCCACGCCTACTACCAACGAGCGGCGCTAGAGCTGGACGTGGGCGTCGTGCCCGCGAAGCCTGTTGGAACGGAGACCCTGGTGATCGTTCCGGTGAGCAATTTGTCTCGACTCACCCGCTTCGCCATTTCCGAAGCGCTGTCGCTCAGCCCTAACGTCATCGCGGTCTCAGTGGTCATCGACCAGCCAGATGAGGAGCAAGCGTACGGCCACGATCTCGCGCGACAGTGGGCCGAGTGGAATCCCGGGCCGCCTCTAAAAGTATTGAACACGCAGTTCACGTCAATCGTCGAACCGGTTTGCGCGTTCATCGACGAGGAGCGAGCCAAGGGAGATCGGCAGATCGTGGTACTCATTCCGAGCGTCGTCCCCACTCGCTGGCGTTACCGCCTCCTTCACAACCAGATCGACCTGGTGTTGAGCGCCGAGTTGCGCAAGCGCGCCGACGTGGTAGTGGCTCGAGTGCAAATGCCGTTAGAGGTCCCCGCACGATCACGCGAGCTCGCGAACAAAGTGTCGAATGTGCCGAAGCCCCGGTAGGTAACTCGCCGCGAGACGGGAATGACACCACGGATCCGTGAACGCAACCTCCAGGTCCCACAACGGCGGGGCGACGTCACGTTAGCGAGCGCGAAGCGTTACGAATTCATCACGACCGAGTACCGGAAAACGTCGTTACTTGCCGCGCAGTTCATACGACGTAAACTCCACCGGGCCGGNNGTGGGATGGAACGTGGGATTTCCTGGCTCACTCAGAATCCCATTCGCTCCAAAAGTTCGCGCGAGATCACGTCGAGATCGGCTGCGCGCTCCGCTGGAAAACCATCAAAATCGCCCTTGACTTTGTACCACAAAGTAGAGTAACTTTGTAGCACAAACCAAATGAGGAGATCGTGATGGATCAAGAGAAGAAG
>PKXH01000061.1 GCA_003133405.1 Acidimicrobiaceae bacterium | reverse complement strand
AGGCCTCGACGCTCTACGCCGACTTTGGCCCGTTCTACACCGGACTCGTCGGCACGCTCGATGAGGTTCTTGACGCCGCGCTGCCCTAGGGCGCGTTGCTAGCGTCGAGTTCGTGGAACCGATTCCTGAAAAGACACTCCTGCGCTGGGCGGAGTCCCTGTCGGGCGTGGCGCGCACCGGCCTCGGGTTCTCCGAGAGTCAATACGAACGTGAACGCTTCGAGGAGGTGCTGAAGATCGCGGGTGACATGAAGTCTGCCGCCGACAACGGCCTCGATGGTGTACTCGACGCCGACGGCGTGGTCGTTGAGTGGATGAAGGAAGTCGGCGCGGGCGTCGCGGGGTACCAAACCCCCAAGGTCGCGGTCGGCGCCGCGGTGACGAACGAAGAGAACGAATTGCTCCTCATCCAGCGCGCCGACTCCGGGTACTGGCTGTACCCAACGGGCTGGTGCGACGTGGGCTACTCGGCGCCCGAAGTTGTCGTCAAGGAAGTTCTCGAAGAGACCGGCATCGAGGTCGAGCCGGTGCGCCTGATCGGTGTGCTCGACGGGATGCGTCTCGGGGATTCGAGAATCCCCCTGTACTCGCTACTCTTCTTCTGTCGAGCGACGGGCGGTGAACTGCGCCTTCATCCACTTGAGGTCACGGACGCGGGCTGGTTCTCGCGCGACGAGCTCCCGAGTCCCACGATTGGTGCGAAGCGGTGGGCTGAGCCGATCTTCGCCGCAATCGATGGCGAGCGCCGCGACGTCTTTTACGACGACCTTCGTCGGCCGGTCTGGCGTGGTGACAAATGAACGTCACGATAGAAAAGGCACTGGCGGCGACGCCCGATCTGGTCAGTGGTCTCAACGGTCTCTTGCCCCAACTCTCGTCGAGCGCACCGTTACTCACCATGAAAGACCTCCAAGAGATGGTGGACTCCGATGCGGTGACACTTTTTGTTGCAACGGACGGAGGCGTTACCGTGGGCACGTTAACGCTCGTCGTTTTCTCGATTCCTACTGGGCTTCGCGCGTGGATCGAAGACGTCATCGTTGACGAAGGCGCTCGCGGTATCGGAATTGGGGAAGCGTTGATCGTCGCCGCGATTAATGAGGCGCGTACGCGCGGCGTTCGATCAATCGATCTCACCAGTCGCCCGTCGCGTGACGCGGCCAACGCGTTGTATCGGAGGCTCGGATTCGAACGTCGCGACACGAATGTGTATCGGTTCATGCTTGACGGCTGATACTGCTCCCTCAGTAATCTCCAAGTAATGGAAACGAATGACCACCGAACAATTGCAGTCCAACAATTCAATCATTGCTGGGAGCTTTTAGAAAAGGATGACCGCAGTGCGAGCGAGGACGCCAACCTCATCACGTCCGCTTTTGCGTCTCGCTACCACTGGTCACTGGTAGGTGATTCAGAACGCTTCGTCACGGCGGACTGGATGGTATCGAGGGCTGCGGCGGCAATAGCCGAAGGCGACCTTGCGATTCGATTCGCCTTGCTCGCGTACGAGCGTTCTCTGACTTCGGGAACTCCAGATTGGTTGAGAGCTTCGGTCGCTGAAGGACTCGCCCGGGCGTACGCCGCAGCTGGAGATATCGCGGAACGGGACAACTGGTGGGCCGAGGCGGAAGTCCTCGTTAGCGTGATCTCGGACGCGGAAAGCCGAGAACTGATCGAGAGCCAACTGCGATCGGTCCCTCGCTAGGTACTTCTGCTAAAAAACTGCAGAAGAATTCCTGTCGCTTTTTCTTAGAAATCTGACTCCGAGATATGGCGGCGCCGCAATCTTCGTGTGACTGTAGATTAACGAGATGATTCGTCTCGTCCCACTGCTTGACCGTGATCTCGAGGCGTGGCTTTCGGCGATGTGGGCCGACTACCGCGATCAAATAATGGGCGCTGGATTTACCTCAGAAGAGGCATCGCTGAATATCGAGCAAAACGAAAAGGCACTTTTTGTCGACGGCGTACCGAATGAAGATCAACGCATCTTTGACGTGATTGACGATGAGACGAAAGTGGGATCTCTCTGGCTCGCCACGAGAGAAAAGCGGAGCGCGGGGGAGTGGTACGAGTATGACATCGTGATTGACGATGAGTTTCGAGGTAAAGGTCTTGGGCGGAGAACGATGCTGACCGCGGAGGACTATGTCAAAAGTCAAGGTGGCACGAGACTTGCCCTCAACGTCTTTGGCCCCAACGCGGTCGCCCGGGGTTTGTATGAGTCGCTGGACTACAAAACCATGACCATTGGGATGAGGAAGGACTTCGTCTGAGTCGGACGGCGACTGATGTCACTGGACCACTATCTTTCCTTTCTCCTAGAAAACTGAGAGCTCGAGACTGTTTCTAGACGGTGCAGTTCGGGGTCGCAGTTAGCAGACCTGTCAGGTATACGCTGAGGCTATGGAAGAGGGAACGAAAAGCTTTGATCAGAATCCGGTAAGCACATTTCTTTCTTCACCCGCGCACCACTACGACGAAGACATTGAGGCCGTTGTCGATCAAGTCGAGCAAGTTCCGGCTCCTCACCTGAAAAAGAGTCTCCGGCGGCGCTTTTCTAAATTCATGTTTGAGAAGAAGCCCAGCAAGTACTCGTCCATTTCTCCACGCAATCCAGATGGCACTCGTTCGAAGACCTTCTTCTTCAATGGCAATGGTCGGGGCCGATAGCGTTTTAGCTTTCGACATAAATCTGTAGCAAATGTCTATCGATTCTTCTTAGAAAGTTGAGTCCTTGGCGAGCCCACGATTGCTCGTTCTTTCGATGGCATACTTGAGGCGTGAAGACACCCACGAAGTACCCGTTGGTAGCGGGAGCCCTGATTGTGTGGGTCGTCGTAACCCCCTTCATGTGGCGGGACCTTCGTCGGCGGCCCCGCGAAGGTGTCCGTGGCCCTAAGTGGCTGTGGTGGATTGCCAGTACAAATTTGACTGGTTCAATCGCCTACTGGATGTTCGGGCGGGTAGAAGGCACTTGACGTAAGGACGGTCGTCAAGACTGTCGACGTCGTTTCGAGGTCTAAGTCGTCTCTACCAGAAATCTGAAAACCAATGACTATTGACCTTCGCTTACCACTTGCGAATCGCAGTGAAGGCCGGGCGGGCCCAGTTGGTCTAGGGCATAATGAACCACGTGTCCAGAGATCATCGAAGTCGCTCGCTTAATCTTGCGCCGGCGTCCTATGAGGATTATCGTGAACTCGCTCGACGGCGACTGCCACGCCAACTGTTCGACTATATCGACGGGGGTTCATTCAACGAGGTAACGCTGGCGGCGAACCGGGATGACCTGCGTGGATTGCATCTCCGTCAGCGAGTACTGCGTGATGTATCCGAGCGCAGTCTCTCCACCACCGTGATGGGTGAGCACTTTTCACTTCCCCTCATCTTGGCACCGGTGGGTTTTGGGGGCATGTTCGCCAAACGGGCTGAGGGGCAAGCCGCCAGGTCGGCCGAGCGAGCCGGTATCAGTTTTTGCGAATCGACACTCTCTATTTGTTCGATAGAAGAGGTCGCGGCGGCGTCGAAACGGCCGTGTTGGTTCCAGCTCTATATCATGAAAGATCGCGCCTACGCGGAGGATTTGATGGCCCGGGCGCAAGCGGTTGGTTGCACCACCCTCGTGTTGACCGTTGATCTTCCCGTGGTGGGTCACCGCTACCGCGACGTCCGAAACGGAGTCAGCGGGAAAGTCTCCAGAGTCAGTCGACTGCGTCGAGGGCTCGATCTTGCCCGTCACTCACGGTGGGTCCGCGAGGTGGCCCTAGGAGGCAAGCCCCTTACGTTCGGCAACTTGGAGCGGGCGCTTCCGAGTGCTCGTGTTCCGGGGGACTTCCAGGGTTGGGTAGCCAGTCAGTTCGATCCGAGTGTGACCTGGGATGACCTCGCGTGGCTGCGCACCCATTGGCGCGGCAAGATTGCCCTAAAGGGCATTCTCGATCCCGATGATGCCCGTGAGGCGGTGGCGCGCGGAGCCGACGCGGTGATCGTCTCGAATCACGGCGGGCGTCAACTCGACGACGTGCCCTCGACCATATCTACGTTGCCGGCGATCGCCGAGGCGATCGGCGACCAGTGCGACGTGCTCATGGACGGCGGCATCCGAAGTGGCCTGGATGTGGTCAAGGCGCTCGCCCTAGGCGCTCGAGCGTGTCTGATCGGGCGACCGTGGGTGTTCGCGCTCGCCGCGCGAGGTGAAGAGGGCCTCGACCGAGTACTACAGATCTACCGCGAAGAGATGTTGGTCACCCTCGGGCTCACGGGGGTCACGAGCGTCGATCAGTTGGACGCGTCGATCCTGGTCAATCCCTAGTCGCCTCGGAACGGTCCGCGGAAGAATCTGCGAGACTCTCCAGATGAACGATGAACTCTGGACAACGGTTGACGACTATATCGATACACTTTTCGTACCGACGGATCAGACGCTCGGTGACGCGTTGCTCGACAGCACCGTCGCCGGACTACCGCCGATCAACGTGGCGCCCAGTCAGGGTAAGTTGCTCGAACTTCTGGCGAAGCTGAACCGATCTCGTCGAATCTTGGAGATCGGCACCCTGGGGGGTTACAGCACCATTTGGCTCGCTCGCTCGCTGCCCGATGACGGTGAATTGGTCACACTGGAACTGGATGTGCGACACGCCGCGGTCGCTCGCCAAAACATCGATCGAGCCGGATTCGGCTCGAAGGTCGAGATTCGCGTGGGTCCTGCGGCTGACTCCTTACGGGACATGATCAGCGAAGGAGTCGAGCCCTTTGACTTTGTCTTCATCGACGCGGACAAGGAGGGGTACCCGCAATACTTCACACTGACGATGGAACTCTCGCGCTACGGCACGGTCATCGTCGCGGACAATGTTGTTCGCGCCGGAGCGGTCATCGACCCGGCGAGCTCTGATGAGCGGGTTCAGGGCGTTCGTCGGTTTCTCGACCTCGCGTCCAACGATGATCGTGTGGAGGGAACGGTCATCCAGACCGTGGGCAGCAAAGGGTACGACGGCTTCGCGCTACTTCGCGTCAATAACTGAGTTAGCGGTACGCCAGCTCTCCACCGACGAGGGGCGCTTCGCAACGGCTCAAGGGTGGATCAGCCGTAGGTCAAGCGACGCTTTCTTCGGCCAACCGTGCACGTTGAGGTAGTTCGTTATCTCTAGAGAGAGCGCCGCCGCGGCCCGCGACGGGGTGTGCTGAAGTGGCCGTACGAGACTGATCGTGCGTTCGAGCGGCGGCGATGCCATGTGCAGGACCTTGACGTCCTCGTCGTCGACGGCGACGATGCTCGGAACCAGCGCCGCGCCGAGTCCGGCCGCCACGAAAGAGTGGACGCTCCCCATCTCGGCACCGTCCAGCGCGATCCGGGGCGTGATGTCGGCGTGGGCAAAAGCCTGGAAGGTGGCGGCTCGCAGGTCGTAGCCTTCACGGAACATGATCATCGGCACCCCATCGAGATCGGCGATCGAGACGCCATCGCGCTGCGCGAGTCGATGGGTTCGGGCCACGATGACAACCAGTTGTTCGACCGCGAGCGCCACGGAGTCGAGCGTCGGGTGCGGGAGCGACGTGATCACCAACGCCAGGTCTATAGCCGCCGATTCCAGGGACTCGAAGAGGTCGACCGAGTCGCGCTCGACGATCGTTATCTCAATGCCCGGATAGCGCTCGTGGAACCGGGCGAGCGCACTGGGCAACAAGGTGGCCCCGAGACTCGGTGTGGCGCCCACGGTGACGTGACCACGTCGCAGTCCCTCGACTTCGCTCACCCCATGGACGACGTCATCGAGGCTGCTGAGCACGCGTCGGGCGAGTGGCAAGAGCTCCAGTCCGGCGTCCGTCAACACCACCGGGCGGCGGTCGCGATGGAACAAGGGAGTGCCAAGGACCTCTTCGAGATGATGAATCTGGGCGCTGATCGAGGGCTGGGCTAGTTCAAGCGTTTGGGCGGCCGCGGTGAACTGTTGTTCGTTGGCGACGGCGATGAAACATCGCAACTGTTGGATGGTGAGACCCTTGGTTGATAACATAGTTAAATACTATCTAATCTAGAGATTGAATAGATAAAATCCAGGTTGTGACTTAGTTCCCTAGTTCCGCCTACCCAACGCTCCTTATCGTTCGGGTATGAACAACTTTCAGAAATCAATCACCGCTGCAAGCCTGGCGCTCCTCGTGGTATTCGCAGTAGGAATACCGTCGGGCGCCACCATCACCCGACCCGGCGCCACCGCGGCTCATCGCACTGTCGTGAGCCACGTCGTCAAGACCAAGAAGGTCGCCTTTAAGGGCACCTACACGGGGACGATCGCGTTGCTGATGGTCGGCTCGGGATCTTCCGCGGATTCGGTCAAGGTGACGTCCATTAGGGGAACCGGCACCGGAACGCTCTTGGGCAAGGGCACGGTGAGCGGCACTGGCACAGCTCCGGCCACTAGCCAGACCGACGCCATCACCGGCAAGGGAATCCTTTCGGGCGGAGGCAGCAAGTTGATGCTGAGTGCCGTCACCTCGAAGAGTTTCGGTACTGCCGCTGCGACGGCCACGCCGACCAGCGTGTCCGTGAGCGGTGTCGCGAAGGTGACGAGCGGCACCGGCAAGTACAAGGGTGTCTCGGGGAACCTGAAATTTACGGGTTCGTTCAACGTCAAGTCGAATACCCCAGGGGGCAGCGAGAGCGACGCCTTCACCGCGACCCTGTCGGGCACCCTGACGGTCAAGAACTAGTAACCAACCAAGGAGAAGGAAAATAACCATGAAGAGATTTCAGTCATCCATAGCAGTCGGGGCCATGATCCTGGCGAGCATCGCGACGGTGGGTGTTACGGCCGCGTCGGCCGCGACCACGACCCCCACGGTCGTCCTTAGCGGCGGCAAAGCTATCGTCGGCCAAGGGCCCGTTGGCATCATTGCGACGACGAGCGTGGCCGGCGCGGTTAGCTTCACGGCTGCGGGTGCGGCGATCACTGGTTGCACCGCGGTAGCCACGACGACGGCGACGCCGTTCACCGCGACCTGCTTGTGGACTGGTACGGCTGCTGGCCCGGTCGTCTTGGGCGCCACGTTCACGCCGACTGACACAACGGACTTCAGCACGGCGAGCGCGCCGGCCTACTCGGTCAACGTTGCGGTGCCCGTCCAGTCGGTGACCAGTCTCTCGCCACTGCCGCTGTACGTCGACACCATCGTCGCGAGCGGTAGCTACGCGAAGGCGATCGCGCCGATCTACGGTGGTTGCCAAATCACGAACGAGTTCCTCGTTGGTCAGACGATTGTGTTCCGCGCCTATGGTTACGCTCAGGACGGCACGCCGCTGACCCCGCTCAACGTCTCCAGCGCGACCGTGACCGTTCAAGGTGTTGCGAGCCCGCTCACCATGTCGTTCGCCAACCACGGTGTGACCAACACGACCCAGGGCACCGACGGTGTCGCGTTCTGGACCGTCATGTTGGCCACGGGTGGAACGGGCTATAGCACGCTGGGTCTGATCCCCTACACCGTCACCTTCAAGACGATCGCCGTCCCGGCCGTCACCAAGAAGGTCGCGGCGACCAAGTGGGTGGCGCTGCGCAAGGCCGGCAAGGTCGTACACGTGAACGGCAAAATCGCATACGTCGCCGTGAAGTACATGAAGACGGTCATCGTGACCCCGGCAGTCGCGGGCGCGACGGGGACCTTCACCCCCAACTTCAACACCCCTTCGTCGGCGACCCTCAACGCCGTCCCGGCTGGTTAAGCAGTAGTAGCTAGGTAGTTCGCAGTGCGACGAGCCCGAGCGAGCGATTCAAAGGATCGCCCGCTCGGGCTCGTTGGCATCGAAATGAAAGTCGTGGCAATGAGTCCGCGACAAAGGTCCCAACGAGTGGCCGAGAGAGCAGTACGAAGGGAACAAAATGTTACGTAGATATCTCACCAGAGGTCTCCGATCTCGCTTCGCCCGTGTCATGGTGGCGTCGATGATCCCGGTGGCCCTGATCGCCTCGGCCAGCAGCGCCGATACGACACCCACCAATACGATCACGCTCACTGCGCCGAGCGCCCTTCCGGGTGTGCCGGCGCTTCCCTTCACCGCGACCGCGGCCGCGGCCTTCACCATCCCGGTGACGGCTTCGGGGGCTCTCGCGGTCACGCCGAGCCAGGGTGTCCAGGGCACGCCGATCACTGTCTCGGGCACCGGCCTGCCGGCGAGCACGAGCGTTGAGCTGACCTGGGGAACGTCGAACGCCACGTGGCTCGCCGACGTCGAGCCCAATACGGTCAACTACCTCGGCACCTCCTACTCGAAGATCACGGTGGTCATGACCACGTTGACCACCAACTCGAGCGGCGCGTTCACGTTCCAGACAACGGCGCCCGCTGACTTCGGGGGTATCCACGACATCTACGCGGTGGCGAACGGTGCGGCCGTGGGTCACGCCGGTTTCGAAGAGTTGCGCACCCTCACGGTGACCCCCACCAGCGGTCCGATTGGTACGCCGATCACCATCACCTACACCTCGATGGGGGCCAGCCTCTACACGGGTGGAGCGGAGATCCTTTGGGACAACCACTACACCGGTGAGATGCAGGCGCAGTGGACCCGCGGCACCGCGAGCGTCACGATCCGCGCGGCGGGACCGGTGGGTACCCACTTCATCCAGGTCGGCAACGCCATCAGCTACATGTACCTGAACGTCATCCAGTCTCCGATCCCCTACACCAACGGCGGCACGGTCAAGTTCAAGGTCACCAAGGACAACGGGCCCACGGCCTCGTCCATCTCCTGGCCCGCCGACGTGCAGCCGACCGTCAGCCAGGTCACCACGCTCTCCAACGCCGGGCTAGACCCGCAGAGCAGTGCGGTCGCGACGCTGAGCACGTCCAAGGGCCCGGTCCTCACCAAGACCACGCTGAGTGTCACCGGTCTTCCCTCTTCGGTCACCGGGACGGTCAACCTCGCGTACTCGACCGTCGTCGGCAACCGCGTGAACTGCGCGAGCACCTGCTGGGCGTTCAGTTCCATCGCCCTGGGCACCGCCGCGGTCACCAACGGTGCGATCAGCCAGCAAGTGACGATCCCGGACAACCTGGGTGGCTGGCACGTCGTCCAGGTCATGAAGGGCGGCACGTTGGAGGCTCAGGCGCCGTTCTACGTGATGGAGAGCATCGTTCCCTTCATGAACAAAGCGGGCAAGGTGATCAGCCAAGGTCTCGCGACGGCGAATGACTACACCGCACCCCTCAAGAACCCCACCCCCGCTCAGACGGCCAGAGCCCTCGCCGCATTCGAGGTGGGCCAGTCCGGTAAGGGATCCGACACCTTCAAAGAGAACCAGGAGTTCACCATCAGCATCAAGGGCGTCGGCTGGACGCAGCTGGACAACACCTTGGGGGTCGACTACGACAACAGCTACATCGGCTACAGCTGTGGCTTCAACACCAATGGCTACATGGTGGTCCACCTGCACGCCACCGGAGGTGTCGGCACCCACATCATCGACCTGTACCCGATGTTGTACTCGTTGTCGCCGTCGTTCGCGAGCACTCCCTACGGCATGGTGCCAGACTTGTCATACGCCCGTGATTACCCGGGCTTGGCGCTCGGCTACCACGTGCCGGCCATCCACTTCTCGATCAAGGTCGTCAAGTAACCCCCTCGCCAGTGCGTTCGCGCCTCGCCCCTCGGTCTTCGAGGGGCGAGGGGGCGACTCGCAC
>PKXH01000103.1 GCA_003133405.1 Acidimicrobiaceae bacterium | reverse complement strand
GTCCGCTGACGCCAACTCGCGGCCCCACCTCGTGGGGTAAAACGACACCATCTCGCGGAACGAAGAAACGCCACTGACTTGAGAAGAGGTCGTCACCGTCATTTGTCAGATTCACGCCGAAACTTTGGGCAACGCACCCTGGACCCCGCGCCAATCCGTGGTCGAGAAGGGGAACCTTCCGTGGTTTCTGTTCTCGGCGCCTTCGCGCCGTTTCGGCACCTTCTATAACGTCTCCGGCTCGAATCAGACACCCGTACGGCTGGCCCAACTGCCCGACGACGATATTGATCGCGTGATGCAATCCGTACGTGAAATAGCAGTAAAGGTGACCGGGTGGACCGAACAAGGTTTTATTCCGATTGGTCATGCGGCGAAATGAATGCGCCCCGGGATCTCGTTCGCCGGCGTACGCTTCAACTTCGGTGATCCGAAGGGAAATCGTCGCTTCGACATCGGTGCGTTGGAGTACGCAACCGAGAAGGGCGGGGGCGACCTCGAGTACGTCATGGGCAAAGAAACCACGACTCGTACGGCACAGTCCGTAAAAGTCGTTCACCGAGCAATCGTACCGGTGACGCCCGAACACATGAAGTAGCTAGAGGATGTGCACTTCTCCCAGTTGACTGGCGAACGGTGGCACACTAACNNCGATCACGCCATTAGTTCGCTCGTGGATGTGCGCTCCTATCCCGGTTCTCGTCGGTGCCCGCAGTTCGGACGCGAGACGATGATCACATCGCTGGCGAATGACGCCATCACCTATCAACACGCCCGAGACCTTGGCGGGAGGCGTAATCGACAACACGACGTCGACCCGACAATCAACGCGGCGTGGCAGAACGCGAGCTTTCGGAATTACGCCGATTACACACTGGGCGACGCTTACCAAACAGCACTGGCCAACTTAACCACCGTGGCGCAAAAGTCACGCGTCGCGTTTATGTGCTCCGAAGCGCTTCCGTGGCGATGTCACCGCTCGCTCATCGCCGACAGCCTCGTCGCGCGCGGCTGGGCAGTGCACCACCTCATGAGCGTGGGAAAGGTCATCGAGCACCGACTCGGCCAATGGGGACCCGAGCCGTTCGTCGCTAATGGTCGGGTCACCTACCCAGAACCACAACACTGAACCCAGACCAACTTTTTCCCACTACGGTCACCTGATTTAGAACGAAAGGTTCTCAGCGACAAACCTACCAAGGCGTAATAGCCCCACGTTCTCCAATAGCGTCATCGCTGGATCGGGGGCGAGGCAAATGAGCTTGGGGGACCGACCCAGCCCGCGTCGTCGGATCAACTACATCTTCGCCGGATGTAAGTTGCGACCGGAAACTCGACACCACGTCGGGCGAGATTTGCGATCGCGCGGGCGACTCCTGCTCGCGAAGCTCCTCAGATTCAGGCACCAGTCGTTGCTAAACGCGAGGCTCTCGTCGCTCACGTTTTGGAACGAGGCGGGAATGGCGGGGCGAGAAACGCCAGCATGGTGAGACCGACTTGACCTTGGTTGGAGACGCGCAGTTCCTCGTCGCCTTGAAAGTAGGCGAGAGCACCCGCTGCGAACGCGACCGTACCGTTTTCGGTTTGGAGAACTCCCTCGCCCTCTACGACGAAGAGCATGAGATCCGACGAACCGTGGCGGTGTGGGGGTAGGGCCTGGCCCGGACTGAGCTTGATTACCCTGACATTGGATTTTGAACCGTCGATGAGCGGCTGCGCAATTAACTTTTCGTTGTCGTACGCAGGTACGTCACTAAGTCTGACTATGTCCACGACTGTTGGTATAGCACGGCGCGTGACCGACCACGAACGACTCCCGCGACTCGTCGCCCCAGCACTGCTTGACGGCATCCCAGTCTCAAGGCGGATCCACGAATCTTTCTGTTCGCACCATTTCGCCATCTTTCTCTTCGTCTCCGACAGTCCGTGGGAGGCGACGATCAACAGCGAGTGACCTAAGATTCACGATTCTGGTGGCCCCCAACCGAGGGGGGTCGCGGCCGATCGTCAGTCGTACTTCTCAACCCGGACCCTCGTCGGCTCGACGCCGAGTTCACCCAGCCAGCCCTGCACGTCCTCCACCATCGCTGGCGGGCCACAGATGTAAACACGTCTCGGGAGTTGTTCGGCGACGGCGTCGGCCACCATTTCGTGGTCGATTCGACGGTGGTGTGTCGCTCGAACATCGCTCGAATCCCGAGTGAAGGTGTGCACCACCTCCAACCACGGGTACTGTTCGGCCAAATCGGTCAATTCACGATGGTAGAAGGAGTTATCAAACCTGCTCGACGCACACACGAGGCGCATTGGGATGTCGAGATCCACCGCAGCGGCATAGCGAATCATGCTCATGAGCGGGACCATACCGCTGCCCGCTCCAACCAAAAGGACCGGGCCACCATCATCTTTCGTCCAGGTAAAACGTCCAACCGGACCCCTCACTTGGACCTGGTCACCTACGCCGAGACCTCGAACCAATCGCGGTGAAAGTAAGCCGCCGGGTACCTCGCGCACACCAATATCGATAGTCGACACATCCGGTATAGGTGATGATGCAACGGAGTAGGCCCTTTGAACCAGACCAGTCCGGCCAGGTACCGATAGGCGCACGTTGTAGTACTGACCTGGGAGAAAATCAGCAGAATCGTCGAGCCGCAGTCGCAAGGTTACGGCATCTGAAGTCTCCGCGATGATTTCGATCAACCGGGCATCCTGCCAACGCGCTGGCCGATGGCCCGAAACGTCACGAATCGAGCGTGTAGGCGCAACTCCAGAAACCGAGGACCCGCCGTTGGCGTAATTTGGGGGAACCACGGGACGAGCCTTTCACTAGCGTGAGTTACAAGAAACGTTAATGCCGTTTCATCGAAATAGGTCGTTCGTCACCTTCCTGATTCAGGATCTTTGACTTCGGAAGTTCTTGCAGGTATCCCCTGTAGGCGAACTCATACGAATTCGAAAGCTGCCCCATGAACGGCTTCGCGTTTGTTCATGCAGAGCAACGCGAGGGCTTCATCGTCGTTCCTGTCCGAGTGCCAACGCGCGACGAACAGTGCACTTGGTCGAATTCGAACTCAGTTATAACTAATTTCTGCGATCCATTCGAGGCGGCTCGGCTTGCAGTGGATCGGTTTGGCGCGGAACTCGTCGGTGCAACCGAAACCGCTACTGGAAAACCGGCAGCAAACTTTGCCATCGCGAATGCGCAGGGCAGTCTCGGCTACTCGACGACGATGGCGGGACCCCACTCAGATCTCGACGAAGACGGCCTCGCCAATGACGCCGTGAAAGCGGTGAGAATCTTTGCCACTGCATCACGGTTTGAAACGCAATCGTGATGCCAAGAGAATGAACGTTAATCAGGCCAAAACGTAAGCCGGCACCGTACCACCGCGCTAATGGTTACGACTGAACCTGATCTTTGCCGCCCATGGCGTCCGAGTTGAACTCATCTTCGCCGCCCATGACCTTGGCGTCGCGCTCATCCTCGTCGCCCATCGCGTCCGAATTGAACTCATCTTCGCCGCCCATGACCTTGGCGTCGCGCTCGTCCTCGCCGCCCATCGCGTCCGAGTTGAACTCATCTTCGCCGCCCATGGTGCTTGCACCATCACGATCTTTTCGCGCCAACGGTTCTTCTTGCTTAGCCATATATCTCCTCTATCATCCTGACAGTCGAATAACTTGTCGTACTACGATGTTATCGTGACACGAGTGAAACTTGCCGACGATGTCTACGCTCACCTCCTCTCCATTCGAACGGGAATGCGACGGTTCGAACGTTGGAGCGAACAACAGGCCCGCGCGGCCGGCTTAACAAAGGCGCAACATCAACTTCTTCTGGCCATTCGAGGTCACCATGACCCCAGGGGACCCACCGTCGGCGAAGTTGCCGACTACCTCCTTCTTCGTCATCACTCGGCTGTTGGCCTAATTGACCGAGCCGTTGTAGCAAAACTTATAAGTCGCAGGAGGGACGAAGATGACCACCGTGTAGTTCGCTTGCGCCTCAGCGCGAAAGGTTCAAAACGAATCGAGGAACTCTCCGCGTTGCACGTGGAGGAATTGAAGCGTCTGCGCTCTCACTTTCCAAGCGCGTGGGAGGGCTTAGCGCCGATACTTCGGGTCCACGGCTTTGCTGGATCACCGACTGCGTCTTCGTAGCGCTCAGCGCCACGATATTCCGAATCTGACGAGTAAGTCCGAGGAGAACTTCTCTTTTCGTTAATGCCCATGGAGCGCCCGAAACAAAATGTTGCCAAGAGCGAACCGTCAGAAAGACTGGTTAATCAGTACTTTCTCTCTTCTGTACGCCGAGAAACTTCCACCCTTTCAAGGTGGCGGCACGGGTTCGAATCCCGTTGGGGGTGCTTCGTAATTCTTGCTGAAGACTGTTTTCCGCTCAATACGTCGTAGCGTCGAAAGCGTCATTTTTTAGCATAAATGGAACCGTTAATGCCCACTCAATGCCCAAAACCATCCAGAAGTCAATGTATGTGGCCGCGAATCGTCTGTGTGGCAACGATGCAAGTACGAAGATCCACACCACCGATCTCGGGAGGTGTCCATTGTGTCCCAACGGATTATCGAGAATTGGGTAGGACCACGAAGGAAGCAAATCGTCCAGAGTTGGATGAGAAGGGTCACGAGATCCTGTGAAAGAGACGGGGCGGCGTTGTCTTAAGGCAGCCTCGATATTCGCGAAGCAAATAACTCCAATAAGAGCACCGATGAAAAAGGGACCTGAAACGAGTGTCCATTGATTCATCGACCTGGAGAATCATGGCATCTCACAGCCTCAACGAACGGCTACTCGAGAACAATTCCCTTCATCGCACTGTTCAAGTCGCGATAGCCTCCGTTTTCCAAACCATCATGAATGGTTTCTATTACCATGCTGCGAAGACCTTGTTGGCTACGCCATTCCCGGGGCCACGAATTTATCTGAACAGCCTTTTGCGACTGAATCGTTCCTGGACTCCTCAAGATTCTTCGAAATGAGTCGATGTTGACAATTGGGTTTCGCGATAGGTCAACAGTTTGAATCCATTCGCCCAACTTCAATGGGCTGGACTGAGGCACACCCACAAATCGATTCCCCGCTAACAGGGCGACTTCAGTGAAATCGAATAAATTCCACATCAATTCGGCGAGATCGCTGAGTTGAAGCGTGAGGGTCAAATCTTCATTCGAGTTCGTCAAGTGATCGACCAAGATTCGATCGGGTGTGCTCCCAAGAATCTGGCTGAAAGCAACGTCGATCGCCGCTTGCACAGCCGGGACATCCTTATGATCACCGTTCTTAGCACTTCCAAATGAAAATCCGCAGCGAGCGACAACCGGAGGTTTTGGTAGATCCAGACCAAAAGGGGCGAACCATAATTCGGAGAAATTTATAGATCCTGCGCCAACGGGAACCCATGTAACCTCTCCGCTCCATCCCAAACGGTTCAAGTAGTCATGTAGCCATCGAGTAACACTTGATTGCGAAACCAGGCTTATCAATAATTCCTCTCGAACTTGACGTTGGCCAAACGAGGTCCTGTCCCCAGGCTGGGCTGGAGAATTAACCATGTCCGGTATAGCGATAGATAGTCGAACCAGTAATGCGGGATCGAAGCTCACTTGCCCGAGCCACATCGATGGACCTAAGAGCACAAAATCACTTCCGGGCACAAGAGCTTCAATGTGTGTAACGCTTCTCGCGCCTGATTCGTAGTCAAGCTGGTCAAGCTCACCGACACCGGCACCGGCCTCAAGTCCAGAAATGAGCTCGAGAAATTCTCGCGCCTCCCAGGCACGGTTCCTCTTACTCTCCGAAATTGGCGAAAGTACACCCACTTCGACAAGTTGCTGAAGTGCCTGGTTCACAACAGGCTTCGATCGCCTGGCCATGGCCGACGCGGTTGCCAAAGTGACAACCGGTTCACCAGCAAGGGCGTCAATCAATCGCCACACGGCTGCATCCGAACGTGGATTGATTGCCTCGACGACTAATTGACGCCATCGCTCTTGAAGTTGTTCGACTTCTTTGAGATATCGCTCAGCGAGTCTCGCCGCCCTTGACGCCGATGTGAGAAATGACTCGATCCACAATTCCACATCGCCTTCTCGGAATTGAGTCAGTCCCTGAATGTATCGTTCCTTGTCCGCAGCAAGAACGACGCTAACTGGTGGGACAAAATTCATGGCCAGGCCCCTTCTACGGATAATTACCTGAATAAGCGCGCGCCCAGTTCGACCATTGCCGTCAACAAACGGGTGGATAGTTTCAAATTGAGCGTGAGCTATTGCCGCCTGCATCAGAGGAGGGATATCGTCGCGGCTGGCAAATCGACATAGGTCGGCGAGTAGTTCTATTACATCCTCTGGCGGCGGTGGTACGAAGTCCGCCCCGCAAGGGTTGTAGTCATTACCGCCAATCCAGTTCTGTTCGGTTCGAACCTTCCCTGCGATGTGAGCATTCGGGGCGCTGCGCATGAGCGTTCTATGAATTGCCACGATGTCGGCAGCGGTTATGTCGCGTTCACCGCTTGCGTTTTCGATTGCCAATTGCATTGCATCAATATTTGCGAGGACTTCCCTTGCGGTCGTGGGCGGGCGGCCTCCAGTCTCACTTTTCGCGTCGGCCCTGGCGAGCGCCCGGGCGTCGACTTGCATTCCTTCGACTTTGGAAGAAGCTATTGATTCGGTTCGCAGTAGAAGTCTGGCGAAGGGGGCCAGTGCTGGCTGCTCGGTGTAATTGAGTTGTCGAATGTCGGCTTCTGCGTCGGAGTTAAGTGAGGCCAGCGCGCTGGACACGGACATGTCAAACGCTTCAAGTGGGTCTGGAATGAAGGCTTCGTAGTTGCACGCGCGCCGAAATCTTGCGGGGGCCAGTACTGAAGGGTCGTGTAGCCAAGTTCTTCGTTCGTAGCGTCCGCCCATGATCCTCCGGAATACCTATCCTTTACTAAGTTCGCTCGTTAGTTAAGTATAGTGGATAAACCTTACTAAATCAAACTACTAATAAGGTTTATGAAACATACCTTACTGAAGAACTCTCCTAGTAAGGGAAAAGAGTAATCCAGGGAAGCGAATCATCGGATATACACGGAACAGAGACACTTTTCCGGAAAACAATGAAGATCAGCCAAACGGCTCACAGCCAGAAAATCCCTCCTATTCGCACCCACTTGCCAGTTCTGCATCGGCTTTCGGTATCAGCACAGATATGGTTCGAGAAGAAGTCCAGAAAGCAATGAGAACGGGTTGGACACGGACCTTGACGCACTTCGCCGGCACTTGGACGACTATCACGAATTCACGTACAAGGGAAAGGAGAGTACCGAGGCTGTTCTGCTACATACGCTTCACCGCACGGCACATCGAATAGCTGACAGTGGCGAATCGAACAGAATTATTCCGCACGAGTACTCCAAACGGGATCAGGATGACGACAACGAATACGCCGGGTAGACACGGATTCCAAATCCATCCGGATAACTGATGGATTTGCCAATGTGAACTCTGTCGAACAAGATGACGAATGTCCTCGCTTGATAGATATCTCAATTGCTTTGATTCAATACCGCCGAACCAGCGAGTCGAGTCGAGATTCGAAGAGATCGGCCACGTGTGTGTCTCCTTTGATCAGATCGAGTACGTCAACCCGGTTCAAGAGAATTACAACTCTGTCGCGAGCGTGGTCAGCGGCTTCTTTCACGGCGGTCGATGTAAAGCCACTCATCGAAATGTATATTCCTGAAACAATTGAAGGGCGATCCCTCGTGAGTTTCGCTACAAGACCGGTCACTGCTGGAACACCAACGGGTTTTGCTTGCCAACGACATTCAACGAGTGCCCTGAAGGGTCGATGAACAAAGAGATCTATTTGCTCTCCCTCGCGGTGTTTCCCCCTCTCAACTTCGCACCCGTGAGCGAGAAACAGTTGTTCAACAAAAGCCTCGAAAGACAGTCCACGCTGTTGTGTCCGTTTCATGTTCCGAAGTGTCTCGAGTTCTTCGCGCAGCGCGGAGAGCGCGACGACGTCAAGCCGGCGGTCCAAGAGTTCATTGATCGCTTCACGAAACTCTGACTGACGGGAATCTTCATCGGCAATTTTCCACCCTGGCATCGTCAGCCCCGGGATTCGCGCATTGAGGAATGGATCAGCGAAATCCTTACGTTTCTTTGAATCCAAAGCGTTAATCACCCTGGGCTCGGACCAAATCAAATCGGCATCTTCGGATATGCCTGCCGCGGACCGGACTTGCTCCTCTTGATTCGGCGCGTGATGAAACTCAGAAAGTGAAAGATCGGAGTGTTCCCATAACTCATAAACGGTGACCAAGTCAGTCGACGAAGCCTCCGCGAAGACCCAAGATCCATAGAAACATGCCACGATGCTCAGCGAGGTCGGGGCCATCAATGGGAAGGTCGCTGGTGAGACTTCAAACTTGGAGTTGTAGTAGTCGCGGACGCGACTTCGATAGTCGCCAACTACAAGTGCCCAGTGTGCAGCAGCGCTGTTCGCCCACGCCCCCGCCCACTCTCGACTCGGTACCCACCACGCCGAAACATCTTCGGAGTCAAAGCGAATGTGGGCCATGCGCAATGCTCTCACTGATTAGGGAACAATGCGAGTGTTGAATGAAGGGCGAACGACATAACACCGAGCCCGGTAGTGCCGCACCGGCTCTGTATCGGCTATTGCTTTCAACGCCGATTTGTGATTTCGGAGATCCTGAATTCGACGTTCAAAGTTGTGTTGATTATCGGTGACTCCGGGAGTGGGGGCATCGACGAAGGCAGTCGCAATCTGAATGAGCGTCAGACCGTGGCTGGGCCAACGCCCGTCTCGTGGGTGTCGCATAGGCTCTGAGGAATGGCGACGGCGCGACTGGGTTTAACGGCGCTGGACTGCTCTGACCCTTCCGTCCTGGCTGACTTCTGGGCGGCGCTCCTCGGCGGCGTAGTCGCACATCGCAACGACGAGTTCCACGCTGTCAAGGTGGACGGAGACTGGGTGGTCGCCGTCAAGGTGCAGGACTATAAGCCGCCCACTTGGCCGGACCCGACCGTGCCGAAACAGATGCANNCCCGGCGGGTCACCCATTCTGCTTGGCAACACAGCTCCTCGACTAACACTGGGCAAGTTCGCCAAGACCTGGAAGCTCAGTAATCAGTAACGACTCGGAAGTTCGAGGTCGCACGAATTCTGATGTTCCCGGCTCCCAGCATGACGTGATGAAGGATCCACGTGGACCTTGATGGGACTTGTTTGAATTTTCAAGGAAAGGTGTTAATGCCCATACAATGCCCATCATCTAATTCGCGGGAAATATTGCGCTGAGAAATTGCATTTCATCAGGAATTACTGTCACCAATGGTCGTTTTAATTTCCACCCTTTCAAGGTGGCGGCACGGGTTCGAATCCCGTTGGGGGTGCCAAATGACCTTGACCCCTAAAAGCGG
>PKXH01000093.1:122896-123054 GCA_003133405.1 Acidimicrobiaceae bacterium | reverse complement strand
GACTCGGCGCACGGCACGAACCCCGCCTCGGTGACGCTGGGCGGGTACGAGGTCACGACCGTCCCTTCGAACGAACGCGGATTGGTCGACCTCGATGCCTTGAAGGCCGCGCTCGGGCCCGACGTGGCCGGAATCATGTTGACCAACCCCAACACCGT
>PKXH01000093.1:118470-122883 GCA_003133405.1 Acidimicrobiaceae bacterium | reverse complement strand
GGCGCGGGGCCGGTGGCCGTGGCGTCGCGCCTGGTGGAGTTCCTCCCCGGTCCCCAGGCCGCGCGCGTGGGCGACGGGACATTCGACTGGGTGACGCCGCCACGGTCGATTGGCCGGGTGCACGGTTGGCAGGGCAACGCGCTGGTGCTCGCAAGAGCGCTCGCATACATCGACGTGCACGGCGGCGACGGACTCACCCGCGTGGCCCAGCACGCCGTCCTCAACGCCAATTGGCTGCGTCGGCGTTTAGGCGAGATCCTCCCGGCCGCCTACGACCGGGTCTGCATGCACGAGTGCACCCTCAGCGCGACCAACCTCAAGCTCAAGTACGGTGTGCGCGCGCTCGACGTCGCCAAGGCCTTGTTGGAGGAGGGTTTTCACTCCCCAACGGTCTATTTCCCGTTGATCGTCGAAGAGGCGCTGATGTTCGAGCCGACGGAGACCGAGAGCGTGCAGACCCTGGAGGCGCTCGCCCTGGCGATCGAGCGGATCGCCCAACGGGCGAAGGATGATCCGGACTCGCTGCACCGAGCCCCTCAGAGCACGCCCGTGTCGCGCGTCGACGAGGCTCTCGCCGCCCGTCATCTCATCGCCACCGCCGACGCGGTTCGCTAGGACGCCTTCGCGGGCCCTGTCGTCGAACGAGACGACAAAGGCCGAGCCGCGGGACGGCTCTGGCCGCTCAAAGAGTGCTCACGGGACGCAAATCTCCTCGCACAGTGGAACTACTGTCGATTTCGGCAATGACCGTTCGTCGGTATCCATGAAGCCCGAGATTCGGGTCTCGCCAAAGGAGCCAAGAAATGTCCGAGTACTTAGTGCTGATCTACGAAAGCGAAGCCGCCTGGGAGAAAGCGGACGAAGAGACTTCCAACCGAGTCATGACGGGACACAATGAGTTCGGCGCGCACAACGGCGCCGCGCTGCGCGGCGGCAACGCCCTCCAACCGACGATGAGTGCCACGTCGCTACGGCGCGATTCGTCCGGCAAGCTCGTCGTCACCGATGGCGCGTTCGCCGAAACCAAGGAAGCTCTCGGCGGCTATTACGTCATCGAAGCCGCTGACCTCGACGAAGCGATCGCTATCGCGAGCCAGGTCCCGGCGGAGTTCGGCGGCGTCGAGGTGCGTCCGATAAGAGTCTTTCACTGAACGACCCTGTTCGACCCGTCGATGTCGAGGTCGCGCTGGCCGAGGCGTACCGCCGCGAGTGGGGGTACGTCTTGGCGGCGACGGTGCGCGTCACTGGCGACATCGACGTGGCCGAAGAGTGTGTTCAAGACGCGTTCTCCAGAGCATTGACGGTGTGGCCGAAAACCGGGATTCCCCGTAACACCGGCGCGTGGCTCACCACGGTCGCGCGACGGCGGGCGATAGACGTCTTGCGCCGCGAATCTGCACAAGGTCGCGCACTCGTGAGGCTGGTCGAACCAGAAGATAGTGCGATCCCGAATGACGTCGATCTGCCTGGTGTGCCCGATGACCGACTACGACTAATTTTTACGTGCTGTCACCCGGCCCTTGCGATGGAGTCTCAAGTCGCGCTCACGTTGAAGTTGCTCTGCGGACTCAGCACCGCGGAGGTCGCTCGATCCTTTCTCGTGAGCGAGTCCACGATGGCCGCGCGCATAACTCGGGCCAAAAAGAAGATCAAGACGTCGCACATCCCGTTCCGATTACCCGAGACGGAGGATCTGCCAGCGCGCGTCGACGCGGTTCTCCTGGTCGTCCATCTGGTCTTCACTACTGGCCACACCGCACCGCTGGGTTCGGACCTCATGCGTAGGGATCTAGTGGATCGCTCGCTCGACTTGGCTCGAATGCTGCGGGCATTACTCCCCGATAATTCCGAGGTCGCGGGTCTCCTGGCCCTGATTCTCTTGACCGACGCCCGTCACGAGACTCGACTTGGGGATGACGGCACGTTGCTGCTCCTATCAGAACAGGACCGATCTCGATGGGATCGTCGAGCGATCGACGAAGGATCCGGGCTCATTCGAGACGCACTTGCGCATCGTGCGGCCGGACCGTTCGTACTCATGGCGGCGATCGCCGCACTGCATGCCGAAGCGCCCTCGTGGGAGAGCACCGATTGGCGCGAGATCGTCGAACTTTACGATCGTCTCTTTGCCATCTGGCCCTCACCCGTGGTGGCCCTCAATCGAGCGGTAGCGATTGGCTTGGCCGATGGTCCGGAAGCGGGACTCAGCGCACTGACGGAGTTGACCACCGATCGCCAACTACTGAATTACGGCTACTTGGCGAGTGCGCGGGCAGATTTTCTTCGCCGCCTGGGGCGCCATGACGAAGCCCGCGCGGCCTACCAAGAAGCTATCGGGAGTTGTGAGAACGAGATTGAGCGGGCGTTTCTCCTCAGTCGTTTGAGTGCACTAAGCGATTAAGGGTTCGCTCAAGTAATTCGTGTCCCGTGAAAGTCAGATGAAAAGGTGAGCGATTCGACCCTTTCACGCGTCACGACTTTTCCTCGGCACTGGCTGAGTTGATTTGGAGTTGGACGAGTCGTAACAGTCGAGCCAGTTCGTGTTGTTCAGTGTTACTCAGCGCACTGACCGCCAACGTCTCATGTTTGTTGAACTCGGGGAACACTTCTTCGATGAGGCGCAGACCGGCCCGGGTGAGAGCGATCGATACTCGTCGCCGGTCGTTGCGGTGTGGAATCCTTCGTATCAGTTTTCGGGCTTGCAGCGTCTTCATGACGCCGGTCAGTGTGCCTTTCGTGATGCCCGCCTCCATCGCGACGTGACCTGTTTCTTGCGCATCCCAGATCCACAAAACCCAAAGAACGGTGAAGGCGACCCAACTGAGGTCGTAGTCATCGAGCAGCGTTCGCTCCATGTGGTTTCGTACTGCGGATCCAGTTCGATAGATGTTCGAGACGGCGCTCATGGCCGTGAAGTCAAGTTCGTGGTCGTGCAGGCGTGCCCGGATGTCGCGCTCGGCCTGCGAGACGACGGCCTTTTCAGAACTTGAGATTCGCCGTGACACCGTTACGCCTCCAAGGTGGTACCACCGTTAAAGGTGGAGCCGACGGAGCGAAAGTAACCCCCGAGAATCTCTCGTGGCGCGAGTGATGCCAACTCTTCAGTCGGGGAGTCGAAGAGTTCGAGGGTCGCCGAACCACCGTAGGCGGGACCGGGGTCGACGTCGACGCCGGTCACCTTGACGACCTCGCTGAGCGAGTCGCGCCCGTCGAGTTCGACGCGCGGGAACCATCGGTGGTGCAGCATCGCGTGACCGTTGACGAAGCCGTTCGTGTCGCTCTCACCTTTAAGGGTGACGGTCGCTTGGGCGAGGCGACGGTCGCTGGCCGCCAGCGTCATGCCAAAGGTGCCACCGGACGCCAGACGGGGTCCGGCCCGGCCCCGCGTGACTGGACGCGTTTGATGGATCGAGCCCAGTTTCTTGGGATAGCCCTGGAGGTAGCCGCGCACCAGCGCGAAGTCCTTGTCGACCCAGATGAAGAGACAGCGGCTAAAGAGTTGATCGCGGTAGCGACAACGTACGACCACGTACGCCTCTTTGTACTGAGAGCGAACGGGATCAAGCAGTTCCTCCCCGTTGTCGCCACAGCTCTGCCAGTCGGCCCAAATGAACGCGACGGCACCGGGGTCTTCACCGTCGTGCGCCAACGTCACGCCGTCGGGCAACAGGGCCGCCACGGCCGAGGGGTCGGTGCGGTACTCGACCGTCAAGAGATCGCCCGAATAGTGCCAGGGCGTCGGGGGCAGCAACGACGCCTGGCCACTCGGGGTGCGCGGAAAAGGCACGCCGCGTAACGTCACCGCGACGCCCCAGTCCAGCCGTTAGCTGGCCGGTCGAACCACACGTGCACTTGACCGGTACCGATCGCGTTCTCGTACTCGGAGTAAAGACGTCCGGGCGCCACGCACTCGCGACCGCCCAGGGCCGCGACCATCATCTGATAGTGCGCGAATCGACCCTCCGGTCTGACTTTGAAGAATTCGGCGTAGTTGTCGACCACGCTGGCGTGGTCACCCCGTTGCCACGCGTCGATGACCGCGTGGTCCGCTTCGCGGGCCGCCTCGGAGAAGATGTGCTCTTCGCCGGCGGCCTCGTGACTGCGAAGCGTCCGCAACGTATGAAAAGTGTGACTCAACGCGCCCGAGGCGATGAGTATCACGCGGCGGTCGCTCAGCTCGACCGCGGCAGCGATGGTTCTGCCGACGGTGGCGAAATCGGCCGGTTCGGCGGTTTGACACGTGCTCACCGAGATCCACGCCTCGTCGCCCTGGAGAAAGGAGAAAAAGTTGGTTGTGGCGTACATGATCGGGAGATGCTCATTGTCGATTGGCGTGATCCAACACTCGGGCGTCGCTCCAGCGATCTCGCCGACCAGTTTGGCGAAGGCCGGATCGCCCTTCACGTCGTAGGG
>PKXH01000093.1:106540-118439 GCA_003133405.1 Acidimicrobiaceae bacterium | reverse complement strand
GTGCTCTCGTTGCCGTTGTTGATGGCCCGACGCTCTTTGTCGGGTAGCACGATGGTGGGAACATGCGCTAAGAAGCCCGCGCCAACTATTTCACCCATGGGTGGAGTCCTCTCTCACTTGGTAGGTCTTGAGGTCGCTGTAGAAGTCCAAGGCGTAGTCGCCGCCCTCGCGACCGATTCCGCTGATGCCCGTGCCACCAAAGGGCGCGCTGAGATCGCGAACGAGGTAGCAGTTGACCCAGATGGTGCCAGCTCTGACGTTGGCTCCGAATCGTTCGGCTTTCGCACGGTCCGACGTGAAGACCATCGCCGTTAGACCGTACTCGGTGGAGTTCGCCAGCGCGATGGCCTCGTCCTCATCGATGAAGGTCTGCAATGTCAACACCGGTCCAAAGATCTCACGCTGGACAATCTCGGCGTCGTTCGCGCGTGGTTGGATCAACGTGGGTTCAAACCAGAGGCCCTCGGCGTCGGGTCGTTTCCCGCCAAAGATCAAGGAGTCGCCCGCGTCAAGCGAACGGTCCACGAAGCCCTGAACTCGCGCGAGGTGCTCGGGATGGATCAGGGGCGAGATCGTCGTCGTCGACTCACAACTGTCGCCCATGACGTGCTTCATGGTGGCGCGCGTAAACCGCTTTAGGAACTCTTCGCGAACACTGGCCTCGACGATGAGGCGTGTTCCCGCGAGACAGACCTGGCCCGCGTCGTCGTACATCAGCGCGGCCTTTTGCGCGGCGGCGTCTAGGTCGGCGTCCCCGTACACCACGAACGGTCCCTTGCCGCCGAGCTCGGCTGTAAAGGGCACGAGGTTCTTCGCCGCGGCGACGCCGATACTGCGCCCGGTCTCGGGCGAGCCGGTGAAGGAGATTCGCCGGGCGCGCGGATCGCTCACCAGTGCCGCACCGATTTCCGCGCCGAAGCCCTGCACCAGGTTAAAGACCCCCGGAGGGAACCCGGCTTCGAGTACCAGATCCATGAGCAGAGAACAGCTCAGGGGCGACCATTCGGCGGGCTTCAACACGACCGTGTTGCCCGCCGCCAGGGCGGGCGCGCACTTCCATGTCGAGAGCATGAACGGCGCGTTCCAGGGCGTGATCACGACCGTGGGACCGGCGGGCATTCGCAGCACGCGATTGCGCGTTCCGTTAGCGGTCCACCGTCTCGATTTGTAGGACCTGGCGAGGTCGGCGTAGGCGCGAAAGTTCCTGGCCCCGCGAGCAATCACCCGAAGGCGGAGACTCTCTTCGAGCATGGCCATATCGAGTGTCTCGACGATGGCGATGCGATCAATGTTCTCGTCAATCAGATCCGCCAGTCGGCGAAGGTACTTGGCGCGTTTCTTCACCCCGAGTGCGGCCCACATGGGAAAGGCGTCGTGTGCGGCGTCCAGGGCAAGGTTGGCCTCGAGGGCCGTGCCTCGGGCCACGTCAGCGAGCTTGAGCGACCAGTCCAGCGGCGAGCGGTCCTCAAAGGTGCTCGGCGACGACACCCGAAGGTTGTTGATGAAGTGTCCGGTGGCGACCGCGACACCTCCGACGTTGGTGCGCTCTTCACTCACGATTGATACCTGGGGTGAACGCGCGGGTAGGGCAGCGCCGAACGCTCGGTCGGGTGGGGGCGACGTTGCCCTCGAAACTCCCAGTCGCCGCCTAGCGCCGTGGACAGGACCTCTTCGCTCGCGGTCGGTTGGGCCCCGACTTCGTCGCTCACCGGGTCGGGCGAGGCGACGACGTGGTTGGTGAGCGCTCCCAAACCCTCGACTTCGACGGTGACGACGTCACCCGGCGCGACGGGACGAGAGTGGGCCGGCGTGCCCGTGAGAATGACGTCGCCGGGCACGAGCGTGATGAGACGGGCCACGTCGGTGACGAGGTAGTACATATCCCACGCCATCTCGTCGGTGGATCCGACTTGGCGAACGTCGCCGTTCACTGTCGTGCNNCATTGACCCGGCGTCGGTGTCACGAAAGTCGTGGAGGCCAAAGTCGTTCGCGATGGTGTAACCCGCAATGTAGTGCGCCGCGTCGGCCAGCTTGATGTTGCGGGCCGTACGTCCGATGACGATGGCGATCTCGCCCTCGTAGTTCAGGTAGTGACAGTTCGCTGGTCGAACGACGGCACCTTGGTGGGCGTTCAGCGCCGAGACGGGCTTTTGGAACCAGGTCGGCGCCGGGGGCAACTCGATGCCGAACTCACGGACGCGCGAGACGTGATTGAGGTGACAGCAGAGGATTTTGGAGGGCGATACGGGCGCCAGATGCGTCGCGCTCGCTGCCTCGACCCGTCGCCCGTCGGGTGCGACCAGTGCGTCCCCATCGCGAATGACGTCAACGACGTTGCCATCAAGAAGAATGCGTCGATACTCCAAGGGACCCCTAAATATCGTTTGTAATCAAATGAGTATCTCACTTTACAAACGGGACGCAGTTTTGGTGCTACCTTCGCCAAAGTCATCCGAGGAGGCTCCGTGACCAGTTCGTTCGAACGCGTAAGGGTGTTGTGGCCCGACCATCTGGGTCTGGCTCGCGGAAAGTACGTGCCCGCGAACTTGGCCGATCACGGAACGCGCCACTGCACCGGCACCTGGGCGCTCGGCTACGACCGGGGGATGACTCCCGAGACGCCTGGTAGTTACTGGAGCGAAGGTCTGCCGGACTTTGATGCGGTCTTCGACATGGCCGATCTTCGGCCCAGTTGGGAAGCCGATACCAAGGTGGTGGTGGCCGATCTCGTACGAAAAGGCGCACCCTTCGCGGTGTCGCCAAGGGTGGCCCTCAAAAAGGCCGTTGCGGACTGGCATGAGTTGGGCTTCGAACCTTACGTGGGTGTTGAGTTTGAAGCGTACGTCTACGTTCCGGACGGTGAGGGCGGCTGGCTGCCCCTGGAGACCCCCGGGGCGTTCGTCTACGGCACCGGCCCCTCCGTCGATCCGTACGGTCTGATTGACGCCATCTGGCGGGCCTGCGCCGAGGCCGAGATCCCACTTGAATCGGTGAACTCGGAGTACGACACGCCGCAGTTTGAGTTCACCCTTCGCTACGCGGACGCCTTAAAGGCCGCCGACGACGCGTTTCTTTTCAAGGTGCTCGCCCGCGAAGTCGCGCACCGACTCGGACTTACGTTGACCTTCATGGGCAAGCCCCTCAGCGATCGGGGCGGTTCGGGACTACACGTCAACTTCTCCTTTCAAAATGCGGATGGTGAGAACGTGATAAACGATTCCTCGGCCGCCGACGGTCTTTCGCCCCTGGCGAGGCACGCGATGGGAGGACTGCTCGAACGTCACCGTGCGCTCGCTGGACTCTGCGCGCCGACCGTCAACGCCTATAAGCGACTACGCCCGGCGTCGCTTTCGGGTTACTGGGCGAACTGGGGCTACGACCACCGCGGCGCCACCATTCGCGTGCCCTCCGAACGCGGCGTAGCCGCGCGCCTCGAACATCGCCTGAGTGACGGCGCCGCCGTCGTGCACACGGCCCTCGCCGCGGTGCTGCAAGCGTCGCTCTTAGGAGAGCGTCACGGAACGGACCCGGGGCCCCCCGAGAGCGGCAATGGTCTCGACACCATCGACGCCACGGTGGGCGTGCCGGCCTCCTTGGCCGAAGCCCTGGACGCGCTCGAGGCCGATCGGGAGTTGTGCGAAGCGGTCGGCAGCGAACTCGTCGCCCAACACGTCATGGTCAAACGTGCCGAGTGGGACCGTTACACCGCCGTGACGACCGACTGGGAACTTCGCGAGTACTTTCCGTTTCTCTAACGCCAAGCCACGCGAATAGGCAAGTTCTTGATGCCGCTGATGAAGTTTGAACGCAAGTGTTCCGGTTCACCGACCAACTCCACGCTCTGCCATCGGTGGGCGATCTCCTCGAAGAGGACGCGCATCTCGAGGCGCGCCAGGTGGGCGCCTAGGCAGAGGTGCGGGCTGTGCAGGCCAAAGGCCACGTGGTCGTTGGGTGAACGCTCGGCTCGAAACTCATCGGGGCTCTCAAAGTGGTCTTCGTCGTAGTTCGCTGACGTGTACCACATCACGACTTTGTCGCCCGACTTCAAGCTCTTGCCGCGCAACTCGATGTCGGTGGTGAGAGTTCGACGAAAGTGCATCGTTACGGTCGTCCAGCGGAGCATCTCGTCGATGAGACTCTTTCGTTGTTCGAGCGTCATCGAGGGAATCCGGCCGAAGAGTTCAGGCCGTTCGATCAGGGCGAGCAAGCCGCCGGTCATCGTGTAGCGAGTGGTGTCGTTACCCGCGGCGACCATCAAGGTGAAGAAATTCTTGAGCGCTAGATCATCGAGCGAATCGCCGTCAGCCGTTGGCTCCAACAGGGCGTTCAAGATGTCATGCGTAGGGGTGATCCGGCGATCCTCGAGCGCTTGGGTCGCGTATTCGAACAGCTCGAGGGCGACGGGGCTACGAAAGGGGAGCAGGCGATACGCCGAAGTGTCGACTTGATCCACGACGTAATCGGTGAAGTCCGGATCGCTGTTGCCTATTAGTGCGTCGCCGCGCTGGACCAGCCACTCCAGGTCGTCGTCTGGTAGCCCGAGTAGCCGGCCCAACATACGCATCGGCAACTCGCGAGCAATTGTTTGGACGAAGTTGAACTCACGCTCACCCTGGAGCGAGTCGAGCACTTCGATGGACAGCGCGCGAATCACGTCCTCGTACTCGTTGACCGTTTTGGGTGCGAAGGGCCGACTGACCAGGCGGCGCAGCCGAGTGTGTTCGGGTGCGTCCATCTCCATCAACGTGCGGCGGGCCTCAGTCTCTTCTGGATCCATGTCCTCGAGACGGATACCGAGACGACTGGAAAAGACGTCAGTGTTTCGACTCGCGAACAACACGTCGTCGTATTTCGTCAGGCTCCAAAAACCTCGACCGCCGTCGGACTCTTCGGTCCAGTGCACGGGGTCGTTCTCACGGAGGTACTGAAAGGTCTCGCGCGGCACGCCGTCGACGTAGGTGTCATGAGACGTAATGTCCGCAAGTGGCTCGGCCACGCGCCCTCCGATGATGTTTGATGCCAAACAGTTTTCTAATTACAGCACAGTTGAATAGCGCCACGTAGAATGGGCCGATGACTCGACCGCTGATCGGCATCACGGGGCGTCGTTGGCCCGCGTCGACCTTGGGCACTCACGTGCCGCCCGCGATGCGCGACATTCATTTCGATTTACATTTCACCGATTACCCTCGATCCGTCGCGCTCGCCGGCGGTCTACCGGTCGAGTTGACCCGTGACGCCGACGCCGTCGAGATGGTCGAACGTCTGGATGGACTTGTTCTCACCGGGGGCGCCGACGTCGACCCTGAGCACTACCACGAGACCCCCGACGCCAACCTCGGTCCTCTCGAACCCGATCGTGACGCGTGGGAGATCGCGTTGCTCGCCGCGGCTCGTAAGAAAGACATCCCGATTCTCGCGATCTGTCGCGGGCTGCAACTGGTGAACGTGGTCTTCGGTGGGACACTTCGTCAACACGTCGAGCTCGAGGGGAGCGCCGGACACCCGCAGTGGGACGTCGATGGTCACGAGGCCACTCACTCGGTCAACGTCGTCGAAGGCACAGTGACGGCGAAGCTCTTTCCCGATGAGATCGGGGTGAACTCACTGCATCATCAGGTAGTTGAAGCGGTGGGGGAGGGCCTCATCGTCTCGGCCAAGGCCTTTGACGGTGCGGTGGAGGGTCTTGAAACCCCCAACGGCCGAATCGTCGCGGTGCAGTGGCACCCCGAACTCCTGCGCAAACCTGATCCCACCTTCGTGTGGCTGGTCGGTGAAGCGAGCAAACACCAGTCCGTGTAATCGGTACCTGTCGACAGCCGTTTGAACTCATACGATGAGGCGATTGACCGCACGAAACGACTTCTGAAGAGCAACGCCGCGGGATAGTTGGCGCGAGAGTGGCCAACAAGGATGTCACCGAACGGCGCACACGAATTCACCTCGTTGTTGGGGTCGCTAACGATTTAGACCCCTCTCGGGTGTCAGGGATAGTGTGGTCACGGTGGCGCAAAGGTGCTCGAGCACTTTGCCTCGGAAAGAGGGGGATGTATGGCAAAGAAGAGTGACAAGAGCACTGAGGAAGTCGGGCAAGCCTCGGAGGCGCAGATTGCGGTGCACTGGCGCGAAGAGGGTTACTACTTCCCTTCGGCCAAGTTCATTGGGCAAGCGAACGCGTCCGACCCAGCCATCTTCGAGCGGTTCAGTGAGAAGAACTACCCCGAGTGCTTCAAGGAGTACGGCGATCTGCTCACGTGGGACAAGTACTGGCACACGACCCTCGATACCAGCAACGCCCCGTTTTGGAAGTGGTTCGTGGGCGGGAAGTTGAACGCTTCGTACAACTGTGTCGATCGTCATTTGAAGACTGATCGCAACAAGGCCGCGATCATTTTCGTTCCCGAACTCGAAGACGACGACACCGAGGTCATCACCTATCAAGAGCTCTACGCCCGCGTCAATGAGTTCGCGGCGCTTTTGCAGGGTTTCACCTCTCTAAAGACTGGCGAGGTGGCGACGTTTCACATGCCCATGGTGCCCGAGCTACCCGTCGCGATGCTCGCGTGTGCTCGCCTCGGCATCATTCACTCCCAAGTCTTCGGCGGATTCTCTGGTGCCGCGTGTGGTGGGCGCATTGCCGACTCCAAGAGCAAAGTCCTCGTCACGATGGATGGCTACTACCGCGGCGGTGTTCTCCAAGATCACAAGGTCAAGGCCGACGAGGCGGTGGCGAGGGCGCTCGAAGAGGGCGTTGTAGTTGAAAAGGTACTGGTGTTCCGGCGTAATCCCGGCGAGTACGCCTCCAAGAGTCCGATGGTGCCGGGGCGGGACTTCTTCGTAGACGAGATCATGCCGGACTACAAGGGCAAGTTGGTGGAGCCGGTCTCCATGCCGGCCGAAGCACCGTTATTCATCATGTACTCGAGTGGCACCACGGGTAAGCCCAAGGGCTGTCAGCACAGCACCGGGGGATACCTCGCGTACGTGACCGGTACCTCGAAGTACTACCAGGACATCCATCCAGACGACACCTACTGGTGCGCCGCCGACATTGGCTGGATCACCGGGCACTCCTACATCGTCTACGGGCCGTTGTCGTTGGGCACCACGAGCGTGATGTACGAGGGCATTCCGACCTATCCCGACGCCGGGCGGCCGTGGCGCATCGCCGAACGACTCGGCGTCACGCACTTTCACACCGCGCCCACGACGATTCGAACCTTGCGCAAGGTCGGTCCGGATGAGCCCGCGAAGTACAACTACCACTTCCGGCACATGACGACCGTCGGCGAGCCAATCGAACCCGACGTGTGGCGTTGGTACCACGAATCCGTGGGCAAGGGCGAGGCGACGATCGTGGACACATGGTGGCAGACCGAGAACGGGGGATTCCTCGGTAGTACGATGCCCGCCCTGCACCCGATGAAGCCCGGTAGCTGTGGCCCGGCGGTGCTCGGGGTCTTTCCGATGATCTTGGATGAGAACGGTGAAGAGGTCAAGGCCGGCAGCGGCAAGGCCGGCAACATCTGTATCCGGGGGCCCTGGCCCGGCATCTTCCAAACCATCTGGGGTGACCCCGACCGGTTCGTTGCGACCTACTACGAGAAGTACAACCGGAATAAGAAGAGCACGGACTGGCACGACTGGCCGTACTTCGCCAACGACGGCGCGATGCAGGCGGCGGACGGGTACTACCGAATACTCGGTCGTGTCGATGACGTGATTAACGTGTCGGGACACCGACTGGGCACCAAAGAGCTCGAGTCGGCGGCCATCATGGTCGACGCGGTCGCCGAGGCGGCCGCTGTACCGGTGATTGATGACATTCGAGGTCACGCGGTCGAGATGTACATCGCCCTCAAGCCCGGATTCAGCCCCGACGGCGTTGACGAGCAGGTGTCACGGATGATCGAGACCGAGATCGGCAAGGTCGCACGACCCAAGAGCGTGTGGATCGTGGCCGACATGCCCAAGACCCGTTCAGGCAAGATCATGCGTCGAGTCATCGCGTCGATCTCGAACTTCACCGACGTTGGGGACATCACGACCCTGGCGAACCCCGAGGTGGTCGAGGACATTCGTCACTACGTCCAGAGTGAGAAGGTGGCGCACGGCGAGCAGCCCCGCGAGTTGAGCGAGGCCGAACTGGCGACGATCAAGGGCTTCGGTTCGGCCGAATAGGCGTTCTTTGAACGACAGAAGGTAACGACGAGCCCGCGGATCGGGCGCTGGTCGGTGGGCGAGTGCTTCGCTCGCGTCATAGGGGCTGACGTACGCCAGTGGGGTAGTGGTTGACAAGGTCAACGGGGGTGGCCCCCAGGGCTCTCGCGTGGCCAGATCCAGGGTGGGGCGAGGATCGGTGGAGTAGTCAGTCCCCCACTGAAACCCATCAGGACGGTGCCGTATACCGCCCAGAAGGCCCCAGGGAGCCGTCTAGGGCCACGGTGACGTTATCCGATGAAAGTGGTAAATGGCAACGGTTCAAACGAAGTGAGTAAGTCACGTGGACGAACTCCGCAATCCAGCGAGTGCAACGCATGACAATGCCGTGACAAATTCGCGCCACTTCAGAGTGACCCTCGCAGGGAATAGAACCATTGACTACTGAGCCACCCCCGTTTATCAGGGAAGTGACCCTCAAAATGTCCCCAGAACACAACTCTGCACACCGTTTTCTAACTTTACATAACGAACATTATCGGCGATAAACTAGGCGATTCCTGGTATAGTAACCGTCATGCGTCGGGTTCTCTTAGCTGCCCTTTTTGCAGCGGCCAGCGTGGGGGTGTTCTCTCTCCCAGCAGCCGCGGACAACTCCGGGAACGGCAACGTGGTCCTATCGTTTGACTTCAGCGACAACAGCGCGCCGGCCTCGGCCAGTAACGGCACCTTCAACGTGATTGCGGACGTGTTGCCCGAGCACACCGGTGGCGTGGTTCGTATGGTCGCGGTGGCACCAGACAACTCCGGTTCAGCGAACCTGGTCTGCCCTTTTCAGCCGGTCCAGCAGAGCCAAGTCGAATGCAACTTTGACTTCACGACGAATGGCGTTTGGACCGTCAAGGCGCAGTACGTGCCCGACGTCAAGTCGGACGTCGCTTCAGTTTCCATCACGCGTCTACGCGTCGCCAACTAACCGTGCGCCCATCGGGGCCCGTTCAATTTCGCGTCATTTGGGGTGATCCCGCTCACGGCATGACTCAAGAGCTCGTTGAGGCCTTTGACGTCGATGAGGCTCTCGTGATCGCCCATACCCGTCGGCCCGAACTCCCCCGTCCTCGCACCGCATTTTTAGTCACGGAGGACGCTGACCTACAATTCGGCCCATGAACTCACTCTTTGACGTTTCGGGCAAGGTCGTACTCGTAACCGGTGGATCTCGCGGTATTGGCGAAATGATCGCGCGAGGCTTCGTCGACGCGGGCGCCAAGGTCTACATCTCTTCGCGCAAGGCCGAGGTCGGCGAGGCGCTGGCGAAGGAGCTCTCAAAGATCGGCTCGTGCACTTCCCTACCGGCGGACCTCTCGAGCGAAGCCGAGTGTCAGCGTCTCGCGGGTGAGATCGCCGCACGCGAGACGCACCTCGACGTGTTGGTCAATAACGCGGGCGCCACGTGGGGCGCGCCCATGAATCAGTACGACGAAGCCGCCTTCGAGCGCGTATTGGCCCTCAACGTCAAGGGTGTCTTTCATCTGACCAAGTTCCTTCGCCCCCTTCTCGAGGCGGACGCCACCAGTGACAGTCCCTCTAGAGTCATCAACATCGGCTCGATTGACGGACTGCACGTGCCCACTCTGGAAACCTACGCCTACTCCGCGTCCAAGGCCGCCGTTCATCAGCTGACGCGCCATCTGGCGAAGGTCCTGGCGCCCAAGGTCACCGTGAACGCGATCGCGCCCGGTCCCTTTGAGTCCAAGATGATGCGTGCCACCCTCGAGGCCTTTGGCGACTCGATTGCCCAAGAAGCGCCCATGAAGCGAATTGGTCGGCCCTCGGACATGGCGGGCGCGGCCATCTTTCTCGCGTCACCGGCCGCCAGCTACATCACCGGCGTCGTGTTGCCGGTCGATGGCGGGATCGCCACGTTGGCCTAGCCCGCTGGCTGATGTCCGAGCGTCACCTTTACCGACAAGTGCTTCGTGCCGCGCACAATGTGCAACGTGATCTGATCACCGGGTTTCAATGAAGAGATCACTGAACTGACGTCCTGAGCGCCCGCAATCGTGGTCTTGTTGATGCCAATGATGATGTCACCTTGTTGCAGGCCCGCGGCGGCGGCGCCCGTGCCCGTGATGACACTCGTGATCACGGCTCCACTCGAGACCGCAAAGCCGTACTGCGCTTGTAGCGAAGGTGTCATCGATTCGATTTCGACGCCGATGAAGGCGCCGTGATTCACGACACTCTCGCCGGCCTTTAATGACGTGAGGAGTGACTCAACGGTCGCCACCGGAATAGCGAAGCCAATGTTTTGAGTGGTCTCGCCGTTCGCCAGCGTGCCCGCAACGGCGGTATTCATGCCAATGACGTCGCCGCTGGAGTCCAAGAGCGGGCCGCCGGAGTTCCCCGGATTAATCGCGGCGTCCGTTTGAATCATGTTGGTGAGAGTCTCTGACGCGGTACTGGTTCCCGCGGTGACCGTTCGTCCCAGCGCCGAGACGATGCCTTGAGTGACGGTGGGCGTGCCAGCAGCCAATCCAAGGGCGTTGCCAATGGCGACCACCGCGTCACCGGCGACCAGCGCATTTGAATTGCCGAAGGTCACTGCCGGCAGACCCTTTGCGCCGTTGATGCGAATGAGCGCGACGTCGTCAATGGGGTTGGTCCCGACCAACGTCGCGGGCTCACTCTTTGTCGATCCGCTACGCGTGACGGTGATGGTGCCCCCACCAACCGCGGCGGCGATGACGTGATTGTTCGTTAGTACGAGGCCGCCCTTGGTGATGATCATGCCGGTGCCTTGATCCTGAGTGCCCTGACCGATCACGTCAATACTCACAATTGAGGGAAGCACCTTCTGGACGAGCTTGGGAATGCTCATCCCACTAGGTAATATCGCCGCGCCGGGAGCGGCGCTGACGACGTTGATGCTGAAGTTACCGGTGCCGCTCGACGCGGGCGAAGCGAAGTGGCCCGCGAGGCCCCCCACCAGGGCAGCGACGAGTAGAAGCGAGAGTCGAGTCGACCACAGTGCGCGACCTTTCGCCCGTGAGGTGGCCGCGGGCATCTCGTCGGGGGCGTGCGCACTCGAGAGCGGCGCCGAGTCTTGGTCATTGCCATGTGGTGCGTACGGAAGTTCACTCTCGCGCTCCATGGGGCTCGTCCAATTCACTGTCGTCGCCTCCATGGCGGGATCGGATCGAACCGACGACGGTGTTGAAGCGATGTGTGCGTCAGATATCTCGGCCGTCGTGCCCTCGATGATCTCTTCGGACGATTCTGTTGGTGAGTCGCTCACGATGCCATGCTAGGCAGCGAAATTTAAAAATCGTCTAAAACCCACCGAAATGTTTACGCAGGTCCGAGCGACTAGATTGGAGCCCTATGTCTCGACGCATTGAGATTGAAATAACCAGTCTGAAGGGTGATCTCGCGACCTGGCGAGCGGCGGGCGCGAAATTACCCAAGGGCGTCTTGCAGGCGTCTCTCGTTCCCGGCGGAGCGTTGATTGGTCACGTCTATCGTGCGGACGTCGAGCAGTACATGGAAGGGATCGAAGTCCTTTCGGTCATGGCGCCCAAGACCGCGTCCCCCCTCGATCCGAGAAATGAACGCCTCGAACTGATTCCCGAGGAGAAAAAAGGACCCGACGTCGTCGTGACCTACGCCACGAAGGGCCGTGGGGCGCGGCGCGACCACGATCGCCCGGAGGGTGGGCGTCGCGAGACGACGAAGCGG
>PKXH01000093.1:0-106515 GCA_003133405.1 Acidimicrobiaceae bacterium | reverse complement strand
CAGAGGTCCTCGCAGCGAAGACCCGGTCGGCACCTCGAGCGAGCGCCCGGCTCGTGGTCCACGCGCCGAACGAACGGCTCGCGTGGGCCACGCCGAACGGCCGCGCGGTCCCCTGCAGCCGCAGTTGACGACAATTCACCGAAACGCGTTGCTCGCGACGTTGTCCCCAGAACAGTTGCCCGTAGCAGAACAGCTCCTGCGCGGCGGCATGCCCTCCGTCCGCTCCGCTGTGGCCCTGCAAAATAAGAACGCGTCCGCGCAGGGACGCCCCACCATTGATCCCACCACGATCGAGCGCATCGCCGAGGAACTAATCAAGCGAACGAACCTCGCGTTGTGGAAGGATCGGGCGGGCGGTGCCATTATCGCTGGCCGCGAGTTGCGCCTGCGCGACCTGCGGGCAGTGGTGACGTCAGCCAAAACCGTGTCGCTCGACGACGACGCCCGCGTTCAGTTGAAGGAGTTGCAAGCGTCGTTGACGGCGCGAGTGGACCACCTGCGCACGCAGTGGAACGAAAGACTCGAAGCCGCGATTACGTCGAAGAACGTGAAAGAGGCCCTGGGTCTTGTGGCGCGCCCGCCCGACGTGTCGACGCGCGTCAGCGCGGACGCGGCCGTTCGCGTGGTGGCGCTGGTCTCCGAAGCACTCAGCGCGGAACAAGACCCTCTCCAGTGGAGAGAGATCGTCGAACTCGCCGCCGACACCTCGATACGGCGAAACGTGAAGCCCCAGGGCATTCCTAGTGACGAGGCCAGTCGGGCGGTCGCGGTGCACAACGCCGGTGCCATCCCCGAACTCGCCAAGTTGCTCGGCATGAAGGTCCCCCCGCCTCCGCCGCCGACTCGAGTACTACGACGGTCGGTTACCCGCCGCGCATCGTAAGAAGCCGCGCCTTCCAGCCCAGGGACTCATAGAGCGACTTCATCGCTCGGTCACCGGGTAAGGCGTAGGCGTCGAGGGGTGGCGTGTCGCTCGCCAGCAAAGCCTTCACCAGTGAGGTGGCCACTTTCTGGCGGCGAAACTCTGGAGATACATAAATCCCCTCCACTACCCCGCCGCGGTTGATGCCAAAGCCCTTCACGAGGCCCTTTTCTGACACTATCCACAAGGTCGAAGACGCCACCAAGCTGGACAGTAAATCATCGCCGTGTCCGGTGTCACCCAGGGTCTTTAAGAGCGCGTGACCGCCTCGTTTGACCGCCACGTCATGGTAAGCGTGGCGCCACAACTCCTCAAGCTCGGGCGAGACCGAAGTGACGACAGAGACCTTCACGTCACGTCGAAACGGTGCATGGTTGCGACACCACTCAGGTCCTAGACACAGTCACGACAGAGCATGCTGGCCCTGTCGGCCAGTTGGCTCGTCTTTTTGAGAAGTCGACATGATTTGCAGCGAAACTCGTCGTCTTGCTTGGGCAAGATGACCTCAGTGGTGTCCAGGGTGAGATCTACTTCGATAGGTGCTTCGTCATCGTCCTCGGGGACCGAGGTACGCAAGATGGTCTCGGCGAGCACTTCGTCGAGGGCCAACTCCACGTCGGCGTCGTCAACGACGTCCTCGTCCTCTTCTACGAGGGCGACCGCTGCCACCACTTCATCGTCCTCGCTCAGTTCCACCACCGAGACGTCCGCGTCGACGTCGTCATCGTCAACAATCTCGCTGACGGCGTCCTCGAGCTCTTCTTCGCTCACGATCTCTTCAATGAAGCCGTCGGCGAGCTCCTCTTCATCAAAGACTTCATCGTTTTCAACTTCGCTGGCCATTAGTTCCTCTTCAGTAGCGCAGGCATTGTACGGCTTTTTTCAAGGAACGTGCGCCATCTAGGCCTAAAGAGTGCATAAAAGTACAAATTTCTAACGATTCTGACGATTTCGCTCCGCCGCCCGCTCCGCCTCGAGGCGTTCCAGGTCCGTTTCTGAGAAGTCCACGTACTTCATCGATCTCGCAATTGCCGTGTGACCAGCAACTTCGTCAATGAGTCGGGCCATCTCCTGGGCGACGCGGCGATAACTCGGATGGCCCTGGGGGCCGGAACGTAGTTCGATGAGGTGCATGGCCTCACGGGCGTTCATCTGCATGACGTAGCGGATCCGAAAGGCCAGCGCCACACAGTACTGGGCCTGCTCGGGAAACTCGCCCCGTACGTCGCTAAACAACTCACCCGAGCGCTGGAGCGACTCTTCGTAGCGGTCGGCGAGGCCCGCTTCTCGAACGATCTCGGGTACGTCAAAGCCCAGGTCCACGCAGAGCGGTTGCCATTCGATTGTCAATAATCGGTGTCGCTGGAGGTCTCGGAACGCCCCGTAGTCACTCACGATCTCGAATCGGTAGTCGGTACGTTCAAAGGCCCGACCTGGTCGATGACGTCGATTCCCTCTGGGCCCCACGTAGCTAAGAAAGAGCGCCGCGCGCTCGTCGGCACTCAAAGCCTCGACGCGTCGAAAAGCCTGCTCGTGTGATAGCGCGGTATTAGCGAACACAATGGCCTCGAGAACTCGATCTTCGCCCTTTGGGTCGAAGCCGACGAGCCGAACGTACTCCCCCGCTTCCTCCCCTGGCCCATCGATCTCGTCATTCTTCTCACTAAGGAGCGTGCGCGTCGCTTCGCGGGTCCTTGCTAGATATTCGGTCCAGGCCACACCACGATCTGGCACGTCGAGTCGCTTCAAGAACGAAGGGATGACTTTCATCAACTCGTCGAGCATCATCTGGGCGTAGATGCGTACTTCGGGCAGGGGGTGGGCGCGCATCCGCAACAGCAGCGATTCGTACGCGTGGCCCGACGCGTAGATGCCCAGATTCGACAGCGCGCTCGCGGGCAGCAGGCCTCGAAGGCCATCGAGTGCTTTGGCGCGAATGGCCTGGCGATAGACGAAGTCCGTGTCGGCGGAGGTCTTGGGAAACTTCACGGCCAGCCAGTCGGTGAGAATCGGCAGGAGTTCGCGGTACGTGTCGAACATCCGATCCATCTCACCGATGTAGCGCGCGCCAAAGCGCGAATCGAGTAGGTCACTATCTCGATAAAACCGGTAGCGACCGTTGCTGAGTCGCCGGTCGTAGCCCAGGTAGCGCGTCGACTGCTCCAAATAGCTCATCAGGCGCCCGCGCTCGATGACCTTGGTCAATATATTGCTCGCCTGCTCGCAGGCCAAGTGCACGCCGCCAAGTTGCGCCACCGAATCGTCGCCGAACTCGACAAAGATCTTCTGATAGAGATCATCGGCGCGAGCGAGTCCCACGGTCGCGTCGATGGAGACGTCGCCGGCCAGTTCCAGGTCACCGACGAACTCGTCGAGAAAGAGTCGGCGCAAACTCTTCGAAGAGCGCGAGTAGCGAGCAAAGAGGGCGCCCTTGACGACCTCGGGCAAGTTGACCAGGGCAAAGACCGGCCCCTCGAGATTCGTGAAGTAGCGCCGCAGCACCGAAACCTCGAGATCGGTGAACTCTTCGGCAACGTAGGGATGCATGGAGTTACGAGACTAGGGGCGAAACTAGTCGCGCGGGTGGACGCTAGAGGCGCCCGTGACCACACTGCGTAAGACGGCGTTTCGCGCCTCGAGGGCGACGTCGGCGACGTCGGTCAGGTGTCGCATTCGCGCCAACTGTTCGCATAGGTCGGCCACCTGCTTCGCGTTCCTCACGAAGTCTCCTGGTGACGTCTGACCGATTTCAGCGTCGGCGATATCGAGCACAGTGCCGAGCGTCACGCCCCTCGCCCAGGCCGCGATGATGGTCGAGAAGTGACCGTCGGGCTCTTTGAAGTGCGGCACTTGATAGCGTTCCTCCACGCCGCGAATCGTGGCCGCGATGACGGTGATCTCGCTGAGACGCTCGCCCAGGCTCGCGCGGCGCTCTTGACCGAGACGGTCGTGGTGCACGCGTTTCTTCTTGGTCGAGACCCGACGCGCGACGTTCGCGACGCGAGAGGAGCGTTTGGACTCAAAGACGAAACACGACAAAAGCCCCGCCAGTTGCGCGGGCTCTAGACCCTCAAAGACGCCCGCACTCAGCGACTCGGCCACCAAGAGGTCGCACTCGTGATAGATCGAGCGCAGCAGCTGGCCCTGGCTGCTCAAGTGCCATCCGTCGGCGTAGCCGAGCTCTTCTAGGACGCGGTGCCGAGCGACCATCTGATCGGTCAACGACCGTTTCTTACTCGAGGGCCGTCGATCGTTTTCGAACTGGGCGAAAGAGCGCTCGACGACCTCCAAGGCGGTGTCGTAGTTAAAGTGGTTGATCAGGTTCGCGGTGAGGTTGTACGTCGGGCGAAACGAAGAGTGTAAATCGGACGGCGGTGCCAGGGCGACCCGTGCGACGTCGTGGAGGGAGAGGTCGCTCGAAAAACACACGAGAGCGTGACCTTCGTCGTCGAGGCCCCGCCGTCCGGCTCGTCCGGTCATCTGGGCGTACTCGGCACTGGTGAGGAATTGGCGGCCGGCGTCGGAGTACTTGGTGAAGCGCTCGAGGGCCACCGAACGGGCCGGCATGTTGACTCCGAGGGCCAGCGTTTCGGTGGCGAAGACGACAGCGAGCAGGTTTCTCTCAAAGCACGTCTCGACGATCTCGCGAAACGCTGGCACCATACCGGCGTGATGCATGGTGATGCCCCGTCGAAGAGCGTCAATGAAGTCGGCGTATTCCAGGGCCTGGAGGTCTTCGCTCGAAAAGTCCACGAGGCGCGATTCGGCGACATGCTCGATCTCACGACGTTCCTCGGGTGTCGTGAAGAGCATCCCGTCGCGGTGCAATTGGTGCACCGCGTCGTCGCACGCGGCACGCGAGAAGATAAACACAATGACCGGTAAGAGATCGTCACGTTCGAGCGCTTGCATCAATTCGGAGCGACGCGGCGCGCGAAAGGGCGGTGGAGGAGCGCTGGATCTCGGCCGCTGCCATTTGGGTCCGGGGCGGAAACGCCTCGTGGCCTTCATCGAATTGTCGATGCGACGCGCGTCATCGGAAAGTCGGGGCCCGTCGAGAAGATCGATGATATCGACGGTCGGCTGTCCACGCTTCATGACGGCGACGTGGTTGTGGAGCTGGATAGGGCGAGTCTTTTCGACCACGATGGTGGTGGGACCGCGGACCTGGTTGAACCATTCACCCAAAAACTCTGCGTTACCAATGGTGGCCGAGAGAGCCACGAATCGCACCGCGGTCGGCGTCAAGATCAACACTTCTTCCCAGACGCCGCCGCGAAACGGGTCTTGGAGATAGTGCACTTCGTCGAGCACCACCAGTCCGAGCGAGGTCAGCTGATCGGACTCCGTGAGGAGCATATTGCGCAGGACCTCGGTGGTCATCACCACGACCGGCGCCTCGCGATTGAGTGAGACGTCGCCGGTAAGGAGCCCCACCCGGGACGGACCGTAGAGAGCCCCCAGCTCGTGGTACTTCTGGTTTGAGAGTGCCTTTAGAGGCGTCGTGTAAAAAGTCCGCTGCGCTCGTTCGAGCTCACGACCAATGGCGTAGTTGGCGATGAGCGTCTTGCCCGATCCAGTCGGTGCGCTCACCAGGACGTTGACGTGTTGGTCAACGGCTTCGATGGCGTCGAGTTGGAAGCGGTCGAGTCCAAAGCCGAGTCCGTCGATGAAGCGGTGTCGGTACTCCAGAATGCTCACTTATGCAGCAGCTTGCCGGTGCCGATGGCGAGAAAGTAAAAGACCACGAGCGGCACCGCCAAGGCGCACATCGATAAGGGGTCGCCACTTGGCGTGAAGACCGCCGAGGCGACGGTGATGGCGATGACCGCGTAGCGCCAGCCGCGAAGTAGTTGCGAGGGAGTGACGATGTTGGCGAGTTCGAGGGCCACCAGCACGACCGGAAAGAGAAACGTTAAACCGAAGATGAACATCATGAGGAGAAAGAGGGTCAGATACTGATTGGGGTTGTACTCGGTGAGCAAGGAGGAGCCACCGATGGACTTGAGGAAGTGGATGGCGTGACCGAAGCTGTAGTAGGCCACCACGATGCCTGCACAGAAGAACAACAGAGACGACGTCACGAAGAGCACCACGTAGCGACGTTCCTTGGCTTTGAGGCCAGGCGTCACGAATTGCCAGACCTGCCAGAGGATGACGGGCGACGAGATGAGAAAGCCGCCAAAGAAGGCAATTTTCACTCGTAGCGTCAGTCCGTCAAGCGGGTTGGTCACGAGGAACCGGCAGTGATCGGGGACGGCGGCGCAGTAGGGATCCTGGAGAATCTTGAGAAGATTGGGATAGAAGAGAAAGCCCAGGATGCCAAAGATCGTGATCGACACCGCGATGATCAAGAAGCGATGGCGCAGCTCGCCCAGATGTTCGGCGAGCGTCATACCGCTCTGGGCGCGACGAAATTTTGACATCGTCCCCTTAGTTCAGTGAGGGATCGGGCGGCGCGAAGTCGTCGGCGCGAGGCGGCGCGGGCTCCGGGGGCCGCCGCGGTGGGGTGGGGGGCGCGGCCATTGGGCCTGGTGCGTCGGTCGACGCCGCGATCTCAGCGGCGGCCGCCTCTTTCGCGTCCACGCGGTCGGCGAGTTGATTTAAGAGATTGACGGGACTTCGTGCAATGCGGGCAATGTCGCCGGTGCTCGGCAGATCGGGAATCGCCTCACGCACCTCAGCTTCGACGCGCTCTTGAAGATTCTTGATCGCGCGCCAACTCGCGCCCAGTTTGTGCGCCACGTCGGGAAGCTTGTCCGGGCCCATCAAGAGCATAACCACGGCCGCAATTACCATGAGTTTTATGGGACTCAAACTGAACACGTCCCCATTGTAGGGCCGGTCCCTTCAAAGACTTAGAGGAAGCCAAGACGAGAAAGTGGCCAAATTCTCACAAAGGCTTTGCCGATGATGTCCGAGCGCGGCACGCTGCCCCAATATCGACTATCGCACGAGTCCGAGTGATTGTCACCCATCATGAAGTAGTGATTGGCGCTCACCGTGACATTGCCCATGGCGACGCCGAGTGGTTCGGTGTGGGTCCATGCTTCCTTCAAGGGCTTTCCGTTCACATAGATTGTGTTGCCCTTGGACGTGAGGTGATCGCCCGGCACGCCGATAACGCGCTTGACGAGATCGGCGACCTTAGGGCCGCAGTTCTCGTTCGGCGGCGCCTTAAAGACCACAATGTCGCCCCGGTTAATCGTCCCAAAATCAACGCTGAGTTTGTCCACAATCAGCCGGTCACCGATTTGCAGGGTCGGTTCCATGGAGGCCGAGGGGATATAGAAGGTCTGAAAGACGTACGTTCGGATCAAGACCGAGAACGCGACGGCGACCACGACGATGGCCGCCCATTCGCCGATGACTCGAGTTCGCGAACGCCTCCGGGGAGGACTTGGTGTCGCTGTCTGATCGGGAAGGTCGACGAGCCCAGACGGCTCGGGGGTCTCTTCAAGCACGTAGTTAGGCTAGTCGTCTCAACCGTGACGCTCGAGAGAAGCCAAGAGCTTCTGAAATCGATCGTCGGTGCTCTTAAAGGGATCCTTCAAGAGCACGGTGCGTTGCATCTCATCATTCAACTTGAGATGCACCCAGTCCACGGTGTAGTCCCGGCGCCATAGTTTCGCGGCTTGAATGAAAGTACCTCTCATGTGTGCGCGCGTCGTCGCGGGCGGCGTCGTCGACGCCGTCACAATCTGTTCCTCGCTCACCATCTGTCGGAAATGCCCCCGAGAGGCCCGTCGATAGAAGAGTCCGCGCTCGAAGTTCGTGTCGTGGTACAGCAGATCAATCAGCGCGATCTTGGGATCGTTCAGCTCAACGCCACTACGCTCGCGCTCACGTTCGATGATCTGGAGTTTGGCGATCCAGTCGACTCGATCCGCCAGACCCATCGGGTCACTGCGATACTGCTCGATGACTTCTCGCCAGAGTCTGACCGCGCGCGCCTGATCAGGGGGCAGGTCGTGGGAGTCCGAGAACTGCTCGGCGCGTTCGCACAGGTCCTCTTGGATCTCCAGAGCGGTCAAATCGCGTCCGTTCGCCAGCTTTACCGGTTCCTTGCTCCAAAGGTCGTAAGAGATGTCGCGTAAGGCGTTGATGGGCGACGCCATGGAGTAATCGCGCAACTCGGTGAATTTGTCTTCGATCATCGCGAGGATGACCGCCGCGGTCCCCACCTTGAGGTAGGTCGCGAACTCACTCATGTTGGAGTCGCCCACGATCACGTGGAGGCGCCGATACTTCTCGGGATCGGCGTGCGGCTCGTCTCGGGTGTTGATGATGGGCCGACTTCGGGTCGTGGCGGATGAAATCGCTTCCCAGATGTGTTCGGCGCGCTGACTCATCGAGTACGCGGTGCCCTTGGCATTCGTGACGACCTTGCCAGCTCCGGTGAAGATCTGCCGGCTAATCAAGTAGGGAATGAAAACGTTTTCGAGTCGGCTCAAATCCTCAATGCGCTCGATGCAGTAGTTCTCATGACAGCCGTAGGAGTTGCCCGTCGAATCAGTGTTGTTCTTAAACAAGAAGATGTCACCACGTATCCCCTCATCGCTGAGTTGGGATTGGGCGTAACCCACCAGTTCGCGCAGGATCGACTCACCGGCTTTGTCCTGGGCCACCAGGTCCTCGAGCGAGTCGCATTCGGCGGTGGCGTATTCGGGGTGACTGCCCACGTCGAGGTAGAGCCGACTGCCGTTTTCGAGAAAGACGTTCGATGATCGCCCCCAGGCCACGACTTTTCGAAAGAGGAATCGAGAGACTTCGTCAGGACTAAGTCGGCGTTGTCCGCGCAGCGAGAAAGTTATCCCGTACTCGGTCTCTACGCCGTAGATTCTTCGTAACATGGGATGACTTGGGCTGAACTCAGCCCAAGAGCTCGCTCACTTGATCGTCGCTCAGACGCGAAAACGTACGTCGATGACCGCGGTCCTCGAGAATGCCCACTTCAAGATCCGTGGCCGGAATCGTCCGTTCGGGTCCGGCGAGGGCATTGGTCGCATTGCGCAGAGTGATGTTCAGTGGCTGGACCGATTCCTCGCCCAGCGCGAAACGTGTCTTGATGGTCTCGGAGTCTCCGCCCAGGACGGCGAAACGCGGCTCGTCGGAGATGGTTCCTTCGTAGGCCACCCGGTAGAGCTTGGTCGGGCGGAGTTTGTTGCCCAGTTGCGCGACGAGGATTTCGACTTCGAGGGGTTTTTGCCCCTCGGTAAACATGTCCCCCAAGTGTTGGGCGTAGTAGTTCGCCAGAGCTCGGCCATCGACGTCCTCACGAGAGTACGTGAAGCCGGTGCTGTCGGCCCAGCGGATGCCCGCTTCACGAAGTCGATCGAACTCGTTGTACTTGCCCGCCCCGGCGAAGGCGATGCGGTCGTAGATCTCCGAGACCTTGTTGAGCGAGGCCGAGGGATTCTCCGCGACCAATACCACGCCTTTGTCGTAGATGGCCGCGATGAGCGAACGCCCCCGCGCGATGCCCTTTTGGGCAAACTCGGCCCGGTCTTTGATCAGCTGCTCGGGTGCGACGTAGAAGTAGTTACTCATCGAAGGGCTCCGCCCGCGACGCCACCGCTCTCGGTGCGACGCTCATTTATGACGCGGAATCGCTCCCCCACTTCATCACTCGAGAGCTCTTGAAACCCCTGTTCGTTCAGGGTGACCATCATGGGAAAGATGTTCCGCACGAAGTCCGGCCCTCCGGTACTGGGATCGTTGTCGCCGGCTTCGTAGAGGGCGAGGGCGCCGAGTTCGAGGGCCGCTTCACGGTCGAGGTCGGAACGAAAGCCGAGCCGTAGGGTTCCCTCGGCGAAGGGCGAACCCGATCCGATGGTCGCGAAATCAAAACGTTCGTAGCACCCGCCGGCACCGTCGTACTCGAAGATTCGCCCTATCAAATTGCTTTCGTCCCACCCGGCGAGCAGTGGCACCACAATCAACGGCGAGATGAGATTGTTCCGCTGAATGATGGGCGAAAGATAGTTGGCCTTCCCCTCGAGGCTCAGCGTCGAACCGGTCATTTTCTCGTAATGCTCGAAGGAGAGCTGCGTGATTTTGAGCAACTCAATCGCCCGCGCGGCGCTGCCGGAGATGGCGAGGGCCGTGAAGTGATCGGCCGGCTCGATCTTGCGAACGTCGCGGCTGGCGATGTAGTTCCCGGTCGCCTGGCGATCACCCACCATCACGACCCCACCCTGATATCGCACGGCAATCACCGTGGTGGCGTGCGTGAAGTCGCTCGGCGTCGCGTTCGGCGCAGACGTGAGGCCCGCGGAATCCGCGAAGTGCCAGAACGATGGGCCCGGATCGCCGTGGGCGCTAAAGAGCGGCAGCCCCACTGCTACTCGCCGCCTTTTTGTACGTAGTTACGTACAAACTCCTCTGCGTTCTCTTCGAGCACCTCGTCGATCTCGTCTAACAGGTCGTCGAGATCGGCCTTGAGCTGGTCGCCCTTCGTCGCGTCGACCGAGACGTCGCTGGAGGAGGTCTTGGCGCGCTCGGAGCGCTGCTTTTGGATTCGCTCTCGTTCACTCATACGTTTGTTCTACCTGTCTAGTCCGTCAAGAAGCTCACTTGCCGTCGCACTCGTTTCTAGCAACTCCGCGGTCAATTCACGCGTACCCCTCAAAGGATCAATCATCGGTACGCGTTGTAAGGGTCCCTCTCCAAGGTCAAAGACCACCGAATCCCAGTTAGCGGCGACAATCTGCTCGGGGAATCGCGCCACGCACTGGCCCCGGAAGTAGGCCCGGGTGCTACCGGGCGGATTGTGAACGGCTTCACGAACGTCCTCGTCACTGCTCAACCTCCGTAGTCCTACGCGCTGGGCGAGGGAGTGCGTGGGGCGAAGGTCGTGATATTGCAGGTCAATGGCGCGAAGTTTCGCGCTGCCGGCACCCAGTGAGTACCGTCGCTGGTAGCCGTCCACCACGCGCCACTTCGCCACCCAATCGACACGATCGGCTACGGCGTCTCGATTATCACGTACCCCGTCGAGCATTTCTCGCCACTGGGTCATTATCAGCTCCACCTCGTCGCTTGGCGCGACGGCACTCGCGCCGGTACGCCCCACGTACGAGTTAGCCAGAAGCCACAGTTCGTCTTGGAAGTCCCACGCGCTTCTCGAACGATCGTCGTCACAGGGCACGGATTCGCGCAGAGTGAGGTCTCTCGCGAACGAGCGCACTGCGTGGACGGGCGCTTTTGGCATGGCGGGGAAGTTCCGCGCTCCGAACTCTTCGAGCGAGGCGAGTAGAAGGGCGGTGGAACCGAGCTTGATGAAGGTGGCCATCTGGCTCATATTGGCGTCACCGATGATGACGTGAAGGCGTCGGAAGCGCTCCGCGTCGCAATGAGGCTCGTCGCGGGTATTGATGATGGGTCGTTTTAACGTGGTCTCCAAGCCCACGACCTCCTCGAAGAATTCGGATCGCTGAGAGAGCTGAAAGTCGGGGTTGTAGTCCAGGGCTCCCTCGGTCTCCGCACCAACTTTGCCGGCGCCGACGACCACTTGGCGAGAGACGAAGTGAGGCACCATCGCCCGAATGAGATGGGCGAACTCTAGGTCGCGGCGAACGAGGTAGTTCTCGTGCGTGCCATACGAGTTGCCCTTGCCGTCAGAGTTGTTCTTGTAGAGCGAAATGGCTTGGCTGGGTTCCAGCGAGTTGTTCGCGATGTCGAGGGCGCGACGCATTACCTCTTCGCCGGCGACGTCATAGAGCGTGGCCTCTCGCGGCGTGCGACATTCGGGCGATGAATACTCTGGGTGGGCATGGTCGACGTACAGTCGCGCGCCGTTGGTCAATACGGTATTGGCGAGATGAGTCTCGACGATCGGCGCGAAGGAGGTCAGGTCGACGCGCCCGCGCGCGTCCATCTCGGGCGTCTCTCCCTCGAAGTCCCAGTTGATGCGCGTTCGACCTTGCTGAGCGTACGCGTTGACGATAATGCTCGAAGAAGTGATGGGATCCAAGTCGGGTCCCCCAGCGATGCCGTACTCCGTCTCGATACCGAGAACCTTCGCAATCGCCATGGAGTTAGAGATACTGTCCAGTGCCCACGTGTTGGATTGACCGACCACCCTTCACGTCGTCTTCTTCACGATTTATCAGGGTGCGGATGAAGATGATCCGCTCTCCCTTCTTACCTGAGATGCGAGCCCAGTCGTCGGGGTTGGTCGTGTTCGGCAGGTCTTCGTTCTCACGGAACTCCTGACGGATCGATTCGAAGAGGTCGTTCTGGCGCAGTCCTCGACCTTGCCCGGCGATCTCACGTTTTACGGCGATCTTCTTGGCGCGACGAACTATGTTCTCGATCATCGCTCCAGAGGCGAAGTCCTTGAAGTACAGAACTTCCTTGTCCCCGCCTTGGTAAGTGACTTCGAGAAAGCGGTTCTCGTCGTCGATGCGAAACATGTGTGTCACCGTCTCTTCGATGATCGACTGGACCGCCTTGGCACGATCGCCGCCGCCGAGTTCTCGAATCATCGACTCGTCGAGGGGCAACTCGGTATGGAGATAGCGCTGGAAGATCTGGGCGGCCGCGTCGGCGTCGGGACGTTCGATCTTGATCTTCACGTCGAGTCGGCCCGGGCGCAGAATTGCCGGGTCAATCAAGTCCTCTCGGTTCGTGGCACCGATGACGATGACGTCGCGTAGTGACTCGACGCCGTCGATCTCGGCCAGCAACTGGGGAACGATCGTCGACTCCATGTCCGAGCTGATGCCCGTGCCACGGGTGCGAAACAGCGAGTCCATTTCGTCGAAGAAGACGATCACCGGCACGCCTTCCTCCGCCTTTTCGCGTGCCCGTTGAAAGACCACGCGGATCTGGCGTTCGGTCTCGCCCACGTACTTATTCAGGAGTTCGGGGCCTTTGATGTTCAAGAAATATGAGCGCACGTTGCGGTTGCCGGTCAATTCGCCGACCTTCTGGGATAGCGAGTTCGCCACCGCCTTGGCGATCAGCGTCTTGCCGCATCCCGGGGGGCCGTACAGCAAGATGCCCTTGGGCGCCGGAAGGTCGTAGTCGTTAAAGAGAGCGCGGTGCAGGTACGGGAGCTCCACGGCGTCGGTGATTGCCTCGATCTGGGCGTCGAGTCCCCCCACGTCGGCGTAGGTGATGTCGGGCACCTCTTCGAGAACCAACTCTTCGGCCTCTTGACGGATTAGTTTCTCGGTTAAGAGGTTGGAGCGCAGATCCAACAGTAATGCGTCGCCACTACGCAGCTTCACCGAACGCAGGGCTTCGGCCAATTCGACCACACGCTCTTCGTCGGCGCGACCGTACACCAAGACTCGTCGTTCGTCGAGCACCTCTTTTACCGTGACGACTTCTCCTTGCCCGTCCGAGTCGCGCACACCAATGACCGTGAACGATTCGTTCAGCACGACTTCGTCGCCGCGGGCGATCAGAGCCGGGTCAAGACCCGGGTGCAGGGCCACGCGCATCTTTCGACCCGAAGCGAAGATGTCCACTGACCCGTCGTCGTTAAAGCCGGTGAAGGTGCCATAGACCGCCGGGGGCTGGGTGAGTTTTTCGACCTCGTCGCGCAGCGCCGCGATCTGATCGCGGGTCTGTTGGATGGTGATGGCGAGTTTCTCGTTGTTCGACCGGCTTTGGGAGAGTTGTCCTCGGGCTTCGAGGAGCTTTTCCTCAAGAATCTCAATTCGCCGCGTGGCTTGATCGAGGTCGCTCAGGGTAAAGTCGCGCGGCGAATCTGCGCCGAAGACGCCGTCGTGTTCACTCCTCGAAGAATCGTTGACGCCTGGGGAACCGTCCATAGGGCCACCCTAGGTGAGCACGGCACCACTGAGCAGGTCACGATTCTGGCCATTCCCCCACTAGAGTGGCATGACATATTCGGCCACGGAGGACGGGCAAATGAAGGTTTGGATTGATCAAGACCTCTGCACCGGCGACGGGCTCTGCGAAGAGATCTGTCCGTCGGTCTTCACCCTCCTCGATGACGGGTTGGCCTACGTGAAGCAAGGTGCCGACGTGAAGAGCAACCCCGGTGGTACCGAGGGCGTTGCCATCGTGCCCCCCGAATTCGAAGACGCTGTCCGCGAAGCCGCCGAAGAGTGCCCCGGCGAGTGCATTTTTATGGAGCGCGACTAGTCGCTCTCCCCCGGTCCCACCAGACGGCGGGCCGACGTCAAGAAGCCAGTGTGCGCCACCATTCGGTGATCGGGTCGTACCGAACGGCCATCGACGTGCCAAGTTCGCCGCAGGATCTCCACCGTCTCCTCGAGACCGAAGGCGTGTTGGTGCAGCGCTTCGCGCACGAGCTGGACTTGGGTGATGGTCGGTAGATAGGTCAGAAATATGCCACCGGGTCGAAGGGCGCCTTCAGCGTGTTTGACGACGTCCCACGGCTCGGGCATGTCCAAGATCACCCGGTCCAGATCAACCTCCTCGATGCCTTCGGTGACGTCACGAATCTGGACGTCATAGGCCACGTCTTCACCCAACATGTCGTGCACGTTCTTTTTCGCCTGCTGAGCGAAGTCTTCTCGAATTTCGTAGGCGGTGATCACGGCGCCGGCGCGCAAGAGGGTCATCGACAACGCGCCTGATCCCACGCCGGCTTCGAGGACGCGCATGCCGGGCCCAATGTCCGCTTGCATCAGTATCGCGCCCAAGTCCTTCGGGTAGATGACCTGAGCGCCGCGGGGCATCTTTAACACCACGTCTGAGAGCGTGGGTCGCAGCACCAGAAAGGATCGCACCGTACTAGAGGTGATAAATGAGCCCTCGAGGGATCCGATGACGTCGTCGTGCTGGACAATGCCCGCGTGGGTGTGAAAGGCCGATCCCTCCTTCAGGGTGATCAGGTAGCGGCGGTCCTTGGCGTCGATGAGCATGACTCGCTCACCGACGATCAGCTGGCCTCTCTTCACGTGCTTTCACGCTTAGACGACTTGACCGCTTTCGCGGTGCGTTGGTCGACGAATCGAAAGAGGACGATCGCGAGTGTCACAGAGAGCCATATTGAGGACCGTCGCGCCCAGGCCCGTCCCAGGGCGGCGCCCGCGGCGACACGAAAGAGCCGACGGAGCATCTAGCGCTTCTTGCGAGAACGTCGTCCGCGAATCCAACCCCACACGTAACCCGAGACGGCGCCGGTCAGTCCGGCGACGGCGCTAGCGGGTTTGCCTGACGATAACGACTTGCCAATCTGGGTCTGGCCGGGCAGCAGTGACCGAAGCGACGCCTCGAGTTCGCGGCGCGTCTGGGCGTGTTCACTCACTCGGAGACCTTGAGACGGCGCTTGGCGGTACCGCTCACGATCCGCCAGGCCGTCAGAACTATCACGACGAGGGCCAGCATCGCCACAATGAGGTAGGGCAGCCACGATAGCGAGCCGTCGAGTACGGGAAACTGCCACTGCAGATACCGAAGGGCGCCAATAAGCAAGAACACGTAACCAAAGCCCACGATGAGACTGCCCAGCGCTCCGAACGCGATGAATCGACCCAATTCCTTGATGGGCTTGACGGTCTCTTCTTTGATGTAACGAACTGCGAGTTCACGCAGTTCAGTAACATCGCGTTTCAGTGATGCTCCTCGCAAGAACTTGCGCCACGACCAATTCTTCACGATTCAATCCTACTCAGTGCGCGCTTTTACCAGGTACGTGGAACTCGCCGTCGCGACGAGTCGCTCTTCGCCGTCAAAAATTCTCGCCTCAAGAAATGAGATTACTTTTCCCGGCTTGAGGACGGTCGCGACACACGTCAAAAGTTCGCCAGACTTTACGGGTCGCAAGAACGAGACCTTCATTTCCGTATTGGCCACCACCACCGATCGGTCCCCGACCACGGTGATCGCCGAGGCACCCATGGCCGAGTCGAGCATGGCCGCCAAGAAGCCCCCCTGCACGACGCCCGCGGGATTCAAGAACCGATCGTCCACTCGGGCCCGCCACACCGTTCGACCGGGGACCGACTTGTCCAGGCACGTCATTCCGAGGGTTAAATCACAGTTCGGAGGAATCTGCAACGCCACGTGGTGAGGTTACTCGTGACCTCACCGAGCGGGAGAGACCCGTTCGGTACTGTCTAAGCATGTCCGACCTTCTCTACCCTGGCGCCAGCAAACTTGAGGGCCGCACGATCCGCGAGATTGTCGCAGTCGCGATGGACGCGCCCGCCAAGGCCAAATCCGGCCACAGTGGCACCGCGATGGCCCTCGCGCCATTGGGCGTCATGCTCTGGGCGCGCGTGATGCGACACGATCCCACGGATCCTTCGTGGAGCGACCGGGATCGATTCATCCTCAGTTGCGGTCATGCGTCAATCTTGCAGTACGCACTGGCGCACGAATTCGGTTACGCCCTGAGCGTCGAGGACCTTACGATGTTCCGCCAAGCTCACTCGCGAACGCCCGGCCATCCCGAACGCGGCGTCGCGCCGACCGTTGAAGTAACGACCGGCCCCCTGGGTCAGGGCGTCGCCAACGGTGTCGGTATGGCCCTCGCGGAACGTATCCTTCGCGCCGACTACGGCGAAGAACTGGTCAATCACCGAACCTGGGTCTTTGCCAGCGACGGCTGTCTCGAAGAGGGCATCAGTCACGAGGCGGCCTCGTTGGCGGGCTCGCTCAAACTGGACCGCTTGACGGTGTTCTACGACGACAATCACATCACGATCGACGGGCCGACCGAGCTCGCGTTGCACGACAACCCGGCCGAGCGTTTTGCGGCCTACGGCTGGCACGTGGTGAACGTTGGCGAGCGCGCCAACGAGCTCGACGTGCTCGAAGCGGCGACGAGGAGCGCGATCGCCGAGACGCAAAGGCCGACATTGATCATCGTCAGGTCGCACATCGGTTTTCCTTCGCCCGACATGATGGACCGTAAGGAGGCGCACGGTAATCCCTTCAGCGTCGAGGCGATCACCACCACGAAGGCGATCCTCGGCGTTCCCGATGAGGCGTTCGTCTTCGACCCCCAACTCCCCCAGGAGTGGGGCAAGCTGTTAGGCCCGCGTCGTGACGAGCGCGTGGCGTGGGAGGCTCGGGTGGCCGCGGCGGGCGCGGCGGGCGTCCAACTGCTCGAACAACTCGACACCAACGGTGTCGCGCGCGTCGTTGAGCGACCAGAGCCATTCGCGCCCAACTCCCAAATGGCGACTCGCCGAGCTCTGCAACGCGCGATGGACACGTTCGCGCCCCAGACGCCGGGCCTCACCGCAGGTTCGGCCGACCTCACGGACAACACGGGGGTCGAACTCAAGCATTCCGTAACCCAAGGCGCCGCCACGCCCGGAGGCCGCCAGATCCACTACGGCATTCGAGAACACGCCATGAGCGCAATCCTGGTGGGCCAGGCGCACCACGGTGGGCTCCGTCCGGCAGGTTCGACGTTCTTCGTCTTTAACGACTACGCCCGCCCCGCCGTTCGCCTGGCGTCGTTGAGTCACGCGGGTGTGCTCTTTGTCTACACGCACGACTCGGTCGGTGTCGGTGAAGACGGCCCCACCCACCAACCGATCGAACACCTCATGGCACTTCGCGCCATGCCCAATATTCATGTCGTTCGCCCGAGCGACGCGAACGAGACCATCGATTTTGTCGAACAGTTCTTGAGCGCCAAGGAACCTCCCACGACGGCGCTCATACTTTCGCGCCAGGACATGCCCGTCTTCAACGAAGAAGACGGCGCAGCCAGCGCGAAGGGTGCTCGCCGCGGCGGCTACGTGATTCGCGAGCACGAGCACGCCGCTTTCACTCTGGTCGGCACAGGTTCGGAGGTAGGACTTTGTCTCAGTGCCGCGGATCTGCTCGCGGCCAAGGGAGTGGCGACGCGCGTGATCGCGATGCCGTGCTGGCGCTGCTTTGACGCTCAACCTTCCGAGTACCGAAGCCAGGTGCTTCGACGCACAACCCCCTCGGTGGCGATAGAGGCCGGCGCCACGCTGGGCTGGGCCAACTACGTCGACAGCGCCATTGGCATCAACTCGTTCGGCCTTTCGGCGCCGGGTAAGGAGGTCTTCGCCTACTTTGACTTGGTGCCCCAAACGGTAGTGACGCACGTCGAAGCGGTTCTAGGGGAGGGCAGATGACTAATTTGAACGATCTCTACGGCGACTACGGCCAGAGTCCCTGGATTGACAACATTCGCCGAGACTGGCTGAACGACGGCACGCTCGCCACGTTTGTCACCGAAGGAGTACGCGGGGTCACCTCGAACCCGTCCATCTTTGCCAAGGCCCTCGCGACGTCTTCGGCGTACGATTCGTTCGTCGCCGCGTCAACGGATGACAACCCCGAGGACCTCTTTGAGTCCTTGGCGGTGGCGGACGTACGTGACGCGTGCGACGTGTTGGCGCCGGTGCACGAGAGCTCCCGGGTCGAGTTTGCCAAGGGCACTCGTCGCTATCTCGACGGCTTCGTCTCTTTGGAGGTGTCGCCTCGGCTGGCCCGCGACACTGATGCGACCATCACCGCGGCGAAACGTCTCGCCAAACGAGTCGATCGCCCCAATGTCATGATAAAGATTCCGGCCACCAAAGAGGGCTTGCCGGCAATTCGCGCAGTGCTGGGCGCGGGCATCAACGTCAACGTGACCTTGATTTTTTCAATCGCGCGCTACGGCGAGGTCATCGCGGCGTGGGCGCAGGGCCTCACTGACGCCTACGACGCCGGTCTCGATCTCGGGTCGCTCGCCAGCGTCGCGTCCTTTTTCGTGTCACGAGTCGACGTCGCGGTCGACGCTCTACTTCCTGAAGGAGATTCACGGCGTGGCACGGCCGCAGTCGCTCAGGTCGCCGCGGCCTACGAGCTCTATCGCAACCGCATGAAGGGTGAGGCGGCGGCTTCACTATTGAGTCGAGGGGCGCAAGTGCAACGACCACTTTGGGCGTCGACGTCCACCAAGAATCCCAACTACAACGATCTCTTATACGTGAATAACATCGTGGCCGACGAGACCGTCAATACGATGCCCGACGCGACCTTGGCGGCCGTGCTCGACCACGCGGACTTCGCGGAGTCGAAGTTGCTCAACGAGGAGACATGTCATACGCTGGCGAAGGTCCTAGAGCAATTCCCCCCGGACGTGTCCTTGGAGCACGTGACCGAACAGCTCGAGGTGGAGGGCGTGGCGGCCTTCGCGAAATCGTACGAAGAACTGCTGGCCACGGTCTCTTCAAAGATGCACGGGGCGAAATAATCGTTCAAGAAGCGGTGGGTCAGCGACCGGCCCACGACTTAGCGCATAAGGCCACGTTGAACGCTGAATTATTGAAGAACGCGTCCTAGGATGCACCCATGACCACGACGAACGGATTAGAAACGCTCAACGATCTCATCACCGCCTCGGCAGCGTCGTTAGCCCCGGCGGCGTACGATAAGGCCCGCCGGGCGCACGGCGTCGTCGTTACGTACTCGCCCAAGGTATTCATACCGCTCACCAAACTCTGCCGCGACCGCTGCGGGTACTGCACCTTCGCCCAGGCCCCGGCCCACGTCGTCTCGCCGTACCTCAGCCTCGATGAGGTAATGGCCATCGCGCAAGCGGGACGAGACGCCGGTTGTACCGAAGCGCTCTTCACGCTCGGCGAGCGGCCTGAGTTGCGCTACGACGAAGCCGCTCGATGGTTGGCCGCACGGGGCTACCACTCCACCGTCGACTACGTCGCCTCAGCCGCCCAAATGGTGTTGGAGGGAACGGGACTGCTGCCACACGCCAACGCCGGTGCCCTCTACTTGCACGAACTCGAACAACTACGTCACGTGAGCGCGTCGCAGGGGATGATGCTCGAGGTCTTAGCCGACGTCGCCGCCCATCGCCTGGCGCCGGATAAAGATCCGCGCCGGCGTCTCGACACCCTGCGCTTCGCCGGCGAGCTCAAGATTGCGTTCACGACCGGACTTCTGGTGGGCATTGGTGAAAGTCGCGAGGATCGACTCTTAACCCTTCGAGCGATTGTCGAGGCGCACGCGGAGTTCGGCCACGTCCAAGAGGTCATCATTCAGAACTTCTTACCCAAAGCTCGCACCGCGATGGCGTCCTCGCCACCCGCCAGTGACGAAGAGTTCCACTGGACCATTGCGGCGGCACGACTTATGCTGCCCGGCGACATTCATCTTCAGGCGCCGCCCAACCTGAGCGATGAACCTGCGCGGCTGTTGGATTTTGGCATTGACGACTTTGGCGGCGTCTCACCGGTCACCATTGACCACGTCAATCCCGAACGATCGTGGCCGGCGGTGACCACGCTCTCTGAGCAGTGTGATCTCCGCGGCTTCCAGCTCACGCCGCGACTGACGATCTACCCTGAATTCGTCGGTGACCGTCAGGACTTTCTCGATGAGAAGGTGCGGCCCTTCGTGCTCGCCCAATCAGACGCTCACTCACTCGCTCGAAACGACGGGTGGTACTCGGGCTCTGATCACACGCCGCCCGCGCCACCGACGTCTACCACGCGAACTCACGAACTCAGCGCCCTTCTAGCTCGATACGAGCCGGGTTACGAATTCGAGGCCGACGAGATCGTCGCACTCTTTCACGCGCGCGGCGCCGACTTCAACGCGGTCGTGGGCCTCGCTGACGAAGTTCGCCACGATCTCGTGGGCGACGCGGTGAGTTTCGTCCTCAATCGCAACATCAACTACACCAACGTCTGTACCTTCAAATGTCGCTTCTGCGCGTTCTCCAAGGGTCCCCTCTCGTTGAATCTTCGAGGTGACCCCTATCTCTTGACACTGGAAGAGATCAGTGAGCGTGTGCGCGAGGCCGAGGCTCGCGGCGCCACGGAAGTCTGTCTCCAGGGGGGCATTCACCCCAACTTCGACGGTGATTACTACATTGACGTGGTCGCCGCCGTGAGGGCCGGCTCGCCCACCATTCACATTCACGCCTTTAGCGCCCTGGAGGTCTTTGAGGGCGCGCGTCGCTCGGGTCAGGACCTCGCTACCTACCTTACGCGCTTGAAGGACGCGGGCCTCAAGACCCTGCCGGGGACCGCCGCCGAGATTCTCGACGACCGCATCCGCGCGATCCTCTGTCCGGACAAGATCAACAGCGATCAGTGGCTCGAGGTGCACCGCGTCGCGCACGAGGTTGGCCTGCGTTCCAACATTACGATCATGTTTGGCGCGGTCGAGGGCCCCGAGAGCTGGGCGACGCACCTCCTTCGCACTCGTGAGCTACAAAAATTGACTGGGGGCTTCACCGAGTTCGTACCTCTGCCATTCGTGCACATGGCGACGCCGTTGTTCTTGAAGGGCCGTTCACGAAAGGGGCCGACCTTTCGTGAGGCAATCTTGATGCACGCCGTCGCTCGTCTGCACTACGCCACTTTGATCGACAACATTCAAGTCAGTTGGGTCAAGATGGGCGTCGAAGGTTCGAGACGGATTTTGGCCGCCGGCGCGAATGACCTCGGGGGCACGTTGATGGATGAGAATATCTCGCGCGCCGCAGGCGCCGTCCACGGGCAGGAGATGAACGTGCAGTCGCTGGAGGAGCTTGTGGCGCCACTCGGTCGTCCGTTGCACCAGCGAAGCACGCTGTACCAGACGTTGTAAAGATGATCTCAATCATCGAATCGCTCCTCGATGACATTGCTGCTGACACGGCGATGTCGCCGGAGCGCCGCGAGCTTCTGCGCGAGTTGCTCGAACGTGTGGTCATGGTGGCCGAGTCCGACGCTCACACCAAGGACCTTCGCGTCGCCGTGCGAGCGATCGATGAACTTCTAGAAGCGTTCACGCTCTTTGACAAATGGCGCGATCGCCCCAAGTTGACCGTGTTCGGCTCGGCCCGAACGAAACCGGGCAGCGCGCTCTACGAGATGACCGTCGAGTTCACACGTGCCATGACCGAGCGTGGCTGGATCACCGTTTCGGGCGCCGGACCAGGCATCATGGAGGCATCCGCGAAAGGGGCGGGCAAGGAGCACACCCTCGGGGTGAACATCGAACTCCCTTTCGAACAGGACGCCAACGCCTTCATCGACGTCTCCACGATGCTGGTGACCATGAGGTACTTCTTCACCCGCAAGGTCGCTCTGACTCGGCCGTCCAATGCCTTCGTGATCTTGCCCGGAGGACTGGGGACCATGGACGAACTCTTCGAGGTCTTGACGCTCCTCGACACGGGCAAGACCACTCCCGCGCCGGTCGTGTTGCTCGACATGCCGGACGGGTCTTTTTGGAAACAGTGGATGAGTTTCATCGATGAAGCCGTCGTGAGCAACGACTACGTCGGAACGAAGGACATGTGTTTGGTGCAACTCGCGACCTCGGTGACCGAGACCATTGATGAGATTGAACACTTCTATTCGAACTACCGAAACTTCGCCATCGAAGGTGAACGCGGTCAGCTCAGCCTCCATCGTCCACCCACGCCTGATCAACTCGCGGATCTCAAAGCCACCGTGCCGATGTTTGACGAGGGCTTGGGCTACCGACTCGATGACGACCAGACGCTCTCGTTCAGTTTCGACGGACGAAACTTCGTCAGCCTGCGTCTGGTTATTAACGAAGTGAACAACTGGCCGAACTAGTCGTCTTCGCTCCGCCGAAGAAGGTGCTCGGCCTTTTGGAGGCTGCGCCGAACCCGCGAGAGTTGTCGCTCCAACTCCATGGCGCCCTCGGCCTCGTCGCTGCGCAACTGTGCGCGCACCGTCTCAAAAATGGCTTCCGCGACCCGCTTCTCGAGTGCCGCGACCTCGTCGGCGAGATCGTCCAGGGACTCCACTAGTCGACGACCACCACCTCGAGTGCGCCTTCGGCGTACTGTGCGCGCAGGACCTTCTTGTCGAATTTGCCCACGCTGGTTTTGGGCACGCTCTCGATAAAGCTCCACCTTTCAGGCAGCCACCACTTGGCGACCCGCTCGGCGAGAAACTCCTTCAGTTCTTCAGCACTCGCCTCGACGCCCGGCTGCAACACGACACAGCACAGCGGTCGCTCTTCCCATTTGTCGTCGGGTACCGCGATCACCGCCGCCTCAAAGACCGCCGGGTGCGCCATGACGGTCACTTCGAGTTCGACCGAGCTAATCCATTCGCCCCCGGACTTGATCACGTCCTTGGACCGATCGGTCACGATCATGTACCCTTCGCCGTCGAGGGTGCCGATGTCCCCGGTTCGCAGCCACCCGTCTCGAAACTTGTCGGGATCGTCGACACCAAAGTACGAGGCGGTGATCCAGGGTCCGCGAATCTCGAATTCGCCAATGGTCTTGCCGTCTCGCGGCAGTACCGTGCCGTCGTCGGCCGTCAGGCGCAGTTCCACGCCCGCCACCACACGCCCCGCCTTCACTCGGTACTCGATCTCGAGTTCGGGCGGCGTGCCCGCCGGAGGATTTGACACGGCCGCGAGGGGACTGGTTTCGGTCATGCCCCAACCTTGGATCACGTCGATGCCGTACACGTCTCGAAAGGTCTCGATCATGATCCGTGGGACCGTGGAGCCGCCAATCAGTATCGCGCGCAGGCTCGAGAAGTCGGTATCGGGCGTGGTCTCGGCCACACGCAGTACGTCGTTCCAGACCGTGGGCACGCCCAGTGAGATCGTCGGGCGTAGTTCGCGCACCATCTTGATCAACGGTGCACCTTGGAGGTACATCTGGGGCATGATCAGCTCGACGCCGGCGAAGAACGAAGTGAAGACGGTCCCCCACGCGTTCACGTGGAACATCGGCACGATGAGTAAGCACCGGTCCTTCTCGCACAGGCCCACCGAATTCGCGGCCGTTTGGGCCATCGAGTGCAGCCACGTCGAACGGTGGGAGTAGACGACCCCCTTGGGATTGCCCGTCGTGCCCGAGGTGTAGCACATGATCGCCGCGTCGCGCTCGTCCATCATCGGCCACTCGTAACCGGGCCGTTCCGCGCTCACGAGTGTCTCGTAGTCCAGCGTCTCACCCAGCACGCCGCTCGTCTCTTCGCCGTGCACGATGATGGTCTTGACGAGAGGTATCTGATCTCGCACCTTGGCGAGGGAGGGCACGAGCGAGGCGTCCACGATGATGATCTCGTCCCCGGCGTGATTGATGATGTACGCCAGTTGTTCGGGAAAGAGGCGAATATTCAAGGTGTGCAGCACCGCGCCCATGCTGGGTACCGCGAGGTACGCCTCCATGTGCGCCTGGTTGTTCCACATGAAGGACCCCACGCGATCGCCCGAACGCACACCAAGTTTCGCCAGCGCGGCGGCCAACTGCTCGGCCCGTTTCGAGATCTGGAAGAAGGTCGCTTCTTCGACTCCGTCGGGTGTCACGGTGAAGACTCGCTTATCCGCGTAAACGAACTCGCCGTGGCGCATAATGCCACTGATCAGCAGTGGCGCGTCTTGCATCGTGCTCTTCATGGTCCCCCTCGAAACCTCGTTGGCACGATGCTACAAAACCTCGATACCGCTGGTGGTTACCACGAGAGGGCGTAGGGCTCGACGGGCGCCCAAAGGGGGCTCTCGCGGCCGTTGAAGTACCCATCAATTGACGCCGCAGCGCTGCGGCCCTCGGCGATGGCCCAGACAATCAGGCTCTGGCCGCGCACCGCGTCACCGCAGGCAAAGACGGGGCTCGTCCCGGTGGCCGCGCGAACGCGCCAGTCGCTGGTCACCGCGAGGGTGGCTCGTGAGGTGAGGAATCCCTCGCCGCTCAGTTCGAGGTCGTCGAGCTCCGGACCTAAGAAGCCCGCCGCGATCAAGACCAGATCAGCGGGAAACGACACGGTCTCCTTCGTGAGGTGATCCCGTAAGACGATGGAATCGACCCGCCCAGCTCCGCCAAACTCCAAGGTCTCTGTTGAGAAGCGGCGCTCGCCGCCCTCGTCGTGTGCCGGCGACGTTTTGAAGATACGTGCCATGGTGGGCCAAGGTTCCTCTGACGGGCGTTCCAAGGGCGGACGGTCCAAGATCTCGATCTGGGTCACCGACGCGGCGCCTTGACGATGCACCGTGCCCAAACAGTCGGCGCCCGTGTCGCCTCCCCCGAGAATGATCACGCGTTGGCCCTGCGCGCTGATGGTCGGCGCGACACCGTCGTTTACGGAGCGATTGGACGCTTCGAGGTACGTCATAGCGGGATAGACGCCTTCGAGATCGGCGCCGGGCACCGGAATCAAGCGGGGGCGCGTGGCGCCCACGGCGAGCAGTACCGCGTCGTACTCACGTTGCAGCGTGGCGAGGGGAGTGCCGCTACGTCCTACCGTCGCGCTCGTGAAAAATTCGATGCCGGCGTCGCGCATGACCTCCAGGCGTCGATCCAGCACCGCTTTCTCCATCTTGAACTCGGGAATGCCATAGCGCAGCAGTCCCCCGATAGCGTCGCTACGTTCAAAGACGCTGACCGCGTGGCCGACGCTTCGCAACTGCGCCGCGGCCGCGAGACCAGCCGGCCCAGAGCCGACCACGGCCACGCGCCGCCCGCTCTCAGTGGGCGTGGGGCTCGAGACGGGGAGACCGTTCGTGAAGGCGTGCTCGGCGACCTCGTACTCGAGGCGTTCGATCGTCACGGGATCGCTCCCGATCCCCAAGACGCACGCGGACTCACACGGCGCGGGACAGAGTCGCCCGGTGAACTCGGGAAAGTTGTTCGTATCAAAGAGTTGCTCCGCCGCGACCGCCCATTGAAAATGATGAACACGGTCATTGAACTCCGGTATTCGATTCCCGAGGGGACATCCCTGCATGCAAAAGGGAATCCCGCAGTCCATGCAACGCGCGCCCTGCTGGGCGATCTCCTCGTCGCTCTGGGGCTGATAGACCTCGTGCCAGTCACGCAAGCGAACGCTCACGGGTCGATAGTTCGGGCCCTTTCGGGAATACTCGAGGAAGCCGGTGACCTTACCCACCCTTGGCCTCGTCTCGAATTCGTTGGTACTCCGAAGACTCGATCTTCACGAAGTTCATCCGCTCACTTCGCCACTCTCTGAGAATCCGGGCGGCTTTCTTCGAACCGGTTTCGTCACGGAATCGTTCGAGTAACGATCGTAGATGTTCGTCGTCGTCGCTCTCCAAGAGTTCAATCTCGTAGACACCGGCGCTCAAGTGGTCGTGCACGCGATGGTCGGGGTCGTAAAGGTAGAGTGTGCCGCCCGACATCCCCGCGACCAGATTTCGTCCGACGTTGCCGAGTATGACGACCACGCCGCCGGTCATGTACTCGCCGGCGTGATCGCCCGCTCCCTCTACCACGATGGTGGCGCCCGAATTGCGCACCGCGCACCGTTCGCCCACGACGCCGCTGATGAAGATCTCGCCGCCCGTCGCGCCATAGCCGATCACGTTGCCCGCGATGATGTTCTCGTCGCTGGCGAAGGTGGCACCATCATCGGGACGAATGACGATTCGCCCGCCCGAGAGGCCCTTACCGGCATAGTCGTTCGCGTCGCCGCTCAGTCGCAGGGTCACCCCAGCCGGGATGAACGCGCCCAGGCTTTGACCCGCGGAACCCCGCAAGTCAATTTGGACGTGGTCGTCACTGAGCGTTCGTGCGCCCAGCGCTCGAGTAATCGCGCTCCCGGTCAAAGTGCCCACGGCGCGATTCACGTTGCGAACTGCCGTGGTGTAGCGAAACGGCGTGCCCTTCGTCGCGGCCTGCACCGCTTCGCTGAGAAAGTCCCAGTCGAGTGCACTGTCGAGCCCGTGGTCCTGCTTGAGCCCCTGGTGACGCTGATCGGGCTCGACCATCACCAACAATGCACTCAGGTCAAGATCGTTCGTGGGATCGTTCAGCGGTGACACGGCTAACTTCGACACGTCGCCGATCAATTCGTCGAGAGTGCGCGCGCCGAGTAGGGCCAGATACTCGCGTACTTCCTGCGCGATGAACTCAAAGAAATTCTCGACGAACTCGGGCTTGCCCGTGAAACGCTCCCGCAACTTGGGATTTTGCGTCGCAATCCCTACCGGACACGTGTCGAGGTGACATACGCGCATCATCACGCATCCCGACACGACGAGCGGCGCCGTGGCGAAGCCGAACTCTTCGGCCCCCAATAGGGCCGCGATAATGACGTCACGACCGGTCTTCAGCTGCCCGTCGGTCTGTAGGACCACGCGGCTGCGCAAGCCGTTCGCCGCTAGGGTCTGGTGCGTCTCGGCAAGTCCCAGCTCCCAGGGCGTGCCCGCGTGCTTGAGCGAGGTCAGCGGCGCCGCGCCAGTTCCCCCGTCGTGCCCCGAGATCAAGATGACGTCAGCGTGGGCCTTCACCACACCCGCGGCGATCGTGCCGACGCCTTGCTCACTGACGAGCTTGACGTGCACGCGCGCTTCGTCGTTCGCGCACTTCAAGTCGTAGATGAGCTGTTTGAGATCCTCGATCGAGTAGATGTCGTGGTGTGGGGGCGGTGAGATGAGTCCGACGCCGGTGGTCGAATGGCGAGTCTTCGCGATCCAGGAATAGACCTTCGATCCCGGCAACTGTCCGCCCTCACCGGGTTTGGCGCCCTGGGCGATCTTGATTTGGAGATCGTCGGCGTTGACGAGGTACCGGCTGGTGACGCCGAAGCGTCCCGACGCGACTTGTTTGATCGCCGAGCGGGTGTTCTTTCGCGGATCGGACGTGTCGAATCGTTCCTCGTCCTCCCCCCCTTCGCCGGTGTTGGATTTTGCACCGAGGCGATTCATCGCCACCGCCAAGGTGGTGTGGGCCTCTTCGGAGATCGAACCGTAGGACATCGCGCCGCTACTAAAGCGTTTCACGATGGAGGCCACACTTTCGACTTCGTCGAGCGCCAGGGGCGTTGGACTGGGCACCAAGGAGAGCAGGGATCGCAGCGTCAACTTGCCACTGCTCTGTTCGTCGACCAGGGTGGTGTACTCCTTAAAGAGGTCGAAGCGTTTCAAACGCGTGGCGTGTTGAAGTTTTTGGACCGTGCGGGGATTGAAGAGGTGCAGTTCGCCGTCGCGGCGCCACTGATATTCACCGTGATTGGTAATCTCCACTCGTTCACCCGGCTCGGGAGTAAACGCACCGGCGTGCCATCGCAGAACGTCGCGGGCCAGGTGTTCGAGGGTGGCGCCCCCGAGGCGGGAATGAAAACCTGGAAAGTATCGACCCAGCACGTCGTCGGAGAGCCCGACCGGTTCGAAGAGCTGCGAACCCACGTAACTGGCGACCGTACTGACGCCCATCTTGGACATGACCTTCACCACGCCCTTATTCAGCGTCTTGCCGTACTGGTAACGGGCCTCAAAGGCGGTCAACTCGTTCAACTCGCCCTGTTCCATCAGCGCGTCGATCGATTCGTAGGCGAGATAGGGGCAGACCGCGGAGGCCCCAAAGCCCAGTAGCAGGGCCACGTGGTGCACTTCACGAACGTCCCCCGCTTCAATGATGAGTGCCGCGTTCGTGCGCAGATGCTCGGTGACGAGCCGATGGTGCACCGCCGAGGCGAGCAACAGGCTCGGGATCGCCGCGTGCGACGGGGACGTGCCGCGATCGCTCAGGATCACGATGTTGGCGCCCGCGCGTACCTGCGCGACTACTTGTTCCTCCACCTCTTTGAGGGCGTGGGCGAGGCGCTCAGCGGCGCTGAGGGTTCCCTGGGCGGCGAAGAGCCCGTCGATGGCCGCCGTGCGAAAGCCCTCCACGCCGGGCTGCTCGTCGATGTAGCGAATTTTGACAAGTTCGTGCACACTCAATACCGGCGAGGCCAGCACGATCTGGTGACAGTGCTCCTCGCTCTCTCGAAGGAGGTTCTCCTCTCCGCCGATGACGACGCGCGTCGAGGTCACGAGCTCTTCACGAATCGCGTCCAGTGGCGGATTTGTCACCTGAGCGAAGAGTTGCGTGAAGTAGTCGAAGATCGAACGGGGCATCGTAGAAAGGACCGGCAAACGCGTGTCGGAGCCCATCGAGCCAATGGGCTCTTCCCCCACTTGGGCCATGTGACGAATGATCAGGCGCAAATCCTCTTCGCTGTAGCCGAAGCTCTTTTGTTGGCGGACGATCGAGGCGTGTTCGGGCGTGAGCATCGCGGGCGTCTCAATCGCATCGAGTGAGATCTGATGTCGCTCGAGCCACTCGGCGTACGGCGCCTGGGCGGCCAAGGTCGTCTTGAGTTCGTCATCTTCAATGATGCGGCCCTGTTCGACGTCAACTAAAAAGACTCGCCCGGGCTGGAGGCGACCCTTGCGCTCGATGTTGGACGGCTCAATGGGTAAGACGCCGACTTCGCTCGCGAGAATGACCCGGCGATCTTTGGTGACCCAGTAACGAGCCGGTCGCAGACCGTTACGATCGAGTACCGCGCCGGCGATGTTCCCGTCACAAAACGTGACCGACGCCGGGCCATCCCAGGGCTCCATGAGGCCCGCGTGATAGCGATAGAAGGCTCGACGATCCGGACCCATCGCGCTGGATCGTTCCCACGCCTCGGGAATCATCATCAAAATCGCGTGGGGCAGAGAGCGTCCAGAGTGCACTAAAAGTTCCACGACTTCGTCGAAACTGGCCGAGTCGCTCATGTTCGCGGTGATGATGGGCGTGAGACTGCGTACGGGAAGAGGCAGTGCTTCGCTCTCGATGGTGGTCTCTCGCGCGGTCATCCAATTCCGATTTCCACGGATGGTGTTGATCTCTCCGTTGTGGGCGATGTAGCGAAAGGGTTGTGCGAGGTCCCATCGAGGCAAGACGTTGGTCGAGAAACGGCTGTGCACGATGGCAATCGCGGACTTCAACCCTTCGTCGCCCAGATCGCTGAAGTAGCCACGCAACTGGGGCGATGACAGCATGCCCTTATAGATGAGCACTTTGGACGAGCACGACGACGCGTAAATGTCGAGTGAGTGCTCCAAGACTTTTCGTGCACAGTACAACGCCCGCTCGAGATCGCCCGCACCGCCGTCCGCTGATCGCACGATCAGCTGTTGGACGAAGAGAGGTTCCGAGGCTCGAGACGTGGGCCCGAGGAGAGACGAATTCACGGGAACGTCGCGCCAGCCCGCGGCCGAGAGTCCGACGCTTGCGAAGACCTCATCCATCGTTCTTCGAGCACTCTCGACGTCGAGCCCAGAAGGAATCATCCAGTTCGCCACGCCGTAGTCGCCGCTCGCCGGCACCGCTGGGCCAAAGATCGCGCGAATGAAGGCATCAGGCATCTGGATGAGGATGCCGGCCCCGTCGCCGGAGTCCACGTCCGAACCAGTGGCTCCTCGATGCTCGAGATTCTCGAGAATGGTCAACGCGTCTAGGACCGTGGCGTTGGTCGGTAGGCCGGTCAGGTCCGCGACGAGGCCCACGCCGCAGGCGTCGTGTTCGAAAATGGGGTCGTAGAGGTTCTTGGTCATAGCGTTCGTACTGGGGCAACGCTGACCCGGTTTAACTATACCGAACGAGCGCTCAAGACGCTGACCCCTACGCTGTTGGCGTGAGTTCGATACGTCGTGACGCATTAGTGGTGGGCGGCGGCGTCATTGGCTTGACGAGTGCCTTTCGTCTCGCGCGAGTTGGCTGGCGTGTCACGATCTTCGATCCGTCACCGGGTGCGGGAGCGACCCGGGCCGCGGCGGGGATGCTTGCCTCCACTGCCGAAGTCGCACCCGGTGAAGAGGAGAATTATCGATTACAACTCGGCGCGTTAGGGGCGTGGCGGAAACTCTCCCACGAACTCTATGAGGTGACGGGCGAGGAGGTGGAACTCCACGAGTCCGGCACATTGCTGGTCGCTTTTGACCAAAGTGATCGCCGGCTCGTCGACCAATTCGAGGGGATAGCGAAGAGTTACGGCGCTGAAGCCCGTCGAGTGCTCAGAGAGCACAGCGGAGAGATGTTCGAGGGAGTTTCGGCGGGGATACGAGAAGGTCTTCTTCTCGCCGGCGACGCGTGGGTCGATCCCGACCAGGTTGTGGCGTTACTCACTCGAGCGAACGAGGCACTTCAAGTAAACGTCTTGCGGCAATTCGTGCTTTCCGCGTCGACCCAGGGCAATCAAGTCAGCGTGACGACGGCCGAGGGCGAGTTTCGTGGCGATGCCGGTGTGTTAGCGACTGGCGCGCAGCCGCTCCCACGTGGCCTGGCCGAAAGAGTGGCGAACGTGGTCCGTCCGGTGCGCGGGATGACCGTGCGCGTGCAAGGACTCGACCGCTCGTCGCAACCCATGGTGCGCGCTTATGTACGCGGGCGCTCGTTTTACATGGTGAGTCGCCCAGGGGGCTACTGCGTCCTTGGCGCGTCGTCCGACGAAAAACAGGAACTCTTGGTCGAAGTGGGCGAACTCCAACGACTGCTACGCGACGCCTTGGACATCGTGCCATCGCTCGAAACCGCGTCCCTCGTCGAGACTCGGCAAGGCCTTCGACCCGCCAGCAAGGATCTCGCTCCGTTCTTTGAGGTCGTTGACGAACGTTGGGCGTGGTCGTCCGGTCACTATCGCCATGGCGTCACGCTCGCTCCGCTCGCGGCGAACCAAGCTCTGAGCTTCGTACTGCATCTTTCGTGATTAGCGTCAACGGCCGTGAGGAGAAGTTTCTCTCAGAGACAGTGGAGGCACTCTTGCAACGTCTCGGCGTTGAACCGCGTGGGATTGCCGTGGCGATCGACGGCGAGATCGTGCATCGTGACGAGTGGTCCAGCACAGTTGTGGTAGACGAATGCAGGATAGAAATTGTAACGGCCGCCGCCGGCGGGTAGAAAGGAAGGACCATGGCAGTCGAAGAATTGGTCGCCGCCCTCGACCAGAGGATTATCGAAGCACTTCAGGCGAAAGCCACGGGTGAGAGCATCGCGTATCTCTGCGAAGCAAGAGCCTGGCTCACTGATCCTGCACAAGGTCACGCGTCGCGTCATCCCAGCAATTGAATCGGCCCGGCTAGGATTGCACCTTCACGGGCTGTGGCTTAGTTTGGTCTAGAGCGCTCGGCTGGGGGCCGAGAGATCGGGAGTTCAAATCTCCCCAGCCCGACCAAGGCCGACCTCTAGCGGTCTTGATGAATCGGCCACTCATATCGACCACTGTTCACTGGCCCTTCACCTCTCTTTTCAAGGTACGAAGAGAAACTGGTCAACCACTCTTGATACCAAATGCGCGACGTGTCATTAATCGCCGACAAGGGGATCTCTCCGATCGCGGGGTACCGACGTTGCATCTCCTCGAAGACGCCCAGACTCGCCTCCGCGTCGTCCACCGCGGAGTGCGCACCAGTCAAGGTAACGCCGTAGAAGAGGCAAAGGTCGTTCAGCTTGCGAGCCCCTTTCCGCCACTTATCGAAGTGACGATCGAGAATGAGGATGTCGAGCACCGGTCCCACGGAGCCACGTTGCTCCAATGTCCCGATCGCCAGTCGACGACACAACGAATCGATCATGGTGAGGTCGTACGACACGTTCATGCCCACAATCACGCCACCCGCGGACCAGATCGAACCCAGTCGCTGCGCGATCTCTTCCACGGCCTCCTTGAGGACGGGCGCGTCACTCACCATTTCGTTCGTGATGCCGTGAATGGCCGAAGCGCCCGGGGGAATCGCCACGCCGGGATTGACGTAGCCGCCTTCACTTCGCGTGACGACCCCATTGTCAGCGCGTACGTGCTCAACAAAGCCGTATGAGACTGGCACGTCGCGAAACGAGCTGACGCCCGTCGTTTCTAAGTCAAAGCCAACGTACGCTGTCACCCGCATTCCTCGTTCTCCATGACGGTCAGGCTACTTAGTCGCCCCAACGCCCTACGACGCTCCTATCGGCGCCAACCGAAATCGGGCGCTACACCGCCTGGTTCTCGATCCGTCCAAGTCCTTCGATCTCAGAGACGACGCGGTCGCCGGGCTTTAAGAAGATCGGTGGTCTTCGAGCCACCCCTACGCCATGGGGACTACCAGTGAAGATGACGTCACCTGGGCGAAGTTCGACGACGTTACTCAGATAGGTCACGAGCTGGGCCACGCCAAAGACCATGTCATCAGTGTTGGAAGCTTGATACTGGATGTCGTTCACGCGACAGCCAATTGAGAGTTTGTTCACGTCGCCAAGCTCGTCGGGGGTCGTCAGCCAGGGGCCGATCGGCATGAAGTGTCGAAAGGACTTAGCAAGGGAGAACTGTGACGGGCTGCCCTTCATCTGCAGCGTACGTTCTGAAAAGTCTTGGCCCACGCAGTAACCAGCGACCGCGGTGAGGGCGAGCTCCTCGGAGAGGTTTCGTGCTGTGGCGCCGATAATCGCCACGAGTTCGACTTCAAAGTCGGTCGTGTCGCTCGGCACGGGCAACTCGTCGTTGGGTCCGCAGAGCGCTGAAACAAACTTGGTGAACACCATTGGTTCTTCGGGCAACGTCCGGTTCATTTCTTCGGCGTGACTGCGGTAGTTAACGCCAATGGCGAATATTTGCTGCGGGTTCGTGACCACCGGACCGAGTCGGCGGTCGCCGAACAGTTCCGCCGGGGTGGTTGCCTCCCCGATCGCCGGTTGGGCCGATTCGTACCACCTCTGAAGTAGTGCGAGCTGACTTATGCACTTGTCGACGGAAGTTGAAAAGGCACCTTGAGAACTCGTCGCCACGTCGATCAGACCGTCGTCGGTGACGATGGTCGCTCGTCCTTCCAGATTCGCAAGTCGCATAGACGCAAGGGCCTTCGCTATGGAGCGGTGCTCGGGTGTGAGGTCACTTTACGACAATTCAACGGGGGCGCGGAAACTTGAAAGTTGCTCTCCCGCGACTTCAACATTCAACGCCTCACATGGCGCGTCGATGACGAGGTCTCGGTAGAGTTAAGGCCAAAGGTCGGTGTGAAGCCCGGCGTTCGCGCGGTTGGGACCCGCGAAACAAGTGTTGCTCAGAAGGGGTGATTCCAGCCTTCGGTTGGACGCAGTATGGAGAAGAAGGACCCTTTCGTTTTACGTCACCTCGCCGACGTTCAACCCCAGTTGTGGTGGCTCGACTCTGATCCGTTGGAACCCGAGTCCCACGCCGCGCTCATTGGCGACGTCAATACCAGCCTGTGCGTCGTTGGTGCGGGCTACACGGGACTCTGGAGCGCGCTTTTGGCGAAAGAACGCGATCCTCAACGCGAGGTCATCGTGCTCGAACAGTACGAAACCGGCGCGGGCGCTTCCGGGCGTAACGGGGGCTTTTGCAGCGCGTCGCTCACGCACGGCTTCACCAATGGCATGCGTCGTTTCGCCGCTGAGATGCCAATCATCGAGCGCCTCGCACGGGAAAACCTCGACGAGATTGAAGCGACCATTCAGCGTTACCAGATTGAGTGTGACTGGGAGCGAACTGGAGAGCTCCGTGTCGCGGTCGCGCCTTGGCAGTTCGAAGGGATGATTGAAGAGGCCAGACTGCGAAATCAGATGGGTGACCACGTCGAGGTACTGACTAAGTCGCAGGTTCGAGCCAGAATCCACTCCCCCTTGTACGAAGGGGCTCTCTTTGACCATGACGGCAACGCCCTGGTCGACCCCGCGCGTTTGGTCTGGGGATTGGAACGAGCGTGTCTTTCACTCGGGGTCAAGATCTACGAGAACTCCAAGGTCGAGTGGCTCGAGGACGTCAGTCACGGCGTTCGAGCTCACACGCCCTACGGCACGGTGACCGCCGCCAAGATGGCGCTGGCAACGAACGTCTTTCCTTCCCTCATTCGACGAGCCCGAAAGTACGTGGTAGCGGTCTATGACTACACCCTCGTGACCGAGCCGCTGAGTGACGAGCAGCTCGAGAGCATTGGTTGGAAAGATCGTGAGGGCGTCGCGGACTCGGGCAACCAGTTCCACTACTACCGCCTCACCACAGACAACTCGATTCTCTGGGGCGGCTACGACGCGATTTACAATTTCCGGTCCAGAGCGCGCCGGGATTACGAGTTCAACGCTGAGACTTATGCGACGCTCGCGGAGCACTTTTTGAAGACCTTTCCCCAACTCGCGGGGATCAGGTTCACCCACGCCTGGGGCGGGGCCATCGACACCTGTACCCGCTATTCACCCTTTTGGGGTACGGCCTATGGAGGCAAGGCCGCGTACGTGATGGGCTACACCGGTCTGGGCGTAGCCTCGACGCGTTTCGGCGCCGCGGTCATGTTGGACCTTTTAGATGGGAAGCAGACCGAGCGCGCCAGATTGACGATGGTTCGAAAGAAGCCGATACCGTTCCCGCCAGAGCCACTGCGATGGATCTTCATCCGTCTCACGCAACTAGCAATTCAGCGCGCCGACGAACACGGCGGACGGCGCAACCTGTGGCTGAAGTTATTGGACCGGTTCAACCTAGGGTTCGACTCTTAATTCAAATGCCGAGCCTTTTACTGAGCTCCTTGTAGACAATCGACGACGCCAGCGCCCGGGGCGAGAGAACTTCGTATGCGCCAAGGCGCAGCGCCGGAGGATATGTGCCGTAAATGCCAGCAGCGCCCGAACCTTGCGGAACGGGCGCTGCTGGCGGTTGGGTCCGGTGGCAAGCCACCAGTGACCCCTACGTTAGCCTCGTGGACCAACCGGGAGCACAACCCTCTTATGCGTCTCGTTTACAACCCCAGCCGCCGAGGCGTACCAGGCGGCAATGGCTGTTGCTATGCCGACCCATCCGCCGATCTTCGTCATGCTCGTGTGCCCCGCGCCCCAGGCGCCGATGGTCAAGAAAATGAAGGTGATCGACAACAACACAAAGACCGTGAGTATCGCACTCGTTGTCTTCGTCGCCGCCAAGGTCATATACAAGGTGAAGATCGTCCAACCCAACAGGAAGATCGCCACCGTGTCAGTGCCCGGCGTGTGGTTCAACAGGTACCAAAGCGACAGCCAGAAAGCGCCGTACGACGTAAAGGCCAGCGCCGCAAACGTGTTCTTGCGTACGAACTCCCACATACCCGCGAGGACCTGGGCAATGCCGCCGTAGAAGATCGCCAGTGAAAGCGCCGCGGCAGCGCCACCGCCGTGCCATAGATTCGCGTTAAAAGTACTCAGGCAGAACGTCGTCATAGCGAACCCTGCCAGCCCCAAAGGACCTGGATCCGCAACTCTCTGTTCCATGTAATTCCCCCTACTTAAGGATCACGTCGAGCCATCGAGTTGACGGCTCGTATCAGATTTAACACCACTGAAACGCCGCAAGGAGGGACTGAAGTGGCTTTTATTGCGTACGACCCGCCAAATATTGCCCTTACTACGGAGTAACCGCTGGTATTACTGCACGTTGCTCGATTGAAGAAATCCTCGGGAAGTCGGGCAATTGCTGGCTTCTCTTAGTCAATGGCCGCCCGAAATGAACCAACGAAGCGCTCCACCTCGGACGTGGTCGCGCCATTGAGAACGAGTTTCACCAGTGCCGATCCAACAATCACGCCGTCGCTGTACGAAGCCGCACGCTTGGCCTGCTCCGGTGTGGTGATACCAACGCCGACGTAGACCGGCACGTCACCCGCCGCACGAAGCGTCGCCGCCACTCGCGGGCCTTCGCCGTCATCACTCGCGGCGCCAGTCACGGCCATACGAGCCGTGGCGTACGCGAAACCCTGCGTTCGGGTGACGATTTCGCGCGCCCGGGGCGTTGGCGTCGAGGGCGCGACCAGATAGATGGTCGCGACGTCATTGGCGTCACACGCCGCACGCCACTCATCTGACTCTTCGAGCGGGAGATCGGGCACGATTGCACCACTGAGGCCGGCCTGGCGAAGGCGACCCGCCGCGCGCTCGAGTCCGTAGTGGAGAAAGAGGTTGTAGTAGGTCATGGCGATCAGCGGAATCTCGCCGTCCAATGACTCCAACTCCTCGCACACCGACTCAAGTGTCGTGCCGCGCTCAAGGGCACGTTGCGAGGCCTCTTGAATCACCACGCCGTCCATCATCGGATCCGAGAAGGGAACGCCAATTTCAACGGCATCCGCGCCGCCGAGTACGGCCGCCTCGACGTGGCGAATCCAATCGGGCGTCGAACCCGCGACTAGGTATGGCACCAGCGCCTTGCGTCCACTGTCGCGAAGTGCCCGCAGGTGGACCTCGAGGGACTTCACGCCTCACCGCGCAGAATGGCGCGAACCTGCGCCGCGTCCTTGTCACCCCGTCCGGAGAGGTTAAGGAGCACCGTCGAGCCTTTTGGCAGGAGTCCACCGGCTTCTCGTGCAATCCACGCGACGGCGTGCGCCGTCTCGAGCGCGGGAATGATGCCTTCGGTGACGCTCAAGAGCGAAAGCGCCCCGATCACTTCGTCGTCGCCCACCGCGTAATACTCAGCCCGACCCGCCGCCGCGAGGTAGGCGTGTTCGGGACCGATGCCGGGGTAGTCGAGTCCGGCCGAGATGGAGTGCGCCTCTTCAATCTGCCCAAACTCGTCTTGGAGCAATAACGAACGCATACCGTGCAACACGCCGGGCGACCCACTTCGTACCGCGGCGCCACCGGCGGCCTCAACGCCAATGAGTCGAGTATCAAGATTTGCGAAGCCCGCGAACACGCCCGCCGCGTTTGATCCACCGCCGACGCACGCCACCACCGCGTCCGGCGCCCCAACACCGAGCTCATCAAGCTGTTGTGAAGCCTCCGAGCCAATGATGCTTTGGAACTCGCGCACCATCCAGGGAAAGGGGTGCGGTCCCATGACTGACCCGATGCAGTAGTGCGTATCGTTCACACACGTCACCCACTCGCGAAGTGCTTCATTCACCGCGTCCTTCAACGTCCTTGAACCCGACGTGACCGAGACGACCTTCGCTCCCAAGAGCTCCATTCGAAAGACGTTGAGCTCTTGGCGCTCGGTATCGACTTCGCCCATGAAGACCGTGCACGAAAGGCCCATGCGAGCCGCGGCGGTGGCGGTGGCGACGCCGTGTTGGCCGGCGCCGGTCTCGGCGATGACCCGAGACTTTCCCATGCGCACTGTGAGGAGTGTTTGACCAATCACGTTGTTGATCTTGTGCGAACCGGTATGGGCCAGATCTTCTCGCTTGGCGTACAGTTGGAGACCGAGTCGTTCAGAAAGCCGGGGCAACGGCGTTATCGGAGTCGGCCGTCCGGCAAACTGGTGCAGAACAAGTCGGTACTCCTCGACGAAGGCTGGATCACTCCAGGCGTCGAGAAAGGCGCCTTCGAGTTCTAAACAGGCCGGCATCAGGGCCTCTGGAACGAAGCGCCCACCAAAGTCACCGAAGCGTCCGCGATCGTCGGGCGGTCCCATGACGTTGCTGTTCACTACTTCACTCCTTGAGTAAGGCAAACGCCTGGCGGGCGTTGGTTACGAAACTACTCACCCGACGGCGATCCTTACTTCTCGCGCTGGACTCAACTCCGCTGGCGCAGTCCACGCCCCACGCCCTCGTGGCGAGAATCGTGTCTGCCACGTTGTCGGGATTGAGGCCACCGGCGACGATGACCGGCACCTGAAAGACCCGTTCTCTCAGACAGTCCCAGGAATGTGTGGTGCCCGAGCCAGGACGGGGCCCGTCAATCAGAATCGCGTCCACCCTGGACTCATCAAAGGTGCTGAACTCCCTATCGTCAATGGACAGCGCCTTAACCAGCAACCTCGGACGTTGACGGATCGATTCGAGGAGCGCGTCACTGAGCGCACCGTGAATCTGGACCATCTCGACGTCGAGATCGTGAAGGTGGGCTCGGATGGACTCGTCATCATTCTCGCGAAAAACCGCGCTGCGAAAGATATCGCCGTCGGTGGCCTCGAGGATGTCGCGGGCCTGTTCGCGCGTCACACGTCGCGGTGACTCAGCGAAAATGAGGCCAAGGGCGTTGGCGCCGGCGTGAACCACGGCCTTCGCGTCGTGCACGTTCGTCACGCCACAAATTTTGACGAAGCCGCGCTCAATCGTTTCATCCACGCGGAACACTCGGTACGAGGGAGAACGACTTTAATAGCGTCCCGGGGTCTGGTGCGATGACCAACGCTTCACCAATCAGCACCGCGTCAAAGCCTGCCTGCGCCGCGCGCTCGACGTCGCCGACGTCCTTAAGCCCCGATTCACAGATGATCAAGCACTCCAATGGCAATTCGCCGACAATGGATGCGGTGCGAACGGGATCGATCTCAAAAGTTTGCAGGTCTCGTTGATTTACGCCAATTATCCTCGCGCCAGCCTCGAGCGCGCGCGTGGCCTCCTCGGCGGTGTGCACCTCAACGAGCGCGTCAATGCCACAGCGGTGAGCGAGTTCGACGAATGCCGTGAGCTCTGTGTCGCTCAACGCGGCCACAATCAAGAGCACGGCGCCCGCGCCCTCCTCGGCCGCGTCGAGCACGTCGTTCTCACAAACTGTGAAGTCCTTCCGGAGAAGCGGTAGACCGATGGCCCGTCGCACCGCACGAAGGTCGTCGAGGGAACCGGCGAAAAATTCACTGTCCGTGAGCACCGACACGGCCGTAGCGTCGCCGTCGCGGTAGATTCGCGCGAGCGCGCCGGGATCCAGGTTGGTGCCGAGCCACCCCTTTGACGGCGAACGACGTTTTACTTCAGCGATGACCTTGATGAACGGTGAAGAACCCTGGCGAAGCGCGTTGGCAAACGGAGGACCTTCGTACACAATCTCCTCGGCCCGAGCGCGCCAATCACGACTGTCCAGCGCGGCACGTCGTCGATGGCTCTCGATGATCGTGTCTAAGTACGTGGGCTCCATCTAGAAATCGTACTTGGGACGAGCGCGACATGGTCCACGACTATCGTGTCGCTATGCCAATCGTCCAATTCGCGGCACTTCGCTAATGGACTCGTTCGCGCTTGATGTACTCAACCCACTGGTGCGCGGCACCAATCTTGAGCGCGAAGAGGCCCGCCTCGCCTTGACTGAGATTCTCGAAGGTCGCGTCGAAGGTGTCCTCATCGCGAGCTTTCTCACTGCCCTTACCGCCAAGGGTGAGACGGCGGACGAGATGACCGGCTTTATCGACGCCATGATTGACACCGCGACGACCTTCACGATCAACCCAGACGCCATCGACGTCGTGGGCACCGGAGGTGACCAGTTGCACAGTGTGAACGTCTCGACGATGGCCGCACTCACGGTAGCGGGCTGTGGTGTGCCCGTCGCCAAGCACGGCAACCGCGCCGCGTCATCGTCGGTGGGCTCGGCGGACGTTCTCGAGGGCCTCGGCGTGCGTCTCGACGCGCCCGAAGACGTGGTACGCGCCTGCGTCGACGGGGCCGGGATCGGTTTTCTCTTTGCCCCCACCTATCACCACGCGCTGGGCTACGTGACACCCATCCGTCGCGCCTTAGCGTTTCGAACGATTTTCAATGTTCTCGGCCCCCTGGCCAATCCAGCTCTCGTGCAGCGGGCGCTGATCGGGGTCGCCCAACGTGAGCTCCTTGAGAACATGGCCCAGGTGTTGCACTCTCGGGGTATTCGCTACGCCATTCTTGTAAACGCCGACGACGGACTTGACGAGCTCTCGCTCGGATCGCCCTCCACGTTGCACACCATTACACCCCAGGCGCACACGGTCCAACGCGTGGACGCGGGCGACGAATTGGGTCGTCACCACGACGCCGCCAGTATCCGAGGCGGCGACACTTCGCACAACGTGGCAGTCGTCAGAGCATTCCTCGAGGGCCGCCAGGGACCGGTCTTTGACGTCGTGTGCGCCAACGCCGCATTGGCGCTCATCGTCGCCGGCCGCGTGACGACGCTGAGTCAAGGCTTCGCCATTGCGAGCGCCAGTGTTGTTGAGGGACACGCCGCGCACGCGCTCGAGCGCCTCGTGGCCATCTCCAACGCTTAGAGCCTTCGAAGCTCCGCTCGATACCGACGGGCGTTGGCGACGTACAGCGCCGCCGAGGCGAGCGTCTCCTCTTCGCTGCAGGCGTCCAGTTTGAGCGACGCCGGTACGCCCAATGCCATGGCGTTGGGCGGCACCTCCATTCCGTTGCGCACCACGGCGCCCGCGCCGACGATGGCGCCGCTGTGCACGACGGCACGGTGCAACACGATCGATCCGCTACCGACCAAAGCACGGTCGTGAATGACGCAACCCTCCAGATGCGCGAGGTGACCAATCACGCAGTCGTTGCCCACCACGGTCGGGTACTCGTCGACGGCGTGAACCACCGTACCGTCTTGAATTGATGTGCGCTCGCCCACGATCACTGTGCCGTAGTCGCCCCGCAGTACGGCCGCGGGCCAGACCGATGACTCGGCGCCGAGTCGGACGTCGCCGATGACGATCGCGTCGGGGTGGACGTAGGCGTCGGGGTGAATGGTTGGTACGCGATCGCCAAGGGCGTAGATGGGCACGGCGAACCTCCTAGTGAACTATCCACGAAATTAACTGATATATCCGCCAAATGAGATAAATGACCGAGGCGACGATGAAGAAACGCCAGCGCCAGGGAATCGGCTCATGTTCGGGCTCGGTGACCTCGGTGCCGCACACCTCGCACACGTCGCCCTCTACGGGACGATCGCAGTTCTCACACCAGTTCGCCACTACTCGACTCGGACACGCACTCGAATCGGCGACGCGCCCAGAGCGAAACGCTCGCGCAGGCTTCGCTCGACGTATCGCAAGTACGTGGGGGCGAGCTTGCCTGCCACGAACAGCGTGAACGTCGGCGGTTCACTCGCGCCCTGGACCGCGTAGCGAATCTTGCCCTTCGGGGCCGGTTGCTTTATCTGTAGGTCGCGAATGGCCCGATTCAGGGCGCCGGTAGGAACGCGCTTGGTGTAGTCGGCGGCGGCCTTCGCCAGAGCCGGTAACAGTTTTTGAACCCCTTTGCCCGAAAGGGCGGTTGTCTTTATCACCGGCGCATCGCCCAAGAACGCGAGTTTGTCCGCCACGTTGGCGAGCACGGGCTCGCGCGCCTCGTTGTCCACGAGCTCCCACTTGTTCAACACCACGAGGGCCGGACAGCCCGCCGCCGAAATGCGCTCGGCCAGACGTTGGTCTTGACCCGTGGCGCCGTCGAGGGCGTCGATCACGAGAATGGCAATGTCCGCACGATCCAGTGCGTCGAGACTTCGCAGGACCGAGTATGTCTCGAGGCCAGCTTCTGTTCGAGCGCGCTTTCTCATCCCGGCGGTATCGATAAAGCGAATCAGGCCCGCGTTGGTGTCGATCACCGTGTCAATGGCGTCTCGCGTCGTGCCGGGCAGATTATGAACCACCGAGCGCTCCTCACCGATCAGCTGATTGAAAAGGGTTGACTTGCCCACGTTGGGCCGACCGACGATCGCCACGCGCAGGGCGCCGTCGTCGTCAGCGTCAGTCGCTGGCGGTTCGTCGATGGCTTCACCGAGGTGGTCAACGATCTGATCAAGCAGGTCACCGGCCCCACGACCGTGTTGGGCGCTGACCATGAACGGGTCGCCTACGCCGAGGCGCAGAAACTCCCAACTACTCGGCTCGTGATGCTGATCGTCGACTTTGTTCACGACCAACATCACCGGACGACCACTTCGGCGAACCCAGCGCGCCGCGTGCGAGTCCTCATCAACCGGCCCCGTCGTCGCGTCCACCACGAGCAGTACGAGATCCGCTCCGGCGAGGGCGGCGTTGGCCTGCTCCGAGACCTTGCCCTCGAGCACGTCGCCCGACTCGAGCCATCCGCCAGTATCCACAACGTCAAAGGCCAGACCCCGCCATTCGACTTCGACGGCCTTTCGATCACGAGTGACGCCGCGCTGTTCTTCGACGACGGCAATTCGTTTTGCCGCCAGTCGATTGACCAGCGAACTCTTGCCGACGTTCGGTCGACCTACCACGACCACTTGGGGTCTCTTCACGTCCGACTCAATCCCATGGTACGAACCGATTCGAGTGTGGTCCGTAGGTCGTGGCCCGTGGTCGTCACCGTCATCACGTCTCGAGGCAGATCCTCCAGGGTCAGTCCGTCGAGGAATCGACCTTCCGAGAGGCAGACGTCGGGGATCAGACAGACGTTCGACGCGGAGACCTCACGCAGGGCGACTTGGAGGTCTTGACCCGTCATGAGGCCCGCGACTTTTATGTTGCCCCCGAAGTAGCGGTTCTTCACCGCCTTTACTTCGACGTCGAAGAAGCCGTGCTCGTCAAAGAGCGTACGCAGGATCGGTGCGGCGTACTCACCCGTCAACACCGTTATGTCCTCGCCAAAGTAGGTCGGGGTCTCGAGCGTACGCGGCGCTCGGTAACCCAATGCCGGCGCACCGTCGACCGATTGGAAGAAGCCCGAGCCCAGCTTCGCCATCGCGGAGTGATTGGAAAAACTCTCGATGAAAGCCGCCACCAATCCGACGCCATTCTCCGCCTCGTCGAGGCTCTCGAAACTCTCGGTTCCCGGTGGTGACACTCCCGCGACGAGGTAGAACTCGTCACTTGCGAAGACCTTGGCCGTGCCGAAGAGTTCACGGGTGAATCGTTGGAACCGCTCAGCCATTGCCACCACCGAACTCGCCTCGACGGCGTTGTGCGCTCGCATCGTCTCTTCGAGCGTGAAGTCGCTGACGCCGACGGGCACCAGTGCTAGTGAGGCGAGTTCGGGGTAGAGCGACAGTACGTCATAGAGCGTGCGCTCGAGCTCGATGCCGTCGTTCACCCCGGGACAGACGACCACCTGACCGTGCACTTCGATTCCGGCACGAAGTAGTTCTCGAAGCCAACGAAGACTCGTGGCGCCTCGCGGATTTCTCAACATTTCGGCGCGCAGCTCTGGATTCGTCGTGTGAATTGACACGTACAGCGGCGAAAGTCCCTCGTCAATCACCCGTTCCAGGTCGAATTCGGTAAAGCGCGTAAGTGTCGTGAAATTGCCGTAAAGAAAGGAGAGTCGAAAATCATCGTCCTTGACGTAGAGCGATCGGCGCATGCCCTTGGGCAGCTGATAGATGAAGCAAAAGGTGCAGTGATTGTCACAGGTGCGTATTCGATCGAACACGGCCGAGTCGATGCTGAGCCCCAGTGGTTCACCTTCGACCTTGGTCACCGAGACTTTGCGCGAGAGCGGTTCACCCGCGCGTTGAACGACCAGGGTGATGGTTCTCCCGTCGATTAACTGTTGATACTCAATGATGTCCGTCGGCTCACGTCCGTTCACGCTCACGAGCTCATCACCTATCGCGAGGTCAACTCTCGCTGCCGGTGAACCGGGCGAGATGGAGGAAATTCGGGCACCCGACACGTCACTAGCCTAGGCACTCGTAAAAAACATCACTTACTAGGCTTGAGGGTGTGAAAGTCGACCGAGTTGTGCTTGCGGCCCCGCGAGGGTTCTGCGCCGGAGTCGAAAAGGCCATCAAGGCGCTCGATTGGATGACGCGAGTTTTCGAACCGCCGGTGTACTGCTACCACGAAATCGTTCACAATCAGTTCGTCGTGGACTACTTCAAGTCGCTCGGTGTTGTTTTCATTGACGATGTTGACGTCGTTCCCCCGGGCGCGCCAGTGATGTTGAGCGCCCACGGCTCGCCGCCGCAGGTAATAGAGGCCGCTCGCCAGTCCGGTGGGACCGTGATTGACGCGGTCTGCCCGTTGGTGACCAAGGTTCACCACGAACTCAAGGTTCGAGCGCAAAAGGGCTACACCGTGCTCTACGTCGGCCACGAAGGTCACGAGGAGGCCGTGGGCACCATGGCCGTCGCCCCCGAGGTCGCCCACCTCATCCAGTCGCGCGAAGACATCGACGCCCTCGCCGCACAATCTGGGCCCGTCGCGTTGCTCAGCCAGACCACCCTCAGTCTCGATGAGTGGCAAGACCTTCGAGAGTACGCCGAGGTCACGTTTCCCGACATTTGGATGCCCAACCACAGTGACCTCTGCTTTGCCACTACGAATCGCCAAGCGGCCCTGCGCGAGGTGGCCACTGGTGCGGACGCCGTGATCGTCATCGGTTCGGCCAACTCGTCCAACACCGTGGCGCTGACCAAAGTCGCCGAGGCGACCGGCTGTCCGCGGGTGTTGCGTATCAACGGGACCTACGAATTGCCCGACGACCTTTCCGGCACGGTCGCGGTCACCGCCGGGGCGTCGGCGCCTGAGTCCCTGGTCAATGACGTGCTGAACTTCCTCGATCCCACCGATGGCGTCACGGTCAAATCGGTCACGGTGGAGGACGAGTACTTCCCGCCGCCCCCGGAACTTCGAGAGATGCTGAAGGCAATCTCCGCCCTCGTTGATCTCGTTCTCCAAACTCCGGAGTCCTCGAGCTTCGACGGCCAGGCTGACCGGGAATTCACGGCGGCGCAAGTGCTGTCGGCGGTTAGTCGTTAGCGAGGCAAAAGTAGTCAACGGTTAGTATTTGGCCGTGACCTCGTTTCCCAGCATGGACCTCTCGACGCGTGAACAGTGGATGGAGATTGTCGACCAGACCATCGAGGCTCAACCCCGCGTCGCCCGTCAGATTCTTGCGATGGTGAAGGGCCTCAGCGACATTACCGACGGCTTCTCGGTGGACCAGCGGCAACACGCCCTGCAGACCGCGACCCGGGCCGAGCTGGACGGAGCCGACGAGGAGGTCATTGTGGCCTCTTTGCTGCACGACGTCGGCAAGCTCATCTCCGTTCCGAACCACCCCAAGATTGCCGCCGAGATCCTGCGCCCGTACGTTCGTCACGAGGTCTACTGCATGGTGGCCTTTCACCAAGATTTCCAGGGTCACTACTACTACGAATATCTAGGCATGAATCCCAATCTGCGCGATCAACACCGGGGTCAGCCGTGGTACGAGCTCGCCGAGAGGTTCGCCGACCGCTGGGACCAAAAGGCCTTTGACCCCGAGTTCCCCGCGCAGACCCTCGAGCACTTCGAACCCATGGTGGTTAACGTCTTCGCCCGGGCAAAGTCCATCTAGGTCATTCATTTGTCATCGGTCGATCTGGAAAAACGCCGCCTTGCCCGACTGCGCGCTTTCGCCATCGATCAGGCCATGTCCCGCTTTCACTCTGAGTTCCCGGGGTTCACTCCGGAGGCGACCGTGGCGTCGATCTGCGCGTACGAAGAGGAAGGGAACATCGGCGACGTGCTCACGAAAATGCCCGCCACCGTTAACGGCGCGCCCTACACCACGCTCGTCGTAGTCGACGGTGGCGAGGACCGCACCGCGGAAATCGCCCGAACCTATCCCGGCGTAAAGGTCATCGAATTTCCCGTCAACCTCGGTCACGGCGTGGCCCTGCAGGTCACTTATCGATACTGCATCGAGAATGACGTGAAGTACGTGGTCACCCTCGACGCCGACGGGCAGAATGATCCCGCGGAGATTCCCCAGATACTCGCGCCACTCCTCAGCGACCAGTCGGACTTCGTCGTCGCGAGTCGCGTACTTGGCGAGGATAAGACCTCAGACCTCGTGCGCAAGGGCGGCGTGCGATTCTTTTCCTTGATCATGAATCGTATGACGGGCGCGCACCTGACCGATACCTCGACCGGTTACCGGGCGCTGCGCGTGACGATGTTGGCCGACGTGCTCGATCGACTCACCCAAGAGCAGTACCAGACCGCCGAGTTGCTGATCACCTGTCTCAAGCGTGGATGGCGCGCGAGCGAAGTGCCGACCGTGTGGTACCCGAGAGCGTCGGGAACTACGAAGAAGGGCAAGAACTGGCTCTTTGGCTTTCGCTACGCCCGGGTCGTCTTTGGCACCTGGTGGCGCGAGCGTTAGCTAACGCTGGCGCTGACGACTCTCGTCGTAGACCTTTTGAAGACCCCGTCTGAGCTCCTCGGTCTTCGCAGTGATCTGCGAACGCGTTATGCGCCCCTCGCTCGCCGGTGGCGTAATGGGGGTACCCACTACCACGTGGATCTTCGAAAACCGGGGCAACCTCGCGCCGACGGGCATCGCGCGGTCACTGCCCGAGACGCCGACGGGCACGACCACTGCGCCGGTTCGTGCGGCAAGGAACATCACCCCGTCGTGCAATGGTTCAACGGTGTCGCCATCTTTTCGGGTGCCCTCAGGAAACATGACCAACGCCTGACCACGGCGTAGCACTTCTTCTGAGAGACGCAGCGACTCTCGGTCGGCGCTGTTTCGATTCACGGGAAAGGCGCCCAGGCGGGTAAGCAGTTGCCCGAACAGGGGTACACGAAAGATGCCGTCTTTTGCCATGAAGAAAACCTTGCGCGGTGAGATGAACAGCGAGAACGCGAAATCGACATTGGAGCGGTGGATGGGCGCGATTAACACCGGGCCACTCAGGGGGATGTTCTCCGCGCCTTCCACGCTGGGCCGAAAGAGGATTCGCGCCAGGCCCAACACGATCATCGCGCAGACCCGGTAGGTCAACGTCTTCTTCGGATTTAGGACAAGGTCTGGTTCTTCAGCCATTGCATGATCTCCTCGACCGCGTCATCGACCTTACGTCCCGTCGTGTCTAGCACGAGAGCGTCGGGCGCTTGACGCAGCGGCGACGCTAACCGAGTGGAGTCGGCCACGTCCCTACGGGCCACGGAGGCTTCGCCCTCTTCGCCACGTCGGCGCGAGCGCTCTACCAGCGAGGCCGTAAGAAAGACTTTTAGCGTCGCGTTGGGAAAGACCACGGTGGTGATATCACGACCCTCCACGACCGTACCGAGCGGCTGCTCGTCGGCGAACTCGCGCTGGCGACGGACCATCTGGTGGCGAACGAGGGCGTTGGCGGCCACAATCGACACGGCTTCGTTCACGGTCTCGGTGCGGATCTCGTCTTCGACGTCTCGACCGTTCACGCTCACCCGAGGCAGCGTCGTCAATTTGACTGAGCGGGCGAGTTCACCCATGGCCGAGACGTCGTGCACGTCGATGCCTGTGTGAAGTGCCTCTACGGTCACGGCTCTGTACATCGCCCCGGTGTCCAGAAACGACCACCCCAGCGCCGCCGCCAAGGCACGTGCCACGCTCGACTTACCGGAGCCGGCCGGGCCGTCGATCGCGATGACTTGAACGCTCATTGGAGTAACGTCAAGTCGCGAAAGAAGTGCGGGTAACTCGACGACACCGTCGAGGCACCCTCAATGGCGCAGCCGTTGCCCGCGCAGCCGGCCACCGCGCTGGCCATGACCATGCGGTGATCGAGCAACGGCGAGAGCGTAAAGTCCAAAAAGTTCTCAGCTCCCGCGACGCCTTCGACGAAGAAGTCGTCACCCTCGGACCACACTCGACAGCCCAGACGGCTGGCTAATGTCATCGACGAATGGAAGCGATCCGACTCCTTTAGTCGCAGCTCGCCCATGTCGCGAAAGGCGCTCACGCCCGTCGCGGCGCACGCCGCCACCGTAAGGATCGGTACCTCGTCCAGCGAGGGCACTTCTCGGGCGTGAATCTCGGTCGCTTCGAGCGTGGAGCTTCGCGAATGAAGTACCGTGAACGACCCGCTCTCGCTCAGGCGTACGTCGGCGCCCATGCGCTGCAAAACGCCCACGTAGCCCACCCGCTCGGGCGAGGCTTCGACACTCAGCACTTCGAGCGTCGCGTCGGGGTGAATCGCGCCCAGTACCGCGAAGAAGGCCGCTTGCGAGGGATCCCCGGGCACGTACCAGTCGTGCCGATGCGGTCGGCCCGGCGTCAGCGTGACCCGACGACCATCACCGACGTCCTCGACCTCGAGTCCCACGCCCGAGGCGCGCAACATCTCTTCAGTGGTGCGACGTGTTCGCACGCTCTCCTCGACGGTCGTCACGCCGTTCGCCGAGAGGCCCGCGAGAAGAACCGCGGATTTCACCTGCGCACTGATAACGGGCACGTGGTACTCGATGCCATGCAGGTTGCCCGAACTTTCCACGAGCAACGGCGCCGTGACCTGGTCGCCGTGTCCGCTGACGCGCGCGCCCATCATCCCCAGGGGCACCGCAACGCGGTTCATCGGTCGCGTCGAGAGCGATGCGTCGCCGACCAGTTGATGGGTGCCCGCAACGGCGCTAACCACGCCGCACAGCAGCCGCATTGAGGTACCCGAGTTGCCACAGTCCAGCGGCGCAGAACTTGCGTGAAGTCCCTCGTCAGGACCGTTAATGAGCACAAGGCCCTCGTCGTCCTCGCGTGTCGCGCCTAGCTGCTCGACGATCACGCTCGTGGCGCGCACGTCCTCGCCAGGCGAAAGCCCGGTGACCGTGCTCTGACCCGAGGCCAGCGCGCTGAGTATCAACGCACGGTGCGACGTGCTCTTGTCACCGGGCACGCGAAGTGATCCGCGCAACTGACGCGCGTGGCGCACGCGCTCGACGTCACTCACTCATGACCCACTTCGAAACCCCGAGCGACGAGGGCCAGACTGAAGGGTTCCGCCTGGCGGGCGTCGATGGCCAGCAGCAACGTGCCACCCTTACCCTCGATCCCGTGGGCAATCTCGATGTCGTAGATGTTCACCAACATCTCTGAGGCCGTCGTCGTCACCGCGGCCAGGACGCCCGGTTGGTCGCTCACCGCGACGCGCAGGTAGGCCAGGTTCTCCGAGTGCAGCGCCCGGCCCGGTAGCCGGCGTCGAGCCGAGGCCGCGCTCAGCAGATCACGTGAGACGGTTTCGTGGTCATCGTCGTTCAGCGCTCGACGAAGCGCCGCGAGGCGATCCTCCAGCGCCTGGAGCGCAAGGCTGATCGCCGAGCGGTTCTCAAAGAGCACGTCGGGCCAGATGCCCGGATCACCCGCCGCGACGCGCGTCATGTCACGAAAGCCACCGGCCGCCAGCTGCAACAACACCGCGTCTTGTTCCGCGACGCGACTTGCCTCGTTCATGAGCGCCCCCGCGAGCAAGTGCGGCACATGACTGGCGATCGCCACGAGGCGGTCGTGGTCATCGGCGTTGACCGCCACCACGTTCGCACCGAGCTCGCGCAACACGCCGTGCAGCATGCCGTAAGTTTCAGGCGTCGTGGCGTTGGTTGGCGTGAGCACCCACGTGCATCCTTGAAAGAGGTCCGCTCTCGCTCCCGCACTACCCCGTAACTCTGAGCCGGCCATCGGGTGACCCGCGAGAAAACGAGGGTCGCTCACGTCGTTGACAATGGCGCTCTTGACGCCCGCGACGTCCGTCACGACCAACGTCTCGTGCGAGAACTCGCGCAGTATCGCGTTCGCCGTTGGTGCGACGGCGCTGGCGGGTGTCGCCACGATCACCAAGCAATGTTCGTCACTTAACGCGGTGCCGGTGATAACGCCCGTGCCGAGCGCGGCGTCTTCGATGGCGCGAGCAAGGTCGCTGCCCGTCACGGTCCAACCGGCGTCGCGCAGCGCGAGTGCCACGGACGAACCGATTAGGCCGAGACCGACGACGTGCGCTCGGCGACTAATCGGGGAGATCATCGCGCAAAGACGGGGCGTTTCGAAGATACACGTGGCGTAGTTCGTCACGCGAGCGAGTGGTGTAGGCGAGCATTAGCACCCTCACCGTCAGGGGCATGGCGCCGGGCACGTTGATCTCGCTGGCACACAAGAGTGGTACGTCGCCAAAGCCGATGCCCCTCGCCGCCGTCGCTGGAAACATCGCGTTGAGATCGGGAGTCGTGGTGAAGAGCACACTGACCACTTCGTCGTGGTCAATCCCGTTCTCTTCGAGCATCGCGAGCAGCAACTCTTGGGTAACGACGGTGATCTCGCTCGCCGTGTTCACGGCGCACGTCGAGGCACCGCGCATACCTCGAACCATGGCCGTACTCATGATGGCATCGTAGAGGCCAGTTCCTCGGTCATCCCCACGGCCTCCATCAATCGGCGTACTTCACTCAAGGAGAGCTGGCGAGACGCTCCGGGCGACAGCGTCGCGTCGTGCAGCGGTCCCACGCGAGTTCGGACCAGTCGGGTCACCTCGTGGCCGACCGCCGCGCACATTCGACGAACTTGACGGTTTCGCCCCTCGTGAATGACGATGCGGATGAGCCCCTCACTCACGCGCGAGACCTGAGCCGGCGCGGTGACCCCGTCGTCGAGTTTGACGCCCTCGCGCAATCGCCTCAACGCCCCCGGCGAGGGATCACCTTCCACTCGCGCAAGATACTCCTTGGCGATCCCTGAACTGGGGTGGGTGAGGAGATGAGCCAATCGACCGTCGTTCGTCAAGATCAAGAGCCCCTCAGTGTTCATGTCCAGACGTCCTACTGGAAAAATCCGCACCGGGGACTCCACGAGGTCGAGCACCGTGGTACGACCTTGTGGATCAAAGGCGGTCGTGACCACGCCGTCGGGTTTGTTCAAGAGGTAGTAGACCTTGCCCTGGGACGTCGGGGCAAGATTGCCGTCAACGCAGATGAGTTGCACGTCGGGATCCACCCGGTTGCCGAGTTCGGCCACGACGCCGTCGACGGTAACTCGACCTTCGACGATCAAGACCTCACACGCTCGACGAGAGCCGTAACCCGCCCGTGCCAGCGTCTTTTGTAGGCGCTCGCCTTCATTCAACTAGTTCACCTCCGTCACGTCGAACTGACCAGCCATCTCGTCTGCGAGCTCATGGGCGGTCTCGACAGGGGGCATGAACTCTTCGATCGGCGGCAGCTCGCTCAGTGCGGCGAGCCCCATACGATCCAAGAAGAGTTCGGTCGTGCCATAGAGAATCGGCTGGCCCGGTCCCGGAGCTCGACCGAGCTCTTCGATGTAGCCGCGCTGCTCCAACAGGCGAACCACGCCATCCACATTGACCCCACGAAGGGCGGTGATTTGCGCGCGCGAGACGGGCTGACGATAGGCGATGATCGCGAGCGACTCGAGCGCGGCCGAGCTGAGTCGGTGCGATATGTCGCGGTTCGCAAATTTAGTCACCCACGTCGCCACGTCCGGGGAGGACTGCATGACCCAGCCACTGGCCAACTCCACGACTTGAAAGCCTCGACGCTGGGTCAAGAACTCCTGGTGTAGGGCGCGCAGCGACACCGTCACCACGTCGACGTCACTCTCCACGACGTCGGCCAATTCTTCGGCCGAGATCGGCTCTAACGCCACGGTCAGCATGGCTTCGAGCTTTTGTTCGAGCGAGTACTCATCCCTCATAACTGTCCACCTCACCGATATCGAGTCCCAAGGGCGACTCGATCCATTGAATCTGCACGTCACCAAACGTTTTCCCTTGACCTAGTTCCACGTGACCTAGTTTGCACAACTCCAAGAGAGCCAAGAAGTGCACGATGATCTCGATTCGTGTCGAGAGCCCCTCGGTCAATTGGCGAAAGGACAGCCGACCCATTGCCGGCAGGCGCTGGGCCAGTGCGGCGACCGTTTCGGCCACCGTGACCGCGTCCACCGTGACGTGGTGCAGCCGCAGCACCAACCGCGGTTTCTCCTCGATACCGCGCAGGTACGCGAGGGCGAGGTGCGCCGTCGTCACGCCCGCCAGCAAGTCGGGCGGTTGAACCCAAAAGCCTTCGTTCACGCCGCTCAGGCGCGGGTAGGCACGACTGGCCCGTTCAAAGAGCGAGATGAAGGCGTCGGCCAGGGCCACGTAGGTGCGTAACTCCAATAGTCTCGCCAACAAGACGTCGCGTTCTTCCCAACCAACGAACTCCTCGTCTAGCTCTCCGACGTCGCGTCCAGGCAAGAGCTGTCGGCTCTTCATCTCCAACAAAACGGCGCCAATCAAGAGGAACTCCGAGAGGTCGTCCATCTCTAAGGTCGTCGACTCGTCGCGCATGACCGCGACAAAGGCGTCAACCAGCGGCGCGAGGGGTACGTCGAGGATGTCGAGTTCGTTACTGGAAATTAGCTGCAGCAGGAGTTCTACCGGGCCGCTAAAGGACGGCGTCGTCACGACGAAGGTCACTGGCCGATCCTACTTCGAGAGATCACGAGAGCCTCTCATCTACGATTGGACAATGAGAGTCTTTTCGGGAATTCAGCCCTCGGGTCCACTGCACCTCGGTAACTACCTGGGCGCGGTTCGCCAGTGGGTCGACGCCCAGAGTTCCGACGCTTTCTACTGCGTTGTCGACCTACACGCCTTGACCTTGGAGATCTCGCCCGACGCCTTGCGCGCACAGACCATCGATCTACTCGCGACACTCATGGCCTCGGGCCTGGACCCAGAAGTCTGCACGATCTTCATTCAGAGCCAGGTCCCCTACCACGCTCAGTTGAACTGGCTCTTGGAGTGCGTGTCGACCTACGGCGAGTTGTCGCGAATGGTGGCTTTTAAGGAGAAGTCCCAACGTCAAGAGGGGTATCGCGTCGGGTTGTTGACCTATCCGGTGTTGATGGCGGCCGACATCTTGCTCTACGAGACCGAAGAAGTGCCGGTGGGTGACGACCAACGCCAGCACTTAGAACTCACGCGCGACGTGGCCGAGAAGTTCAATCACCGCTTCGGCGAAACCTTTCGCGTGCCGGTAGGCACTCAGCCCAAGGTCGCCGCGCGCGTCATGGACTTACAAGAGCCCACGCGCAAGATGTCTAAGTCGGTCTCCAGTCCCCTGGGCAAACTCAACATGTTCGACAGTCCTGGAGAGATCGAAAGGAAGATCGCCAAGGCCGTCACCGATAACGACGACGAGGTTCGCTTCGATTGGTCAACGAAGCCCGGCGTGTCGAACTTGCTCGAGATCTTCGCAAGTCTGAATGGCGAAACGCCCGAGCAGGTCGCCGGTCACTACACGCGCTACGGCGAATTGAAAAACGACCTGGCGGCGCTGGTCATAGAGGTGTTGGCCCCGATGAAGCGACGCCACGACGAGTTATTGGCGTCGCCCGAGGAGTTACATCGCATGGCCTCGCGGGGCGCCGAAAAGGCCGCCGCCGTGGCGGGCGTGATGTATCGACGGGCCGCCGCGGCCATGGGCCTGGCCTAGAGCCGGCTCAACCACCAGTTCTCAAGGTTCGGCAGGAGATTCGTGCCGATGTGCAAGAAGCTGAAATCGATGATGATGAAGATGAAAAAGAACGGTAACGCCCTCGCGCGAAAGTGGTAGTAGCGAGGCAGGTGGCGCATAGGGATGAAGCGCTCGATGATCGCTGATCCGTCGAGGGGCGGGATTGGCAGGAGGTTAAAGACGGCCAGGATCAGATTGACCAGTCCAAGGGCCTCGCCGAAGTTGAGCTCGCCTTGGCTTTTGGACACGTGGATCGCGTACTCACAGATGGCGAAGCCCACCCCCGAGAGCACAATATTGACTGCCGGGCCAGCGAGGGCGACCCACAGGGCCTGCTTGCGGGGCTTGCGAAGGCGCCCAAGATTCACCGGCACGGGCTTGGCGTAGCCAAAGGCCGGCAGGCCCGCCAATAGCAACATCGCCGGCATCAGAATCGTGCCGAAGGGGTCGATGTGGCGAAGGGGATTGAGGGTCAAGCGGTGCTGCTCTTTCGCAGTGGGATCACCAAAGAGGTAGGCCACGTAACCGTGACTCACCTCGTGTAGAACGACCGAGGGAATCAAGGTGATGAAGAACAGCCATAAAAACATGCGTCACTGCCTTTTAGTCGTGGGCTCGAGGGTGAGCGTGGTGATATTCGCGCTGCAAAGTCGTGACCGACACCGCGGTGTAGAGCTGAGTGGTGGCGATGGAGACGTGCCCCAAGAGTTCTTGCACCACTCTAATGTCAGCTCCGTGAGCGAGCATATGCGTCGCACAACTATGGCGGAAAACGTGCGCGCTGATTCGACTTCGCTGGATGCCCACCGCCAGAGCACGCTTGTGAATGATGAGATCGACGCCTTGGCGGGTCAACGGTCCGCCACGCGCATTCAAGAACACCCTCGAGCTTTTCTTTGACCTCAGGAGAGCGGCGCGTCCCGATGGTTCCAGGTACGCCCGCAGGGCTCGAGTGAGGGTGGCGCCAATAGGAACGAGGCGCTGCTTGGCGCCTTTGCCCGTCACGAGAATGAGTTCCTCGTCGAAGTCGAGGTCCGAGAGCTCCACGCCGACGACCTCGCTGACGCGCGCGCCGGTGTCGTACAGGAGTTCGAGCAGGGCACGATCGCGCAAGTCGACGCCCGAAGCAGCGGGAATCGAATCCAACAGCCTGATGACCTCCTTCTCGGCGAGTGGCTTAGGTAAGGTCCTCCCCCGGCGTCCGCCCTTTAGGCGCGCACTGGGGTCCAAGCCCAGGTATCCCTCGTCTACGAGATAGGCGAACCATCCCCGAACCGACGCGACGGCGCGCGCTACCGTGCTGGGTGCGCGCTTGGCCCCTCGCGCCTCGTTGAAGTAGCGCTCCAAATCCTCTTCGGAGAGCAGCGTGAGCTCGATGCGATGTTCGTCCAGCCAGCGTTCGAGGGCTAGAAGGTCGCGTTTATAAGCTTCGACGGTGGCGCGACTACGACCTTTCTCGATGGTTAGCCACTGCAAATACTCCTCAAGGAGTTGTTCAGTTCTCGTCAAGAAATGTCCCAAAGACCCGATGCAGCGCGACGGCGGCGGTCAAGTCGATCGCGCTCGCGCTTCGAAACGCCGCTCGCAGGGACACTGGCGAGAGCCAGTGAACCGTCGAACTTCGTTCCTCCGGCCCCACTGGGGCGCGCGCACCCGGTGTCAGATCACGGGCCTCATAGATCGTCATCACCTGATTGGTCCAGCCCGGCGAGTTCATGAATCGACCGAGCAGGCGCCACTCGGCGGCTTCGTAGCCAATCTCTTCGAGGAGCTCGCGTTTGGCCGTCTCGAGGGGCAGCTCCCCCGGCACGTCCTGAGTGCCCGCCGGTATCTCGAGGAACCACTCGTCAAAGGTGGCGCGGTACTGGCGGATGAAGCCCACCTCACCTTGATCGTTGATGGCTAGGACCGCGACCGCGCCGGGATGCAGCGCGACGTCACGAGTGAACGTCGCGTCACCGTGACGAATGACTCTTCGCTCGACCGCAAAGACGTAGGAGCGAAAGAGAACTTCGGCTCCTTCGACACTGAAGGAGTCGCTCACAAGGTGGCGTCGACCGTTGAAGGATCGATGATGTGCGGTTCGCGACCCTCCGCGCGCAACGCGGCCGCCTTGATGAGGCCCACGAAGAGCGGGTGGGGCCGGTCGGGTCGAGATTTAAATTCGGGATGCGCTTGGGTGCCCACGAAGAACGCGTGGCCGGGCAGTTCCACGAACTCCACGAGTCGCCCGTCTGGTGAGTTACCCGAACAGCGAAGTCCGGCCGCCTCGAACTGGTCGCGGTAACGGGCGTTGAACTCGTAGCGGTGACGGTGACGCTCCGAGACCACCGTCGTACCGTAGAGCTCCGCCACTTGAGAACCCTCGTCCAACATCGCCGGCCATGCCCCCAGGCGCATCGTGCCCCCGAGGTCGGTCACGTCCAGTTGCTCAGTCAACAGTGAGATAACCGGGGCCGACGAGCTGTGGGTGAACTCCGTGGACTGCGCATCGCTCAGTCCCAGCACGTGGCGGGCGAATTCGATCACTTGAATCTGCATGCCCAGGCAGATCCCCAAGTAGGGAATGTCGTGCTCGCGCGCGATCCGCGCCGTGGCGATCATCCCTTCGATGCCTCGCTCTCCGAATCCACCGGGCACGATGATGCCGTCAAACTGACCCAGGCGCTCGGCGTCGATCTCTGACGGCACCCGTTCGGCCTCGAGCCACTCGATGGTGGTCTTGGCCCCAATGCCAAAGCCGGCGTGGCGCACCGCTTCGCCGACACTCAAATACGCGTCGGGCATGGTGACATATTTGCCAACGATGCCGATGCGCAGGGTGCTCGTCGTGTTGTGCACGCGCCGCACCACGCTCTCCCAGGGCGCGAGATCGATCGGGTGTTCGTCGAGATCGATGTTCAGGGTGTCACAGACAATCGTGTCAAAACCTTCGTGGTGCAGCGTGACGGGAATGTCGTAGATACTCTCCTCGTCCACCGCGGAGATCACCGCTTTCATCGGCACGTCACAGAGCAGCGAGATCTTGCGCTTCAAGCTGTCCGAGATCGGCTGGTCACTACGACAGACAATGATGTCGGGCTGAATACCGCGCGAACGCAGCTCGGTCACCGAGTGCTGCGTCGGTTTGGTCTTCTGTTCGCCCGATGGCGCCAGGTAGGGCACCAGCGTCAGATGGACATAGCAGACGTTGTCGCGACCCGCGTCACGGCGAAACTGACGAATCGACTCAATGAAGGGCACAATCTCGATGTCGCCCACCGTGCCACCGATCTCGACAATGACGACGTCGGCGCCCAACGTACCCTGTCGACGAATTCTCTCTTTGATCTCGTCCGTGACGTGCGGAATGACCTGGACTGTCTTACCCAGATAGTCGCCGCGCCGCTCCTTGGCGATCACGTTGGAATAGATCGAGCCCGTCGTGGTATTGGATATCTTGGACAGCGATTCATCGATGAATCGTTCGTAGTGGCCCAAGTCAAGATCGGTCTCGCCGCCGTCGTCGGTCACGAAGACTTCACCGTGCTCGCCGGGATTCATCGTGCCCGGATCGACGTTGAGATACGGATCGAGTTTGCACATCGTGACTTTGAGGCCACGGGACTTCAAAAGTCGACCCAGCGAGGAGGCGGTGAGGCCCTTACCGAGTGAACTCGACACCCCACCCGTTACAAAGACGTACTTTGTCATCGCAAGACTGCGCTTCTCACGGAACCACATCTTAGCGAGAAAAGTCTGCTCCGGTACGAACTTCGGGAGGGTTTTCGATCATTTGTTGCGCGAGCGCTCTCGACTCGACGGTCATCTCGTCGCCGGCGAGCATTCGAGCGATCTCGTTCACTCGGTCCGATCCGGACAGCGCCCGTACGACGGTCCTCGTGACGCCGGCCTCGATGAATTTCTCAATGACAAAATGGTGGTCCGCCCTCGCCGCGACCGTCGCCAGGTGGGTGACCGCGAGGACTTGTTGTCGACGGCCCACTTCGCTGAGACACTCGCCAATCTGTTGGGCCACCTGGCCGCCCAGGCCGGCGTCGACTTCGTCAAAGACCGCCACCACGTCCTCACTGGCCGTCACCAGAGAGATTGCTAGCAAGACCCGACTGAGCTCACCGCCGCTCGCGAGAGTGGCCAGCGGGCCCTCGGGCCGGCCGGGGTTCGGCGTGAAGAGAATCTCGGCGTCGGCGCCGTCGTCACCCTCTACGACGAAGCGCAACGAAGCGTTGGCCAACGCAACACGGGCCAACTGGGCGCGAACGGCGTCTGTCAGGTGCGTGGCGGCGTCCACTCGATCTTGGCGAACACGTCGAGCCAACGTGACTTCGCGCCCCTCGAGATCGCGAATCTCCTCGTCAAGTCCGCTCAGACGGTCCGCTTCGCTCGTCAAGCGCTCGAGATGACTTCGTAGGTCGTCTCTCGTGGCCAATGCCGTTTCGATCGTGCCGCCGTACTTTCGCGCAATTCGTTGGAGCGCGTCCGCCCTCTCCTCGAGTTCTTGCGTCACCGTCTCGTCGAACACTTCGGGATCGGCGAGGGCTGAAAGTTCGTGCATCGCCTCACGGGCTTGAATGAGGGCGCCACGCAGATTATCCCGAACCGAATCGTAGGCCACGCCCTCTGGCAATTGGCTCAACGCCCGGGCAAATTGTGAGAGCACGGCGTCGTCACCCTCAGCGTCAAAAAGGGTGAGAACGGTGACGAGAGCGGCCTGACCTTCTCGCAATGTCGTCAGTCGAGTCAGTTCGGCGAGCGTTTCGTCAAGTTCGCTCGCTGAAGTGATGGTGGCGGCGTCAAGTTCGCTCAGCTGATAGACGGTGTAGTCGAACTCGCGCTCTCGTGACATGGCGTCGCCCCCGAAGTTCCCGCGAAGTTGACGGGATTCCCGGAGGCAGCGTCGCACGGCGTCGAGATCTTCCGTGTTCACGGCGCCACTCCGGTCAATGAGGCGCACGATCTCACTTTGACTACGCAGGTTCAAAGAGTCGCGTTGGCCGTGGATGACGACCAGCTCCTGGGCCAGCGCGCGCAACGCCTCGACGCTCGACGGCGCGCCGTTGAGAGAACTGCGTAGTCGACCCGAACTCGTGGCCTCCCTCGACACGACAATCTCCTCATCCCCGGAACGCACGAAGACCGCCGCCGTGCGAGTGTCGCTGGAGAGCGCGAAGCGCGAGGCACTGACGTCACCACCCAAGCTGAGACCGAGCGCGCCGAGTAACAAGGTTTTCCCCGCGCCGGTCTCGCCGGTGATGACGTTAAATCCAGCTCCTAATTCAAGGCGAGCGTTATCAATCACTCCGAGTCCGTGGGCAAAAAGCTCAACCAGCTGAACCTTAGGCATGACCCTCTCGAAGACTGCGACGAAGTCGGGTCGCGAGATCAAAGCTGCGCGTGGCGACGACGTGCACCGGCGAGGGATTCTGGCGAACTTCGACAAACTGGTCCGGCGCTAAGGGTCCAATCGACCGGCCGTCGGCCACCAACACCGCGGGCTTGTCAATCACGACGAGTCGAATCACTTTGTTATCGGGGACCACAATCGACCGATCAATCGTGAAGTGCGGTGCGATTGGGGTGAGGATCATGAGTGAAAGCGAGGTGTCCACTACGGGGCCACCGGCCGAGAAGTTGTAGCCGGTACTCCCGGTGGGCGTGGCGACCATGACGCCGTCAGCCGTATAAGTCAGATACTCCTCTTCGTCAACATACGTCTTCACTTTGACCATATGGCCCGCGCTGGCTCGCTCCACGACTACTTCGTTGAGCGCGAACTCACTCACGTTCGAACCCGAGAATGAAATCTCCAGGGCCAGACGCTCGGAAACAAAGTTGTTTTCTAGGGCTCCCTTCACATTCTCGGCGATTTCGGTGGACGGCACATTTAAAAGGAACCCCAACTGACCCAAGTTGACCGCCACCACCCGGGCCCCGACTGCGTGGGCGAGCCGAGCTGCTCTGAGAAAGGTTCCGTCGCCGCCCAAGCTGACGACCAGCGTCGAGGCGTCCAGCGCGGGCGGCTCCGAGGAGTCCAAGAGATGGAGCGTCGAGCCAATGCCTTCACTCGCCAATCGCTCCCCCACGTCGCGGGCGAGTTTGATCGCGTCGTCGCGGTTACTAAAAGCCGTAAAGAGCAGTTGGGACACGTAACACCTCGACTTAATCGTAGTAACAAAGGTCGTGAAAGCCGACCACCAAACCGGGTCGACCTTTCACACGAAGTTGGCTCGAGAAAATGACGGGCGCCACGTCCCGCGAGCGTTATCTGGCGCCGGTCTCTACGAAGTTCTGCGATCTAAAGTTCGCTCAACTGCCGGGCGGGCGGTACTTCACGCTCATATTTGCGGCCGCGTCCACCTGCGCTGGCGTCAAGAGCGACATAGTGCGGGTTGTGGCGCCGCCGCCGGCGCCCACGGTCAGCGCGGCCGCCACCGCGCTGACGTCATCGGGCAGTTCCGCGATGACGAATGCGTCGGTGCCACCGAAGGCGAAGTAGAAGGACTCGATCTTTCCACCGACGCCCTCGATCAACTCGGTGGCCGCCGCCACGCGTGCAGAGCCACCCTTTGCCTTTACTCCTTTGACACCTTCCAAGGTGTACCTGATTTCGAGTAAGTATTTGGACATAGGGCCCCCTCTTCTAGTAATTGGGTCGAGTCTATCTTCCGGTCCGTCTTTCAAAATTGGTCGTTAATCTACGAGAGCACGACATGAACAGAGGAGGGCCATCGTGAGTGATAACGATTCGTCACAACAGAGCGCGGCGGATGCCACCAACGCGTGGAACGCGACCATCATCGCCGAGTTTCGGGCCAACACGGGCAAGGTGGGTGGAAATTTTGAAGGAGCTCCAGTCTTACTCCTTCACACCACCGGGGCCCGCTCGCGGGCGAAACGAATCAATCCGATGATGTATTTGAACGATGACGGCAAAATATATGTCTTTGCCTCAAAGGCCGGCGCCGACACGAACCCCGACTGGTTCTACAATCTCGTCGCCGATCCCCTGGTTACGATCGAGATAGGCGAGGAGAAGGTCAACGCAACTGCCAATGTGGTAACTGGCGATGAACACGACCGAATTTACGCCATCCAGGCCGAACGGTACCCAGGGTTTGCGGAGTACCAAGCCAAGACCACCCGAATCATTCCAGTGGTGGAACTCGTTCGCGCGTGAGCCGTGCTTGACGCTCAGGCCACGTTGCCCAATGAACAGCGTGCTGGTTAAATATTGACCAGCGAGACGAAACGGTTCTCGCCTAATGTGTGCGGACTGCTCTCAGCGCCGTCATGGGGATTGCGCGAAAGAAGTGGAGGAACAAATCTTGTCGAAGCAAGGGATCGACGACTACCTCACAACTTTGGATGCCTTCCAGCGAGAGACGTTGTCCATTCTGCGTCAGACTATTTTGGCCATCGTTCCCGAAGCCGAAGAGGGCATCTCGTACGGCATTCCGGCCTTCTGGCTTCGGGGCAAGGTAATCGCTGGCTTCGCGGCGTACAAGCACCATCTGAGTTACTTTCCCCACAGTGGATCCGTGCTCGAAGTTCTTAAAGAGGATCTCACTCAGTATTCGTGGTCCCGAGGAACCCTCCAGTTTCCAGTTGGTGCGCCACTGCCTAAGGTCCTAGTTAAAAAGCTCATCGCAACTCGCCTTGAACAAATTTCCAACCTTGAGTGATTCTCGAGCCATACAACGTCACCACTTGCTCTGGCCGCTACTCGCCCCTAAGCCCGTCCACTGACTCACGAAGGAGATCGGCGTGGCCATTGTGTCGCGCGTACTCCTCGATCAGGTGACATAAGATCCAGCGCAGGCTTGGTGTCCGACCGTCGGGCCAGGGACGTTGGGCCATCCGCGCCAGGCCACCGTCGGCGAGCGCCTCCTCCACGGAGGAGCGAGAGCGGACCACCGCGCCTTGCCAGAGGGTACGTAATTGCTCGGGAGTATCCGAAACCGCCGAGTGCCATTCCCAGTCGGGATCGGCGTCCCAATCCACTGCGTCCCAAGGGAGCTGCGAGTCGTGTCCGAGTAGGCGCTGCGAGCACCAGTAGTCCTCCACGAGGGCCAGATGCTTGAGCATCCCGCCCAGTGTCATCGACGACGAAGCAACGGTCGCGTTCAGACCAGTCGCGTCCAGCCCTTCACATTTCCATGCAAACGTCGCGCGTTGGTACTCCAGAAAACCCACGAGTGTTGCGAATTCATCGCCCGCGAGGGGAGGTTCCGGACGACCGTGCTCATCGAGGTTGCTCATCGTCAAGGTCCGATCAAATCTGGTCAACCGCCAACAAGATCGCCTTCGCCAATTGCGTTGGCTTAGTGAACTGCGGCCAGTGACCAGTGGGCAAATCGATGTACTCGACGTCGTGCAGGGCCGCGAGTTCCGCAACGTACTCATGACCTTGGACGATCCACTCGCGTAACTGTCCGCTCGAGTACTCGCACGCGATAATGGTGGCCGGCACGTCGTAACGACGTGGATCCGAGAGTACCTGTCGGTCGCGGGCCACACCGGTCGGTTGGGGCACGGCGCGCGCCCGGAACGCCTCTCTCAAACCATCGTCGAGATCGAGCAGATCGTCCTCGCCAAATTCCGACCAGGGCGGGAGCGGGATCTCCTTGGCGTTTCCGGGCAGTTCATTGTTGATACATTCCCCGTCGCCAAGGGGGCCGGAGTCGACGTACACCACGCGCGCGACCCGGTCCGGTCGGGCATCAGCCACCGCGTGCGCGATGGCCCCTCCCCCTGAGTGCCCAACGAGCACTACCGGCTCTTCACTCTCGTCGACGATCTCAACGACCGCTTCGACGTGGTCGCGTAACCCAATGCCGTCACGAGTTGCGTCGCGCGATTCGAGGCCCGGCAGCGTTAATGCGTGTACTCGGTGCCCCGCGTGTTCGAGCAGTGGCGTGACGTCACTCCAGGACGACGCGTCGAGCCAAAATCCGGGGATGAGGATGATCTCCATGCCTTATCGTTGCACGCCACTATCGACACGCGCAAGCGCTGCGCCCCTAGGTCCGCTCAGAGTTCATGATCCATGTGCAGGAAATACCGTGGAGCGCCCGAATCAATGTTCCGCCACCAACCCACTGGGATCACCGAGAACAAGATCCGTGACGCGGATGAACTCAAGAAACCGAGCGCATGAATCGAAACTTACACGTCCTGCTCGGTGGCGGAGTCGGCTGGGGCGCCGAGCGCTCGAGCGGCCACCGAAATCTGGCGAGCCAATTCCACGTCGCGCTCGCTCAGCCCGTCGACGTCGTGAGTCATCATCCGCACGGTGACGCTCGAAAAACGCAGGTCGACGTCGGGGTGGTGATTCGCGGCCTCGGCCAATTCGCCGATTACGTCCACGAGCTCGACGCCCTTGGCGAAAGATCCAGTGCGAAATCGCGCGCACACGCCGTTGGCCAGCGCTCGCCAATCCTCCACGCCGTGAGCGTCATGGAACTGCCGGTGTGTCATCCTCTCGGGCATACCTCGAAATCTAGAGGGCATTGCGTCAAGTAGAGACGCCGACTGTCAGAACGATCCGAACAGTGTCACCGAGTTCGAGCGCCTCGCTCCGTCTCACCGAGGCTTTGATCGGCACCTGGTAGCCGCCATCCTTGGGAAAGAGTGACGTCTCCCACTCCGTGCCACCAACCTTTGCTAATACCGGGATCACGCCCCAGCCGTACGACACGAGAGCCGAGACCGCGTGTAGTTCCTCACTCTCCTCCTTCGGAACGGTGACAAAGTGAAATGGCGACGGTCCCCTCCAGTACCAAATCTCGCCCCGGAAGTCGAATCGCACCACGGCAGGCTAGCAACCAACTTCGAGGGAGTGCGTCAGTCGGACTCGCGCCGACTGCGACGGTTACTTGTGACTCCGTCTCCGAATCCAAGAGTGCTTGATGTTGATTTCTCGGCCGACGGACCCGGTTCTGATCACATTGGAAGAAGTCGGACCGCACCTTGTCAGCCGATCTGTGGTGTTGAGAACCCGACGTTCCAGGTCTGCTAACACGCATGGGAGATTGAGAGAAGACTTAAGTTTGGCTGGGAACGCGAAGACACACAATTGTCACATTCCCAGATTCAGCATTTGTAACGAATTCTTGCCGTCTTCTTACGTCGAAGCGTTACCGTTTTCGTATGCAGTCAACCTCACTTAGGCGCAGGACGGTGGCACCCTCCTGGTCAGGTGACGCCCCACCGAAAAGGCGCCGGACCAGTTCCGCTCCTCGTCCCTGGATCGCCGACAGTATGGCGGGGCTGGCCGGTGTTGGGCTCGGCATCTCGATCGCGCTCGTCATTACGGCGGAGTCGTGGAGCCAGCTCGCCGCCCCGGGCGGACTGCTTATGGCACTCGGACGCCTATGTGCCATGACCGGTAGCTACTTGATGCTCATCATGGTCGTGCTGATGTCCCGCATGCCGTGGCTGGAGCGAGTCGTGGGCCAAGACCGACTCGTGCGCTGGCATCGACGCATCGGCGGGTGGCCCATTGGATTAATCGCGCTGCACATTCTCTTTACCACGGTGGGCTACGGTCAAACGACCAGTGTTGGACCGGTCGCTCAATTTTTGGTCTTCATTCAGCACTACCCCGACATGCTGGCCGCGACCGTTGGCTTTGGCTTGCTCGTCGTCGCGGGCGTGACATCATTTCGCATCGCTCGTCGCCATATGAAGTACGAGACGTGGTGGGTTGTTCACTTCTACATTTACATCGCGTTGATGCTCGCCTTCACTCATCAGATTCAAACGGGCGTTATGTTCCTGGGTCACCCCCTTGCGAAACTGTTCTGGATTGCTCTGTGGGCAGGTGCCGCGGCCGTCGTGCTCGCCAGTCGCGTCTTCGTACCGATCGCACGGAATCTGAAACATCAGTTCAGGGTCGCGGCAGTCCAAGAGGAGGCTCCGGGGGTGTACTCACTGACCATCTCTGGTCGAAATCTCTCGACCTTGAACGTCGCGGGCGGCCAGTTCTTTCAGTGGCGTTTTCTCCAGAAGGGGCTCTGGTGGCATCCCCACCCCTACTCGCTTTCGGCACTGCCCCGTCCACCGTATCTGCGCGTAACCGTTAAGGCACTCGGGGATCAATCAGGCGCGGTGGCACAATTGACTCCGGGCACCCGCGTCTTCGTCGAGGGCCCATACGGCGCGTTCACGCGCCACGTGCGTCAGAGCGAAAAAGTGGTGTTGATCGGCGCGGGCGTTGGCATAACACCACTTCGTGCCCTGCTGGAAGATTTACCAACAGACGTACGTGTCACCGCCGTAATTCGCGCGTCAAAGGTCGAGGATCTTGTGCATCATGAAGAGATGCAAACACTCGTAGATCAGCATCAAGGCCAATTGCACGAAATCGTCGGTTCGCGCAAGGAAGTTCCCCTCGACGCCAATGTCTTACGGCGACTGATTCCAGATATCGCCAAATGTGACGTCTATCTCTGCGGCCCCTCGGGATTCACTGATCAGATTGCCGTAGCTCTTTCGCGCCTGAGAGTGAACCCCGATCGAATTCATATTGAGGAGTTTGCGTTCTGATGATTGAAATAGCGCGATGAAACGAGCCCCTTTGGTCATCGTTGGCACGGCACTGGGTCTTGCCGGCGTCCTCCAATTCCATACGGCCCCCGCCTCGCTTTCGTTGGCTGGCTTGACGGCGAGTGCGGGATCCACCTCGTCAGCAGCAACCACGAGTCCACCGGCCCCAACGACACCAAGCACGACGACACCAAGCACGACGACACCAAACACAACGACGCCCTCGCTCCCTCCACGAAGAAGACGAGGTGACGGGGGTGCCACCGCGACGACGAGTCCAACTACTCCGACCACAACTCGGCCATCGGCCCCAACGACGACTCGGCCACCGGCACCAACGACGACTCGGCCACCGGCCCCAACGACGACCACGACCGTATCCACGGGTTCGCGGACGGCAACCGGACCGCTGCTTGACTATCACTTCGGTCTACTTTCAGTCAGCGTCAAGGTGACCGGGTCCAAGATCACGTCAGTTACTATTGGCAGCCTCAACGATGGAGGAAACTACCGATCGCAGTCGATTGACTCAATGGCGATTCCGATTCTTGAGCAAGAGGCCATGGCGGCCCAAAGCGGCAACATTCAAAGCGTCTCAGGAGCTAGCTATACCAGTGCGGGCTTCATCCAGTCCCTCCAGGGCGCATTGACCACGCTGGGACTCTAAATGGTCAACGTCGACACTCTCGGTGCGCCGCTCGAGTCGAATGACCTGATCTTGCATCACGCCGAGGACGTGATGGGCACGGTTGTGACGATCGATGTTTACGGTCCCCCCACCGTGAATCGCGAACTGGTCGATCCCTACCTAAGTTCTGCCCTGGCGTCGCTTCATCACGCCGACAGTGTTTTTAGTCTCTGGCAAGCTGACAGCCCGATGAGTAAGCTCCGGCGAGGGGAGATTGATCTCGCGAAGGCGCCTGTGGTCATTGGCGAAGTACTCGAGGCATGCCAAGCCGCTCGCGAACTTTCCCAGGGCTGGTTCGATCCCTGGGCCCTTCCAGGTGGTACGGATCCCACCGGCTACGTCAAAGGATGGGCGGCACAACGGGCACTTCATCTGCTTCTTGGCGCCCCCGTGCAAGGTGCCATCGTGAATGCCGCGGGCGATATTGCTTCTTTTGGATATCCTTCCGAAGGCGAAAAATTCAAAGTCGGCATCACCAATCCCCACTCGCCGAAGGAATTGACCGCCATCGTTGCTCTCGATGGTTGCATTGCCACATCTGGTAGCTACGAGCGCGGGCAACACCTCATGGATCCCCACTCGGGCCACTTCTGCACCCGTGTTGCTTCAGCCAGTGTTATGGGGCCCGACCTCGGTCTGGCCGACGCACTGGCCACCGCTCTAGCTATCGCGGGCAACGATCTCCTTGACGTCATTGACGAGTTATCGGAGTTTGAGGCGTTCACGGTCTCATTCGATCAAGAGCGGCACTGGACGCCCGGTTTCCCTTTGATCTCACTGGCCGCTCACGAATGAAGAACGTCTCTAGGGAAATTGCGATGCGGAGTGACTTCACGCCTTAATGACGAGAGACATATCTCACGGAGCCGGCCGCTCCTCACGGATGACTGAACGGTGCACAAACACTCCGGACACTCATTAAGAAGTTGCCAAGATTCTGAGGAGAATTCCCTATCGCTGATTAGCCTGGACTGACACCTCTCTTCAGCGGCAACGTACTGGAGCATCAATTGGAAATTAGTAAGTTCGACTCTCAATCGCGGGACCGAGGGCCGAGGACTCGGCCGGCCCAGACCCGAATGATTGTTACCCATGGTCCCAACCCCTTCTCCTTCTACGCCGTCGTGTTGGTATGCGGTCTGGGGTTAGGTTTCGTGGCTGGACTGCCAATTGTCGACGGCACTCTTAGCGAGCTCCACGTCCCCGGTGGGTTCGCCATGTTCGTCGGATCCACAACCGGGATGGTCGGCACCTACCTCGCGCTGCTCATGGTCATTCTCGCGAGTCGACTCCCGGCTCTCGAACGAATGTTGGGTCAACACGGGGTCATTCATTGGCACCGACTCTTGGCGCCATGGACCATCGCCTTGATCACAGTCCACGCCATATTTTTGAGCGTCGCCTACGCTGAGGTCGCGAAGCGAGGCGTGCTAAAAGAGGTTGGCGTAATCATAAGTAAGTTTCCCAACATGGTCTCGGCCACGGTGGCGCTCGGCATCATGGTTGGCATCGGGTTAATTTCCCTGCCACGGATTCGGTCCCGGATACCAAGAGAGAGCTGGTGGCTCATTCACCTACTGATGTACCTTGCGCTCTTCATCTCCGTCGGCCATGAGATAGTGCTCGGTCCGTCATTCGTCGGGCACCCGCTCGCGAAGTTTGTCTGGGCGCTCGCGTGGCTCTTGGCCGCCGCGCTCGTTGTCACGTACCGCATCGGCTTTCCCATCTATCGGTCGGTTCTGCACCGATTACGAGTGGTGGAGGTTAGGCCGGAGGGCCCCGGCGTCGTATCGGTAATTCTCGAGGGGCGCCATCTTGATCGATTAGCTATCTCCGGTGGTCAATTCTTTGAATGGCGTTTCATGACATCCAAAATGTGGTGGCAGGCCCACCCGTTCACGGTGTCCGCGTTGCCTAAGCCCCCCTATATTCGATTGACGGTTAAAGGTGTTGGTAATTTTTCAAGAGCACTCGCGCACGTCAAGGTGGGAACCCCGGTAGCCGTCGAGGGCCCTTACGGTTCATTTACGGCCTTTGCCATGCGACGCGGACGCGTGCTCTTGATAGCCGGCGGTGTTGGCGTGACCGCGGCAAGATCCCTTTTGGAGGATTTACCCCTAAAGTCGCGACCGATCGTCGTGCTTCGTGCGTCGCGCGAAGAGGATTTAGTCTTGGCCGACGAGGTGGAAGAGCTTGTGCGAATTCGCAAAGGTGTAGTCCATCGACTCGTCGGAGGCAGAGAGACGGTCCGGTTAGATCAAATTACGAAATTGGTACCCGATATGGCCAAACGTGACGTATTTATAAGTGGTCCGGAAGACTTTGTTCGAGACGCCTCTTCTATGGCTCGCCGCGCTGGGGTAGACGCCAAAGCGCTGCACCAAGAGGCCTACAGCATCTGAGATGAGGACGAAATGAAAGGTACGGTTACCCTCTTCGGCGCGACCATCGCTGGGTTCTTTGGTGTCTTAACGCTGCACGTTCCGTCGAGCCATAGTTCGCCCGTCTCAAAGGTCACCACACCTACGCAGAGCACGACTACGCAGAGCACAACTACCAGTTCAACGCCACAGCAACCTCCATCAGGCTCCACGACGACAACGACAACGACAACGACAACGACAACGACCACTACGACCGTGCCCGTTGTCTCGTCGAACGTAAATGGCAGCGCAACAGGACCATTGGAAAATTACTCGTATGGGCAGTTGGCGGTGAAGGTGACCATAACCAATAACCGGATTGTGGATCTCACCGTCGAATCGCTGCAAACCCTCGAGTCCTACTCTCAGCAACTCGAGCAATATGTGGTGCCGATCTTGAAAAATGAGGTCATGCAGGCGCAAAGTACGAAAATCAATGCCGTATCTGGCGCCACTTACACCAGCGATGCCTACGCCTACTCAATTCAAGGCGCCCTCGACAAGCTTCACTTTAAGTAATCGCGTTCGCCTTGAACTTGCGGTCTGCGGTTTTCTTGCCGCTGGCAGCGTGAGGCACGTTGGAGAACCGGTCGTTCGAGCGTCCGATGATACAAGACCAGTGAATCGCAGAATCATCGAGGATCTTGACACGCTCACCCAAAGTAGACGTTTCTTCTTCGCTCGACCAATGACGAAGTGGCGAACTCGTGCTCACTTGTGCGTGAACTTGTGATTCAGCGGCCACTTTGAAGTGGGGGTGGTAAGTAGGCTAGTGAAAATATGGGACCCAGCAGCCTCGGCGTGAAGGTCGGAGTGAAGCTTGCCTCCTTTCAATGTTCAGGTAGCCAGCATGCTCTGCATGCGGCGTCAGTCGCCTCGAGGATCGGGTTGCGTTTACAGCATTCAATCGATGGATCATTTTTAACTTTGCTCCAGGTGTCGTACACGCCGGCGACGGCGCGACACACTTCAACGGTCGCCGGACTGGCCAATTAGGGCTTGCGCGTGGTCTTTCACGTCATCGAACGCGGCGCCGGTGGAGAGAACGTGCTCGCCCGATGGGTGAAAGTTGAATCATCGTGAGAGTGAGGATCATGACGACGTTCATTCGTCAACGAAGCCTCATTGCTCGACTCATCGTGGCATCGGTGACGTTGTTCGGGTGGGCCGTTAGCGCGAACAACATTGCGTCGGCGTCGACAACTAGTTCTCCGAAGTGGCAGACAGTCTGGACTTCTCCCACTGATATCGCCGAAGGACTCACCTACAACTCCACCACTCGCGACATTGCCACGATGCCGGTGGCCGGAACCTCGATCGTTCTCTCGTTCTCAAATGAATGGAGCTCAACGGCGACCACTTTCGCCGCCGTTACGGTGGGCGTCGATCAAAGTGGGATTGACGTTGTGCCTGGAACGATCAGGCCCATCACGTTCAATCACGGAAGCCGGTCCGTCACCATCGCGCCCTATTCTCGGGTCAGCAGCGACCCGGTACGGATGAGTGTTCACGGAGGAGAGTCACTCGCGGTGAGTCTGGCGACGGCGGGTTCATCGACGGTGAGTGTGCACTTCTGCTGCGACGATCGCGTCGACTCATACGCCACCGGCGACGGCGCGGGCAATTTAACGAATAGCCCGACTGGCGTTGGCTTTAATCCCCTCCTCGCCAGTTCCAACATGCGATGGTTGACGTCCGTCGTCGTCGCGGGATCGCCCGCCCAGGGCACGGTAGTGGCCCTTGGCGATTCGATTACCGACGGCTTTGGGTACACGAATCATGCCTTTAGTTGGGTGAACGCCCTGCAGGCGCGAATCTCGAAGTTACCGGCCGCTCAACAGATGTCGGTGGTCAACGAAGGTATCGCGGGAAATACCTTGACGGTATTTCCGCCGCATACTTCGTATGACGATGTTTCCGGCGGCGTACCCGGGGTGACCCGTCTGTTGCCCGACGCTTTAGATCTGCCGGGTGTGAAGGATGTTGTGTTGTTCCTCGGGACCAACGACATCTGGTTCGGCGCTGGCGGAGAGGCCGGTCATCCAATTCCTCCCTACGGCACGGCCGCGGCCATCGAGAACGCCATGAGCCAAGTGATCGCCGAGACCCACGCCCATGGGGTAAGGATCACTGGGGTCACCTTGCTGCCCCGCAGTTCATCTAATGGCGTTGACGGTGAGAAACCTGAGGCCTGGCTGCCCACTGAACAGTCCGTCTTGAGTGCCGTCAACGCGTGGATGCTTTCGCCAATCTCGGGTTTCGACGCCGTCATCAATCTGGCGGCCGTAATGGGTGACGTCTACAACGGGGCCTGTCAGCCCACCCTCCCATATTCGGGCTACTTCAACAGTGACAATCTCCATCCCAACACTGCGGGTCAAACCGTGATGGCTGACGCCATCTCGACCGTGCTGTTTGGAGCACCCCAAGCGCCCCAGGTTCCCCAATTGGTGAACGTCACTCCCACCCCCGGTTGCGCCGGGGCCCTCCTCGCGACACAGACGCTCGCTCTGGGCAGTCAGCCCTCGCCCACGACGACCACGTCGTCCACGACCACGACGACGGTGCACATCACGCCGACCACCCGTCCGTCGGGCTCCTCACGCGGTCGCCGGCTCGATTACATCTTCTATTTGGTCATCGCTCTCATCGCGGTGGCGGTGATCGCTCTTTGGAACACGCGTCGTCGCGCCAAGCGCCGTCGGGCGCTGCATCGTCGAACTCGGCCACTCGCGAGATATCCAGGGACCGTTCCGCCGCGACGTCGCCCACCCCCACCGAGATCAGGTCCAAATCCCCCGCCACGTCGATGACCAAACTCGAAGTCCCTAGTGGCTCGAGGCATCGCCATTTGTCGGACCGGGATCGTCCGGCCCCCCATCGCCCACGTTGAAGCGAAAACGCAGAAAATTCTCACCACTGCGACTTTGCATGGCTCCCTCGGCATGCCAACCCAGGCTCTCGTAGAAGTGCCGAGCCCCTAAATCCGGAGGCGTTACCAACACGAGTTCTTGTACACCGACGAACCGTGCCGCAGTCACCGCGGCGTCAAGTAACGCTCGGCCGACTCCTTTGCCTTGTTCTTCGGGCCGGACCAGGACGTGAGTTATCTCTCCGACCACGGATTCGGCGCGTTGAATTTGTGGCTTTGACGAGCTAGCGAATCGTGCCATCACGAGTCGCGTCACACCTCGCGCGTAGCGCCGACTTCTGGTGACGAACAGATCCTTGGCCAGACGAGGGCGAACTGAGGCGTACGCCATGAGTTTGAGCCCTAAACCGAACCCGCGGCGGCGGATCATCGCGCGAACATGGGTCGCTGGATAACTCGCCCCCAGCAACACTCCCAGCACGTGCCCATCGTCATCCAACGCAGCGAGCGAGATTGATCCAGGCGCCTCGATCCAGGCCCGGTAGTAAGCACGCATGAAGGCTGGACCCAGGCGAGAGAGAAACTCCATATCGAGCACGACACGATGAAGTAGTGCGGCCTCGCGTACGTCCTCATCGACGAGCGAGCGTACGATCACCTTGTCAGTCATCACAAACGAGCCAAGTTAACGACACCGCCAAGAAAAGTCATCGCCATGAAGATAGACAATTCTATCGTCCTGCATCGGAAGATGGTTAGGGGTACAACGGGCCGGTTCGCGCGAACTCTGCTGCTACGCTTCAGCCGATGTCGACATCGAGGCACCGCCGCCGAACATCCGTGCGGCGGCGCCGGCGAGCACTGGCGACCGTCCTGGTATTGCTGACGGTTGCGTCGGTAGTGATCATCAAATATCATTATTCGCACCAGAGCCCACCTGCGACGTCGTCGACCACATCAACAGCTACCACCAGCACGACAACCCTGTCGAACTTTACGTCGGCGGTGGGCACCACCTCACTGACGCTCACCGAGTCAGCCGCCAACGGCCTCCCGACGCGATCCCTCGTCACGACAGTGCGTTACCCAGCAATTGGCACGCCCGGTGGTCCTGACGTCGCTAACGCGGCCCCCTTGCGACAAAAGGGTCCGTACCCCCTGATCGTCTTTTCGCAGGGCTTTGACATTCAGCCCGAGCGATACGCACTACTGCTCAACGCATGGGCGAAGGCCGGGTACGTAGTTGTCGATCCGACCTATCCCTTCACCTCGCCGAACTCACCCGGAGGTCTGGTTCGCACCGATATCGTTCATCATCCAGCCGACCTGAGTTTCGTCATTTCCTCGATCCTGGACCTCAACGCCCATGCCGGGGGCACATTCTCGAACCTGATCAACCCTGCTGAACTGGGCGTGATTGGCCAGTCCGACGGGGGCGACGTGAGTCTGGCCGCGATCGCCAATACCTGTTGTCGCGATGCACGCATCAAGGCCGCCGTCATTCTTTCTGGAGCCGAACTGGCCTGGTTCCAGGGGGCGTACTTCACCACGCCGGGCGTACCGATGCTCGTCGTGCAAGGGACCAACGACCTCGTCGAGAATCCGGTGGCGTGCAGCGTTGAACTCTACAACGAGGCGCCTGAGCCTAAGTACTACCTCTCGATGATCGGACAAACCCACCTGAGCGCCTACCTAGCACCCGGTGCGCCGATGCAAGTCGTCATCCGCGTGACACTCGATTTCCTTGAGCGCTACCTGCGGCATGACCAGGCGATAGGAAACACCATGACCGCGGCGGGAACGGTTCCCGGGTTGGCCACAATCACGAGCCAAACGACGCTCGGGCCGAGCACCGGATCATGCCCCGATGCCCCCGTGGGCTGATCTCAGCGCGTCAATCGCTGGGCTTGATACCTTTCACGACATTGGCCTCGGCCACCACGTTGACACTCTCTACGTTCACGAAACCGGCCGCTGCGAAGAGTCGGCTCCATGCTTCTGGAGTTATCGGACGTTCGTGAACGCGGAAGAGATACCTTCCGGCGTTCTTTAGGATTCTCCAATATCCGGGCAGTCCCTTTTTCGCCATAATTTTTATCTTGCTGGCAATGACTTGACGATCCTGTGCCGTGGCGCCGCGTCCGAGCATCATGTCGGCGATGACTAGTTGGCCGCCGGGTCGCAACCATTGGTAGGCAGATCGCACAACCTTGGCCTTGTCCGCGTCAAGCAAATGATGAAGTGCGTAATTGGTAATTACCAGGTCCACTGACCTATCTGGCAAAGAGAGATTTTGAATCGGCACGACCAAACCCGTGAGCGTGTCAATTCCCTCACTCTTGGCCTGGGTCTCCATTCGATTGATCATTTCGTCACTCACGTCAACACCAGTCACGATGGCTCCGCCCTTCGCCAAGAGCAGCGCCAGTCGTCCCCCGCCACATCCGAGGTCGACGCAGACCATGCCTGGTCGCACGTCGGCCATTTCGATCGCACGGGCGGCGACCTTCGACATTCCGACGTCATTGTGTCGGTCCCAAGTATCAGCGCGACCACCCCACTTGCGTCGTTGGGTTCGAATTGACATCTTGGTTCGGAGGTTGGCCCGCCAAGACTGTGGCGCAACGTTCACGTCGGGCGCTTTCTTAGGATCACCGGGCAAGTTCAACATGACCTCATTTTCAATTCCCACTCTGATGTCGGCGCTCACTCAGTGTCGCATCGATTATCTTCCGACATGAATCACCGTCTAGGTACCGATTTCTGAAAAATGACGACGCCAAATTCGGCGAAGGCGCCGATACTTATTCTAACGTCGAAGACTCACTTGTCGCTTTGTCCCATTAATTCATTCGTAAGTTTTCTAAAGTCATAACCGCCAAAGTCAGCCGAGAAATCTCAAAGGCGAAGGATCTTCATCTTCCTTAACGAGGTCACGACGCTTGGGCCAGTCGACTGGCGCCACACCAAACTTCGCCTTCGAGCACGGGGCGAAGCGACCTCGTGCGTCAGATGCCGAAATGTAACCTCTCACAGCTTTGGTGGTAGCACGGCCTCAATCGCCTTAGCAATGGCGAGATAACCGGCGTTGGTCGGATGGATATTCGGACCGAAGGGCTTCGGCGCACACATCCATGTGAATTTGCACTCGTACTGCACGTTCGCCGTGGTGATTTCCTTCTTGGAATTTCGAACTACTCGAATGTCCCCTTCGTGAAACGCCTTAGAGATATCCGCCATAGGAATCTGGAATGAGCCGTAAACCTGCGAAAGGGACTGATTCATTTGCCGCAAGGCAACCAAGCTGTTTCCGGCAAAAACCTCCGCAGCTCCCTCCTTCACTGCCTTCGTCAAGTACGGGTTGTAATGGCCCAGTCCAATAAAGGCGACCTTCGGTCCCGCCACCTTGGTTAGAGCATGCATGACCTGGAAAAGTTGTTGACGAAGCAGCGAAAGTTGCGTCGTAACGCAAGTCAGATCAATGTCAAGATGGCGAAGGCAAACATCAAGAGTGTTAAATCCCAGATCCACCGTGACAAGAGTCACCGCGTTAAGGTGTGCGCGCAAGAAAGCGACCGCGTCAGAGAGTTGGGTGTCGGGCGCCACGTAGCAGGGATCGGGTCCGTGAAGCATGGTGGCGATAGATTCGCCGGGACAACCCAGTTCCGTGAGTTTCAACGCAACTCCTCTGGCGTCTTGAAGTGTGACGAGTTGATTCGAGTACCCACGATTGGTCGGTTGGCCCTTTGGAGCACGCGGCGTCGGCTGAACGCCGACCGACACCGACGCGCCAATATCGAGGTAGAGGACGGTCGCCTTCGGGACCTTCGTCAGATGACTCGTCGTCGGCGTCGTTGCGGCAGCGCCTCGCAAGTTTGGTTGAATTAAAGCTACCGTGACGATGATGAGGACGGCGACAATGACCGTTAGGCGACCCTTGTTCATCACAGACCTCATCACATGGCCCATCGTCTGTCTCGTTTTTGTGGAACGACGCGCTCCCTAAGTAGAAGTTTCGGCTCTCCCTCTACAACCTAGACGCTCTCGATGCGCTCGACATCTGACAGTGCCCCCATGTCGAACGAAGATTTCAGTCTGCTTCTCTTGCCTAACTACACTCGATAGTCGCCAACGCTCGCCACGACCTAGGCGACGTAATGGGTAATGCGCTCGATCGAAAACTCTTACTCGTGACCCACGTGCCACTTGGTGCACGTGGCGCATCGATAAACACTCATCGGTGCACCATCGCGCTTCATCAATGACCGAGCACGTGCCTCAGCCTCGTCACGCGTCTCGTAGGCCACCTTGGTCCGACCAGTGAACGTCGTGTGTGCACCGGGGCCACGACGCAGTGAGGTTCCGGAACCTCGAGCTCGATCTCCGTAACGGCCCGACCAATAGAAGACAAAGATAAGCAACGCCACGCCGGCCAGCAGGACACCGATGGTGATCATCTCTATTTAGACCTCACCCGTTGGAGCTCGAAGCTGCACTGGGCCACCCTCTCTTTCATTAATCTTTTCTCCCACCACCGTGCTCATCTTTACGTATGGCAGCGACGAGCCGCCAAGGCCGAACGTGCGAGCGCCCTCCTACCTCAATGATAGAAATGAAGCGGGTCAATTAAGGGAAAATGACAACGCAGATACAGATTGATCACCGAGGCGGACCGCGCTACAGCGAATATTTGGCGCTCCGCAATCGAGCAGGTGCGTTCAGGGCCGACGTGCACGGCATGGCGCTACTTCATAACTGCCCTAAGGAGAAGTGGGCGGACTCGATGCCGATGTTCGAACTTGAGCCCGTGGTCGACTCCAGCGATCATCTCGCGACGGTAACTCAAGACGTAGTCGAGAATGCTTACACAAGGTCACACTGGGCATCGTCGTGAAGATCATCTTGACGGGCACGGGCAGCCCCCTGCCGGATCCCCATCGCGCCGGTCCGAGTACCGTCATCACGACCGCGTCGACCACCATCCTGGTCGACGCCGGTAGGGCGGTGGTGATGCGCCTGGCGGCATCGGGCATCATTCCCCCCTTCCTTTCAGCGGTTGTACTGACCCACCTCCACTCCGACCACATCTGCGATCTCAACGATGTCGTTACGACCCACTGGGTCATGTCGCCAGAGCCGACCGACCTTCACGTATACGGACCAAAGGGCACCGCTGAAGTGGTGGACGGTCTGTTGATGATGCTGGACAGTGATATCCGCTATCGGATGACTCATCATGCGGATCTCCACGAGGCACCCAGAGTGGTGGTTCATGAACTCGAGGCTGGTCAGCGCTTTCTCGTTGGTGATGTCTCGGTACTCACCGGTGCAACAGATCACGGACCGGTCAAACCGAGCCTGGGATATCGCTTCACCGGAGAAGGCGTGAGTGCCGTTGTGGCCGGGGACGGGGTGCCGTGCGCCGGGCTTGACGAGTTGGTTCGCGGGGCCGATGCCTACGTGCAGACCGTGGTGCGCGAGGACCTGGTACGACTGGTCCCACGTCAACGGTTCAACGAAATTCTCTCTTATCACTCAACGGTGCAACAAGCAGCCAACACGGCACAGCGAGGCGGGGTTCAGACCCTAGTCCTCACCCATTTTATTCCCGCACCTTCACCGGGAGAGTATGACGGGTGGCGGGCCCTGGCAAGCGATTTTGATGGAGTGGTTGTGACGGGTGATGACCTCACTCAGGTGAGTGTTACCCCACCACCTAGTTAGTACTCATGGCGCTGTCACCCCACAGAGAGGTCCGCGCCGCCTATGAACTAAGGCCGAGTTCCGGCACCCAATTCAACACATAGATTGAACTTGCGAACGTGGTGAAGCATCGAACATTGTTAGGGGTCGCCGTGGCGGAGAGTGGAACTAGTAGCAATGGACCGTAACTGGCGATTCGTCAATCAGAATGTGTGGCGTTTGTTCATCACCACGACTATCGCCGCGTGCACTCTCGTCGGTGTCATCGCGTACCCGGACCCCGTATTGGCATCCACCTCATTCCCAAATAGTACGTACGATCTCTACGTTGGCCACAGCGTCGGCGTCGCGGCGACGTCGAATCCGAACACCGGATGCAGCGAGGTCTTCCTCACATCTGACTTTAAGCACTGGCGAAATATCACGCCACCAATAAGAGTCCCGTCATCGGTTCCGAAGGGCCAATGCCTCTACGTCTGGACCAGCGCGTACTTCACCTCCTCAACCGACGGATGGCTCCTAGCTCGCAACGGTGGCAGCACCGATACGATTCTGCGCCACACGCTCGACGGAGGTCGAACCTGGACTACACAACCCGGTGGCGACACGGGGAGCAACGGTGGATGGGAGACCATCAGCTTCACCAACTCGTCGGTCGGTTGGCGTCAACAGTTCGGCGATGGCTCCAACGGTCACTTTGCTCTCCAGCGAACATTGAACGCGGGAACGACGTGGGCGACTCGCTCTCGCGACCCCCACGGATCGTGCGTCTTGGCAAACGACGTGTTCTCTTCGGCGTCTGTTGGATTCGCCGCCGCACCCCAGGCTCCGGCACTCAACTCCACTCATCTTTGGCAGTCCCGCGACGGCGGCCTCAACTGGTCAGTGTTGACCTTCGCTCCTCCGCCGGCACTGCCTCGCGCAGCCGCAGGACTCTACGGCGAGCCCAAGTTCTCGGGGTCCAATGGCGTGGTGTCCGTCGACTACCCGGTCAACGATAATCAGGCCATTTACTTCTACGGGACCCACAACGGTGGCCTCAGTTGGAAACTCGAGATCGGTCCAGACCTACCTGTCGTGGTGAGCGGAAAATTGAAGATCAGTCACGAGATCGCAACCCAACCGTGCACCCTTGACAATTCCGCGGTGTCGGGTCAAGTGGCCATCGTCGCGCTCGCGAACCCGACGACCTGGTGGGTCCTCCATCCAGGGCCTAAGGGCGCCACGACGAGACTAATCGTCACGGGCAGCGGCACTGGGATCACCACGTACACCGTGAACGACCTGCCCACCACGATTGGTCATCCAGAGTTGGCGGCTCTCAACGCCGAAGACGCGTTGCTTTCATTCGCCATGCCGGCGGGATATACGACGACGTACGAGACGTCAAACGGCGGCGCGACGTGGGTCAAGGTGAACCCGTAGAGTCGCCGTATCGAGTCCCGACATGACAGATCTGCAACCATTCACTGACGACGGTCGCGATGAGACGATCTAGTGTCGGAGACCCGACGCGACAGGAGAGCAACCACCCATTGGCACTCGGTCACGCCTACGTGAACTTTCGGCACACAAGGTTCTGGGCTTACATGTATGAAATGGCGTAATGCAATTCCACTGATTCAAGTTGGGGCCTTGGTCGGTGCAGCTACGGTTGCCATCGTGCTTAGTGTTGGGACCTCGAGTGGTCCTTCAGCTCCTTACCGTGACGCGTTTAGGCCCCTCTCCAAGAACATGCTGGTCTACGGGGAGATTACGTTCACACGTCTGTCCGATTCGCAGTTGTCTCTGGTTAGAGTCACGCCCTCAGGGGCCGCACGGATCGCGAGAGCCGACTACAACTCCTTGGAGCGATGGCGAGTTGTTTTCGAATCTCTGGGCGGGTACGTCGACAAAAATGAGATCATCCACAACTGGATCGGGACGAAGTCATTCGTTCCAAAAGCACTACCCGCATACCTGGTTCGGATCACCGGGCCGCCAATCGTGTCGCTTGGTCCCCGGGGCGGCACCACACCAAACCACCAATGGAACGTCATTGTAAATGCCAACATCGGAAGAGTTATCAGTAGTTTCACGTATGACTGAGGCTTTCCCTCATTAACTCACGATCGTCGAACTAATCCCTCAACTGCCCGGATCAATAAAGACGGACCGATTACTTGTCCAGCTCGGCTAAGACTTCGCCAATGATCTTGGTCATCTTGTGGGCCGGGAGTGGTTCGCCCCCTTCGGCTTCCGCCACTTCTTCGGAGAAGGCCTCGACCGAGTGAGTCCCCCCAATGAGCACGTGTCGCAGCGCCTCGCCGCTCGCTTCGGAGTCGTTGACGTCTTTGAGCGCACCGGCAACATCGTGGTCGGGCGATTCAGCCAGCGTGTGAACGACGTTCATCGCTTCTTCTCGCCCACTCGCCGTCGAGACGGCGGGGGCGCGATCGGGATTTTGTTGAAGATCCCATTCGGCAAGAGCTTCGCTATAGCCTCCCTCACCGGGATGTAACAACCGAGTCGTCGCTTCAGCGACCACGTCAGCGTGGTCGCCGGTCGGAGCGTCAACTGCGTCGCCACTGTCGTGATGTCGCCCCTCTGGAATGGGAACCACCAGGCTCCCGTCAGGATTACGAATAATCTCCATGCCGTCACTCCTCTTTGACACCACGTCGTGCCCGTTACCCCCAACCTAAAGGGCGCGCCCGGAATCACAATCGTCACCAATGCAGATCACGCTGCTTCGCGCTCTTGCAATGGCGTTTGCCTAACCGGGTTCAATATCGCCTCCCGGGGCGGCGCCGCGAAATCTTATGAACCATCGCCCCTACTTAGGGCCGATAAAGAAATCTCGGCAGCCTTCAAAACCAGAAACTTCAGTAGATGAATGCGCGATCTCCCGCCACTTCGAACAATCAAGGCGTAGCTCGAGCATCTCTGTGGGAATGCCCCGACGCAGAACTGACCGTCGTCCGTCGTCCTCGTACCCGAATGCGCGTGAAACGCCTAGTGAAGAGGCGTTGTCGATAAATCCCCCGCTACGTGCCTCTAACGCTTCCAGCGTCTCAAAGGCGAAATGGAGTATCGCCGAGCGCATCTCTTTGCCGATTCCCTTACCCTGATACGCGACGCCCAGCCACGAACCAGTCTTAACCGAGCGAAGGGTTGCGAAGTCAGTGGCCATCAAGCTTTGGACACCGACCACTTCACCATTGACGAAGACGGCGCCGTTGAAACTCCAGTTATTCGAACTCCATTCGGCGCGATGACGCCACCCCCACTGCAACATTCCTCGTTCGAGCTGAGGCGAGGGCTCATCGGTCCAAGGATGGAGGAAAGGCATAACATTCGGATCATGAACCCCCTTGAGAGCGAGTCGCGTGAGCTCTACCAGGACGTCATCGTTCGGTAAGCGAATTTCGACGCGCGGTGTCCTGATTCGAAGATCGAACAACGGCCAATAGGGATTCCCCATATTCCATTATTGCTTAGTTGGTGTCGGAGAGCCGACGTCAATAATCTTCGACTGGAGGATTCGCACCCAGTGACCATGACTCCGACTTAACGACGTGGAACATCCCCAAGAGTTAAGCCAGGTTCCGTGAAGCGGCAATCCAGGTGAACGGCTGAAGAGCGCCGCTGGGCGTCGTGTGGACTTCTTTGCGCTGAACGACCACTGTGAACTCGTCACCGAGGATTCCCCCTAGTTGAGCGGCGTTGTAGCGGGTCACCGGCAGTCCAGAGCACCACTCCGGCCCGTCCGGTGCGAACGTGGCCATGATCACGGATCCGCCGGGAGCAACTGAACGGCGTACCAGATCTTGGTAGACCTTGATCTCGTGGGGCAACAGGAAGTGGAACACGGCTCGGTCGTGCCAAAGGTCGTAAGGGTGCGCTGGTTCCCATGTCAGGAGATTGTGGGCTACCCACGTCACATGAGCATCCGGGCCAACCCGCTCTCGGCTCACACGAAGCGCGCTCGTCGAGATATCGAGGACGGTCAGGTCGGTGAAGCCTCTGGATAACAGATAATCGACGAGGATTGACGCGCCGCCTCCGACATCAATCACCCCTGCGTCTTTCTCGACGCCGAGAATGTCCACAAGTTCCAAAGTCACAAGTGGCGCTTGTTGATACCAGCTGACGCCGTCGACCTGGTTGAGCTCGTAGACGGATTCCCAGTGAGTTCTTCGCTCGTCCGTGTCGGGAATGTGGTCGATCATATGGAACAGTTTAGGATCGTCGTCGCCTTTGGCGTGCTCGTCGACTAATGTCGCGTATTCCGATCTGGGATGGCAGTACCAGCGCGGGCGCACTCTCATCACGGCCCCCGCAATCTGCAAAACAGTCACAACGCATCTCTAAGAGATAACTATTAGGCCATGAGTCAGAGCGTGTCTGTGCTCCGGTATCGACGAATCGCGATTCCAGACCACACGAACTCGACGACGCCAAAGGGCCACGCTCCAGACAAGAATCCGTAGACGCTAGATAAGAGGCACCCGAGCGCAAATGCCAGGATGAACCACTTGTTACGCCGCTCAAGCGCGTACATCGCCATCATGAATGAGACGGCGCACACTCCGTAGATGGTGATGGCCACCGAGGACATCCCATCAGTCAAGCAGAGCTCTGAGTCTCCGCGAAAATAGTCACTAACCAATCTGAGCCGGTGATGAATGCGTTACTTATCGAAACCAGACTCGAAGTGCCGGTGATTGTTGGTATCGGAGACCCGACGTGACAGGAATGCCACTTTGCTGAGGCTCTCGCCTAAATCGATGAGTCCCTATCGGCACAACTCAAATCGTTAGTCTCTGCGAGTGAGTGGCACGCCTTGCTCGGGCCGACCCGGATCCTGCCAAGGCTCCTTTCCTACAGCATCCCTTCGCCAGATACTTATGGCACCACGACCAAAAGGGTCGGCATGGTGATACTGCACGCCCGCCAATACTCCTGCCGCGTAATCATCGAGCAATTGTGCGTCAGTCCGCTTCCACCCGTTAGCAACGGCCCAACGCCGCACTAAGAATGGCGGTAATTCGTAGCCGCCATGTCGCAAATGCTTGAACGCCGAGATCGCGTAGTCGCGTGAATGGCTATCCAGCATGCTGTGATAGCTACGAAATTTATCCTGGAGCCTTGGTCCACGACGGTGGTAGACACGCTGTGTAATCGCCTTCAACGCCTCCACCACGACGGGATCAAGAGTTCGCACATTGGAGGTTCCATCTACAGTCATTCGTTAACTATGGCGCATTCGCGATTTAAACTTCAATCTCCCCCGGGTTCAGAGGCCAGGTGCGGACGGCGCGCGAGCCCCCTCCTCGTGAGAAAGGCAGCGACGAATGACCTCTGCGTCAAGGGGACTCAGACCATCCCACAACTCGCCAGTCGGATCCCACCAAATGAAACTGTTCAACTCGTCACTCTGAACTAGTTCCGGGGGGCTGCCAAGAACGACGGCAAACACTGCGGCCAGGTATGTGGTCGCTTCGCCTCCGAAGATGAATTCAGCTCGTGCGACGAGCGAGATTCGATGAACCCGGATACCAGTTTCTTCCGCTAGTTCCCGAAGCGCCGCTTCGTGAGCCGATTCACCCGGCTCCACCGCTCCGCCCGGTAGTTCCCACTGCTGCCGGCTGACGTTGAAGCCGAGCAGCACTTGTTGGCCCCATTGAACGATGACAAGAGAACAAGCGAACGGTGACGGGACGCCCTGATCCTCCAACGACGCACTGTCGAGACGAACGAACGACACAAGGCTTCCGCCACCGGCGTCGAACATTGGGAGTTCTGTCATGAACAGACCGTACAGTGACGAGGGTTCACGTGGCGAAGACCCGACGCTATGAGTCTCCTACGACGCACCGGCCGCTGCCAGACACTGGCGTCTAACCGGTCAAGGTTGTTCCGAAAGCAACTAAGGAAGTCGTACGAAGTGCCAGGCGCCATCCGCAGCCCAGAGAACTTGCCAGTGATTGCCAAGCTCCACCTGAGTCGACTCAGCCAATTCTCGTCCATCACGGTAGAAAGAATCCCAATCTTGTTCATCGAACTGAGTCCCGAAGGGAGGTCGCGATAATGTGCAGCCCCGATCGTTCCAACTCTGCAATCTGTCCAAGAGTGAAACTGTCAATAGATCGCTCCAAGGTCGTATTTGCTTAGAGCGGTCGAGAGGAGCACCACTCCATTGGCTGCGATGATCTTCTGCGGGCGCTGGGGCTGCATCGCCTGGTGGCCTAATCATCCAGATACCTCCGGCGGCGAAGTCCCAATCGATTAATGCGCGTTTCACAACTCAATCCTCCCACCCGAGATCGAAACATGTCGATTCATGTCAAAAGCCAGAGGCCCGAAGCAACAGGAATGCCTCCTTGTACTGGAGGCTCAACGGACTTTTGGAAAACAAGTGAGGGTGGTTTGAGGTTCCCCATGGACTCATTCGGTGAAAGTACTCTGAGCGAATGGAACCTCGACTCGAATCCAATCTTAAGAATTGGAATAGTCGCGTTGAGGTGCACGCTAAGTCTCGGTTCTACGATGTTGAAGGTTGGCTTCACAACGCACCAGGACCACCACCTCGAGAGGTCGAGGCGCTAGGAGACCTAGAAGGAAAAACACTGGTACACCTGCAATGTCATTTCGGGATGGATACTTTGAGTTGGGCCAGAGCCGGGGCGAACGTCACCGGTCTCGACTTTTCTACAGCGGCCATTGACGAGGCCAATTCACTCGCGGAACGCGCAGGGCTATCCGAGCACGCGTCCTTCGTTTGCGCGAATGTCTACGACGCGTCCGAGGCACTCCAGCGGAAGCGATTCGACGTTGTTTACGTCAGCCTCGGTTCGCTTTGCTGGCTGCCGGACGTGGCTGCGTGGGGTGAGGTCGTGGCGGACCTCCTCGCTCCGGGGAGCAGGCTGTATCTCCACGACGTTCACCCGTTTTCTTCGTGCTTCGACGGTGACGGAGAGCGAGTCGTCTACAGCTACTACGAAGATCCCGATGAACCTCAAATTTTTGACAGCACTTCTACATACACTGACGGCGAAGAACTCAGCGCCATTAGAACCTACGAGTGGAACCATTCCATTGGCGAGATGGTTGCGGCATTACTTGGACACGGTCTCGTGCTTGATTCGCTGACCGAACACGACTGGACGTTATTTCATCAGTTCCCCTGGCTGGAGGAGACCGAGTCGGGCTTGCTCGTCGTACCCGAAGGTCGTCCCCGAATTCCACTGTCGTTCACGATCCTCGCCCACAAGCCGAGCTCGGTCTTATAACGGTTCAGCATCCGAAATCTGACTGGTGTTGGCGACCCGACGCAACAGAAGTGCAACTTTGCGTTGGAAGCCCGAGACCTCATTGCCCTGATAGGCATTGGGGGCCGCCTCATGGATGCCACTATGCGCTAGAGCCACCCAGTGAACTCGCCGACGACCCTCCAACCAACACTTGGAATCAGTGCCACGCTTACGAAATGTGTTGAGAATCCGGTGACCGGATCAGGCTTGTGATCCACAAGCACCATCACCGCCGCGGTGGCGTTCGAGGGGACGAATCCGCCTTCGCCACTCACGCCTGCGCCCACATTCCGGCAGTAATTGAAGCCAACTGGCCACTCGTGGACATTGAGAATCGTCTCTTGGCTTCGCACGAACTTGATAGGGGTCAGATGTCGTGCTGCATAGTAGGCGGAGACGGCAGCGACAACCTGCGCAGAGACCGCTTTGGTCGGTCTGACGACGCCCACGTCACAGATCGGCAGCACTCGAATCGAAGTTCTCGGTGTGACCGCGCTCGAAGGGCTCGAACTCGGACCGGCCCCCTTAGCGTTCTTCGCAACAACCGTAAACGTATACGACGTTCCATTGGTCAGTTCCCAGATGGTGCACGTAGTGGTCGCGGCCGTGGTGACGCACGCACCATTAGCCGGATGTGGGGTCACGATATATCTTGTCAACTCGCGACCCCCGGTTGACGTGGGCCGTGACCAACTCACGTTGGCGAAGCCATTGCCGGCAGATGCGTTGACCGACTGTGGCGCCGAAGGCCGATTACTCTGCGCTCTATTCGCAACGATCAGAGCCACGACGACAATCGTTGCGACAGAAATCAGGCCGATCACCGTGGCTCGCTTCCGATTGTTGTCAACCATTGGTTGAATCTACTTCGGCTAACGCTTCTGCTTTGGTCCGATAGTGCCGAGGACCGCCGCCGGCATTGAGTGGCACATCACTTCAGAAAAGCAACGCGGACGACGCTGGCCTCAATGACATGCCCATCCTTGGCGGAGAGCGTGCGGAACAAGAGCGCTCCTCCTCGAGACGACGGCACTGTGAACGCCATCGACTTAGTAAACGCGCCCATGACACCCATGGAGCCACCCATCACGGTGTCACTCTTCAGCGCGGCGAGCGTCCCGTCCTGGCGAACTTCGACGTTGACGACCGCTTCATATGCGGTACTTCGTCCTCGGAGTTTCACTGGTGAAGAAATGCTTTCAGATGACGAAGGGGCCGCCACGACGATGTCCGTACATGACGCGCCAATTACCCACCACGAGTTCGCCAAAGTCAACTCTCGTACCAGAATCGAAGTCACGGCGCCGGTTGGTGTGGCTCTGACTGGAACTTCACCCGAACGACTATCGCCCTGTTGAAAGGCACCCATTATTGGAGTGACCATTCCCAGGTAGTCCGTGGCGAACGCCTGGGCCGCCAGTACTGGGTCACCAAATCGTGTCACGGTCGAAGCGAAGGGCCATATTGCCGTTTCAGGTTGCGGGACCTGGCGAAGCGTGCTGGTGGTCGATGACGTCGGCGACGTCGGCGCTGACCCCCATTGCCGCCCCGCCGCAACCCCCAGTGCGCCCACAACGACCAAGGCGCTGACAACTGCGACCACCACCTTCTTACTCACGTTTTCAGCATTACCCGTCGTCTCTGCCAGCCGCTAGGGACCTTCGTCACAACGAGCCATTGACTGGGTCTCTCCCCAAGGTGTGGACTGTTCGGCGAAGTCGATCCGAGAATCCCCGAAATCGTCCGAGTAATGACCCAACTGAATGAACCGGAACTTGGGACCTGACGACGTCGCGTTACTATCAGATACTGGACGGTGGCAGAACGCCGGCGTTCATGTCGGAAGAGCGCCGCGACATGTTCCGAAACCGAGTATTGCCGATCGGTGGCCTGAGCCTTCCTGGTGTCGGAGGCCCGACGCAACAAGTCTGCAACCAAGCATCGGCGACTCGCCACCAGAAGACCATAAATCGACTAGCCGTTTGGTCGCGGCCACGCCCCAGACTCGATTGGTGTCACGACCAAATAGTTTCCACACGGTGAAGGATCAATCGGAACCTCGCCCCAGAAGTTTTCCACGCCACTGCGCAATTCGACCACGGCGTTGGCCGACAGTGGGCACGCCTCATCATTGACGGGATTATTGCCCCAGGAAACCCCGAACGTCGCGACACCGTTACGCGCAATAGTGACCATTGACGCTTTCGGTTCTGCGAAGAGCATCGAGGACGAATTGTGAAAGTCCCTATTGTCGACCGCACGACCTATTGCGTTGAGAAAGGTCACCGAGGGATATCCATCAATCCGACAACTCGCGCCGCGATTCACTACGTCGAATGCCATAGAGCCGTTCCCGGCGGCAGCGAGTGATCCGCTCGCTAAGACAACTAACTGAGCGCTTGAACATGCAGGCTCTGGTCGCGTCGACGCCGAAGCAGAAGTCGCCAACACCGGAGCTCCCGAGAGCAATAATCCAATCGCCCAAATCGTGCGTAACCTCAACATGGCGTCATACTACTTATAGTTAGCTTTGTTTTCGCACAAAGCCTTAGCGTCGCGTCGAGCGGCGAAACAGGCGACGAAGAGTTCACGCATCGGCGCCTCGGTCGTTACGGATGCCCAAGTGTCTAGTGAGATATCTGAGAACCGCTAAGTCCGCGACCCGACGCAAACGATCTGCCCCCTTTCACTGGCGGCTTGATCCGTCCGAGTCTTGATTGTGTCGAAGAGGAACTCACGGTGAGGTTTTGTAATAAACCAGCTCTGGATCTCCCTCGTCGATCCCCTCAAGTTGTCCACTGAATTTCCAGCCTTCCTTCTCTAACATGCCGACCATCTGAATATTGGATCGATTGGTCGAGGTGAAGATCCGACTGCTAGAGGACAGAGCGACGGCTTGCTGGAGTAAATGGCTGCCAACGCCGTGACGGCGTTCGCTAGCGGCCACCGCCAGCAACTCGACAAAGTCGCGCCCAAAGAACGAGTGGGATCTAATGACGGCGTAGCCTGATACGCGCCCTTCGTGCTCAAGGAGGATGACCTCGCCGGACTGCACACGAGTCGTGAGAAGTTCACCCCGCTCGTGACCAACTGGCGCAATGCGGTCAAGCTCCAACACCGCTTGAAGGTCCATTGAAGTTGCGCGGCGCACAATGCCACTAATGCCCGTCACTCCAACAGTCTGTCTCTTCAACTCCCAGACATCGAGAGATGGGAACGATCTAGGTCCCCAACCGCAATTCGTGTGGACGCTGACCGACGTGATGGGTCTGGTATCAAGAATTGGCGACTCAATTAACGACAGGATTGGTCTTTAGTGCAGAGCACTACAAAAACTGCGATTTGCCAATCGCAGTCAAGGCGAAGGAATGCGAACTACACGGTATAAAGGTAGCTGTGACTTCGGGATCGATCTTGGTTGCCTTATTGCTTCCGATGGTCCTGGTCGCCCTGCTAACTCCTGTTTGGGCAGTCCTTTATCGACGTCACGTTTCTCAGACCCCGACCTGGCTCAAGCGGATTGTCTCCGTTGTCAGAGCAATAAATGGCTTGGTGTTCGTTGCCTCGTTCATCCTCTTACTAGCCATGGTCATTTACTTACTCGCAACTTCGAAATAGAGGCCGACTGGGCAGAGAATGCTAGAAAACCCACTTGCCAGTTCTGGTATCAAACGACAGCGAATTGTCGTGAGTTTCTGGCTGGTGTCAGAGACCCGACGTAACAGGTCTGCAACCTCTCTTTAGCGGATGAGGTGAACCGTGTGGGTTCGTGTCGCAGGGCCGTCCCGCTCGCTCTGCCACCAAGGGGCACTGGCGGCTTCATTAGAGGGAGCGAGTCGGTCCCAAACACTGGCGAGCAGCGTGACGCTCACTGGAACGATGTTGGCCACCATTCGGAGGCCCACGAGCTCCAGTTGGTGTAGCCAGCCGGAGGCGGGTCAAGTTCGGCTTCTGATAGTTCGGCGTCATTGGGAGGCACGAAACGTCGCCGGTACTCATCAAGGTCTTCATCGGAGATGTCGAAGGTCGTCTCAGAATCCTCAGAAGCACGAGCGTCACGCCGTCGTCGCTGTTGGTCTTCGTCAATCTCGAGATAGACGAGTTCGCACGACGCCCCCGCCGCGGCGGCGAGGGCTCGGAGGGCGGTTCGCTCGTCCTTGCCCCAGACACCGAAGTCCAAGACGACGTCGATACCATGGCGCAGGGCGCGAAGCGCGAGCCAAATAAAGCGGCCCTCGAGGACGTTACGCTTCCCGTTGGCGTCATTGTCGTTGAACAGTGGGATCATCCACTCGTCGGGAGTCAGCCTCAAGGCGCGACGTTCTTCTTCAATCTGCTTGGCCCGTGTGCTCTTCCCAGATGCTGGCAGACCAACCATGACGAACAGCGTGGGTGTTGTGCGACTCACGTTCCCCATTATGTTCCATGTGGCTCGGAATATTGGCGGTTTGACCCGTCAGAATTGGCGATGTGCAAATAATCGCATTGCGTCAACGCGGTCTCATCGAGAGCAATCCGACGAAGCGACTATCTTGAGCAGAGATTCGTTGGTACCAGTGTTGCGCAGCAGGTACGTACTGCCCCCGTCAATCGCCGCAGCTCCGTACTCAACTCCGACCGGACTCCCTTTGGCTCGTATGATCCCGTTCGCGGGATTGGCGCACACTGTCGGCCCACGTCCGCCCGCGTCGATCAGCCACAGAATGTTGGCTTCGACATACGCTTGGGTATCAAATGTGAACTTTCCCACTGATGAGCTGGGAGTGAAGCGTCGACCTTTGAAGAGTCGCGCTGTCGTGGACTGAGTCTTGGTGCTCTGCACCGGAATCCAAACTCCCCCACGTACCACAGCCAGCGGGCCGCCACTGAAGTCCGCAATCTGACGGATACCGAGACGGTGTCCGGAGACCGCAGAGTAGTCGGCCAATATCAAGTGGCTTCTAGCTGTACCGCCAAGTGCATAGAGCCACGCACTGTTGAAAGACGGAGCCAGTGCCACCGGGGAAAAACCGAGAGCGACCTTAGCAATGATCGCACCGGTCTTTGGGTTAACGCGGAATAGATCTGTCGATGTCGCAACCCAGACGTTGCCCTGCGCCACCGTGACCAGCAGCGTCGGCCCTGGAAGCACGAAGCGTGCCAAGACCTTCAGGCTCGTAGGGTCAACCTTGAGTAGTAATCGCCCATGGCCGGGAGTCAATGTGGTGCCAGCGTTGCCGAGCGGCGCACCGGTGGCCCACCAGAGTGCGTCGTCGCCATAGGCGACGCTCGTGACGCTTGGAAGCCTTGCTCGCGCCGTCACCGTGAAACTTTGGAGATCGACACGAACCAGAGTTGCTGGAGCGCTGTTGCCGTGAAGGAAGGTTCCGGTCAGGAAAATTGACTGTCCGTCAACAGCGGCAATGCTCGCGCCTGGACCGTAATTGCCGAAGCTAATCTTTCTCACCACCGAAAAAAGTGTGGCAGCGCCCTTCGGTGCGTTCGAAGCATAAGCGCGTGAGATATTACCGATTGGAACGCAGTACGCAACAAGGATAGCCATCACAGTTACTACGCCGACAGCGAGCCTGGACCGGGTGAAGAGTTTCACGTCAGCAACGCTAGGTCGGAAACATCCTTAATCAGATCGCGACCGCGGAACGGTTGGTGTCGGAGACCCGCAGCAACAGATCTGCAACCAGGCACTGGAGACTTGAACCACCCACACCTTGATGAACCGTCGACTCCGTCGATTGCCGACCACGACGGGCGCCACCCCATACGCGCCAGCGGGCGACTTAACTCTTGAATCCAACACCTCAGGTAGATTCGAGTGAATTAGGAAGGGAAGCCCATGGACGAAGGACAGCCGATTTCATATCGAGGGGTGCCAGTTGGCACACCCTTACTCAGTTCCACGGATACCCAGTTCGGAACGGTCGAACATGTCTTGTGGATCCCGGAGTTAGACATCTTCGACGGTATTGCCGTTAAGACCAAGCACGGAGTGCGATTTGTAGACCGAGATCAAATCACGGAAATCACAACGACATTGATCCGTTGTGCGTTGACCGACGAGCAAGTAGCGGCTCTACCGGCACCCGAAGGTACCCTCGTTCTGCATCCGGACACTGCCCGCGATGAGGGTCCCTCCCTCACTGCTCGATACGGTCGTCTCTTCGGTCGAGAGCACTGGAAAGAACTGGAATAAATCCTTGAGCTCGGTCACGAACGCCCGAGCGAACTTTGCACTCCATGGTCTTTGCGCCTGTGGGATGTCAACCAAACGGGTCATCACTGGTGTCGGAGACCCGACGCCACAGGTCTGCCACCAGTCACTGGCGACTGATCGACTAGGGCCGTCGCCTAAGACGTCCGGCAAGACCACGAATGTCTTCCCGACGATTGTGAATCTGACTTGGGATTGCAATCGTGATTGGATTGCTCCAGATCCAAGAGAGTCGCCGTAGCAGTCGGTTTTGAGGATGGCGATGACGTACTGCCCATGGAAGCCGCCGCGAATGATTCGGCAACATTCCTGAGAAGCGTTCTGAGTCCACCATCTCCACATTCTACGACGCAGAGAAGGTCTGGAGGCAAGCAAACACACTTCAAGTCACGGACCCGACGTGACAAGTCTGCAACCTTGCACTGGCGGCTCGGTTGGAATCCTGAAGTGCCCCACTGATGTTCACCCACATGATGAACGAAACTCTACATTCGCTAGCCAGTCGCCCTAAGTGACTCTGGGTCTTGAAGGAAGTGCGGAGGGTGCTTCTAGTTACGGGTGGGAATGGTCAGGGCACGGTGATTGTCAGTTGCTTACTGATCGTCGGGTTGCCGAAGCCGACCATGCCTCCCCCAATGCTCACCGAATAGTTCCCCGATTGCGAAAGGACGTAGTTATAGGGAACCGTCGGTTTCACATTGGAAATGTGCTTCAGGCCGTCTGGACCTGTCAACGTCAGTTTGTACTTACTCGCCGTCCCCACGTCTTGGATAATCACGGTTGAACCCAGGGGAATGGTGTTCCCCGCTGGCACCCCGGGGGTAAAGACAGTGTGTATCGAATTGGAGACCGTGGTGATGTTGAGATGGGTTGTGATCGGGGGGCAGTTGTTGAGGTGATCTATCAAGTTTGTCGTGAAGAACGTCCACTGGGCGAAGGTGTTGTCCCAGCTGTAGAGCGAGCCGAGGTGGACGAAGGCGCCGATCGAGCCCTTCAAGCCTCCGTCGAGCTTGAGAGAGGGTGTCGGTTTGCACGCTGGTGGGGGATTCACCGCGAGGGCAGCAAACGGGTCCGCCGTGACGCTCAGGCCGGCGAGCCCGTAGATCGCCGCCTCGTAAGTCACCGGCACATCAAGTGTGGCCTGGGCGGTGATGTTGAACGCTGTGGTGACGGGAGTGGTGACCGACCCCGTTCTGATGACGCCCCAGGACCCACCCTGGGGCTTCGCGGCCCCGAGCGTTGCGTGGGCGCTATAGCCAACGTTGATGGCGGCCGAACCGTTGGCCGTGACGACAAGTGTCGCCGTTGCAGACAAGTCTTGGGTAATCCAGACGGGGACCCAGCCAATGACGAACTCAATCGTGGGCAGATCCACGTCGAAGAGATCTTGGCTCAAGGTGCACGTGCCGTTTCCGGCGACGGCTGCACTCATGGAAACGGTAAACGATGGGTTATCGGTGATACTCGCCGACTTGAGATGGCCTGCCCAGCTGAAGGATGCTTGGAGGTTGAACGTGCCGGCGTTCGCGGTGGCGTTGAAGGTGACAGTGGGCGTGGGATAGCCCGGATCACAATTTGCGGTCAAGAGAGGCGCCGACCCCGAGCGAGCGGTTGGATCGGTTTGTATGGACCCGGTTGATGATTCCGCAACAAGGGACGAACCTTTGGGAGAGTTGCCATTCGCGCCTTTAGAGGTGGAAAGCGCCGGAGCGCCGGTCCCGGCGCCCTTGCCAGCGGTCGAAGCGCTTCCGGTCGCCGACGAGACGGTGAGGTCCAAAACCTCGAAGATATCTCCTAGCGTCGCCGGTTTTGTTGAGAGTGTTTGGCCATTGACGGCGACAACTGTGCCATAGAACGGTCCAGTGGCGGTCAATACAACGATGATATTGCCGACGTGGATTGCAGTAGTGCCGATGTAGGTCAGTTGCTGAGCAACGGTGTAGTTACTGGTTTGAAAATGCAGATCTTGAGCGCTGAGGTGCACAGCTTCGGGATTGAGGGTGTAGTTAGCATTCACCGTCGGGGTAATGATCGTCGCCGTATGGGACTCGACCCTTTGGTGCACGGTCGCACTCGAGGCGGAAATGCCGCCAACGGCGAGGCTTAAGGCAACCAACGAAAGACTTGCTGCAACCGTCGAAAAACGGATCCCCTTGCGCATAGCGTCTGCCCCTCAATAGGCGGCACAGCTGCACTCAACTTGCAAGGGGCCGTAGGCGGCTCAGGTTAACACGGACCGGTGTCGGAGACGCGACGCCACAGAAATTCAACCTCGCACTGGAGAATGGTGGATTGACTACCTCAACTGAGAATCACTTGCTCACCTTTGATGTTCAAACAGTATCTAGATGGAGCCAGTAGCTATGGACGGCTCTCATTCAAGTGCTTGAGTCCCATGGCGGAGACGGTAATAAGCGATCCCTGCCCAATCAAGAATTGCCGCTCGATGAATCCTCGATCGTTCGCTTCTTCCCAGACTGGAAGACGCGGGCATGACGTTCGCCACGCGTCGAGAACCTCAGAGTATGGGCGAGGCTTTGGTCCAAGCCACTCAAGCAGATCAAGGATGAGTTCATCAACGCTATTGTTCATATCGCCTTTACTACTTTACTTCCCGACCCTGGCGGCAACAAGGGAGCGATGGCGAATAATGCCGGCCAACGATGTGGCTCAGCGGAGTTAAAACAGCCTCGTGTCGCAGACCCGACGCAACAGATCTGCAACCTTGCACTGGCGGCTAAGCATAATTGCATCGTGATCGGCGTTGAAGGTCCAACGTGCAAAGAATGCAACCCTCCACTGGCTACTTGACTGTCTCAAAGTCTGATCCAACTGGAGTCGCCCCACATTGCAGACCGACCCAACTGAACGGATTCAATTTATGGACTCTTAGAATCTAGGCATGAACACTTCGTCCGTCTTCAAAATCGTTTTGAAGGTTCTTGGTCCGGCTTTGCTGGGCTTCGGTACGATCTTTCAGCCCAAGGCCAATTTGACCGACCACTGGTCGACGAGTCCCCAAATCTCGATCCAAGTTGAGGTGTCGGCAGACGAATCAAGTGACCCTCCAAGGCCAGACGGGGACCGTTGGGTGATGCCCAATATGACTGCCGCTTGAAGAAAGTTCTGGATGAAAGGGCACTGAGCATAGTTACCAGTGTCGGAGACGGGACTTGAACCCACACGCCCCTAAGGGCACCAGCCCCTCAAGCTGGCGCGTCTGCCTATTCCGCCACTCCGACGCGGCCTCTACTCTAGCCGGAGTGAGATTCTCGTTCGTCGCTAAGTCGGCGTTAAAGGTGGCGCAATTGACCAAGTTGGTACTTGATCAACAAGACCCGCGACCGAGAGACTGTTCTGTACTGTGACAAGTGAACTCGACCAGACCACAATAGAAGGCGCCGTAAAAAGCGGTCGAGCCCAGTAGTTGCGCATGATGATCTGATCGAAGCGCAACCACGTGGCCGACGCCGTAACGGGATTAAAGATGGCCGTTGCTTGGGTGAAGAGCGTCGCCAGCGCGGTTGTTCTCACGCCGCTGAGGTACGTATTGGGATAGGCGGGGCCGGCCCACGAGCGTGCCGCGAATGAAGGCGTCGTTGACGTAGGACGCGACAAGACCGCCACGTCGACTTGGTTGGTCGCGGCGCCTCGGGCGGCCGCGGCGTCACTCGACTCCTCGATGAGTACCGTCGAAACGCCCAACTTCTTCCAGTCACCCTCAATGAATGTCGCGACCGAATGGTCGAGGGCACTCGGGCCCTCACCGAGTCGGATCGAGAGAAGCTGGCCCACGTCGTTCAGCCAACCCGCGACGGTCCGGTGGTATCCGGACTCTTTCAAAAGCTCGAGAGCACACGTGAGACAGTCACTTAGTCCGTTAGACGATGAGCCCGGTGACGAAGTGGTCGTCGTCTGACCGCCGGGTCCGGCGCCGACGGTCCCGGGATACTGAGCCTGGCCCTGGGAGTAGATCACCGAAGCGGCCACGGAGGGAGAAAAGGTCACCGCGCCAAAGAGCTTGTCGATCAAGAGTTGGCGATCGATCGACCAGCTAAGCGCCTTGCGCACCACGACGCGCTGGGTGAAGGGACGCGAAGGGGCGAAGGTCAACTCCTCGACGTTGCTCGAAGAGAAGATGTGACTGAGCAGCGTGGGATGGGTGCTGAGTAGTTCGATCTGTCCCCGGTTCAACGCGAGGGAGTAACTCGCAAAGACAGTCGACGCCGACTTCGGGAATAACGGGGAATCGGTGATGACGATTCGGCCAAAACGGTTGGTGTCGAGGGGCCAATTCGTGTTCATGGCCAAGACGACGCGAGTGGTCGTGGCCCGGGTGACGCGGTACGGCCCGAGCGAGGGCCGCGTCACCAGATTGCGAATGGCGCATCCTTTGCGCGTGCCGATCGCCTCGACGTCACGAAAGAGCAGATTCCAGTCGGCGTAGGGCGTCGCGAAGACGGCGGTGACCACCAGTCCGTCGGGCGAGACGGTGAGGGTCTTGATCGCGCGGTACCCGTCGCTCACGGCACTCGAGAGCGATCGGGCGCGCTGCCACCAGCCCACCAGGTCACTGCCCAGAAAGGGCACACCGTTACTCCACGACTGGTCCGCGGCGATGGTGTAGATCACCGTCTCTGGCTGGAGCGAGATCAGCTCCGCCGAGGCGATCGCGCCGCTCTCGCCGGCCAACGTGTTGTTGGCGCTCGTGACAAAGGCCGAGGGCCGAACGAGGTCGAGGATCGCGTCGGTGGTCGGCGTGGCGCCGGAGTCTAAATACGAGCAACCGTTAAAGGGTCCGGGCACGGACAACGTCAGCGTGCGCGCGTTCTCATTGGCGTTCGTCACCGTGGCGGCCCCGGTGAGCGCGACAGGCAGCGCGACCGCCGCCAGACAGAGGAACGAGAGTGCCAGTGCGCGCCCGCCTCGACGCGAGATCATCGCCGTTACTGTAAGCGCAGGTCGAGCGTCAACGTGGCGAAGGTGAACACCAACGCCACCGCGATCGTGATGCGGTCCAAGTTGCGCTCCACCACGGTCGAGCCCGTCGCGGCGGCACCCATCGAGCCACCCATAAGGTCCGAGATTCCCCCGCCGCGACCCGAGTGCAACAGCACGAGAAAAACCAGCCCCACGGCGGCGACGGCCTCAATTGCGATGATTGCCCAGGTAAACATTGGGTCCTCCGATTAGCGCTTTACAGCGTAGCAGTCGTCGCAGGCTCGAAGAATCGCGTAAAACGACTCCGCCTTCAGGCTCGCCCCTCCGACGAGGAAACCGTCGATGTCACTCTCAGCGATCAACGACGCGGCGTTGTCGGAGTTCACAGAACCCCCGTAGATCACCTTCGCCGACGTGAAGGACCGCTCGTGAAGTTCTGCGCGCAGGAACGTCGTCATCTCGCGCACCTGGTCCGACGTCGCGTTCACTCCGGTGCCAATAGCCCATAGCGGCTCGTAGGCCACCGTCACGAGATCGTGAAACCTCTCCTCGAGTCCGTGCAAGGCGCTCGTCAGTTGCGCAGTGACGTGCTCGTGGTACGTCGCATTCTCACGGATCGAGAGTTCCTCGCCCACGCAGAGAACGGCGTGCTGGCCGGCGCGAACCACGGCGGCGAGGGTTTCGCGCACGATCTCCTCGCTCATCGCGTAGTGCATTCGCCGCTCAGAGTGTCCAACGATCACCCACTCGACATTGAGCCGCTTTAGCATTGAGGTGCTGATCTCTCCGGTGTGGGGGCCGTTCTCGTGAGCGTTGACGTGCTGAGCGCCAAGAGCGATCGCGAAGCGCTCGGACTCAACGATCGAGCTGACGCTGCGCAGATCGACGAAGGGCGCCGCCACGACGACGTCGACGTGTTCGACGGGGCGATTCTTCATCAACACGCCGAGCTGCTGGACGAGGTGCAGTCCCTCGACGAAGTCGAGATTCATCTTCCAGTTACCGATGACGAGGGGGCGGCGCGCGGACACCTAGTTCCAAGGACTTTCGCGCAGGGCCCGAAGACCGGGCAGGTCACCGAGCTCCACGAGCTCTAACGACGCGCCCCCGCCGGTGGACACGAAGCTCACCTCGTCTTGGAGTCCGTAGGAGTTGAGCGCCGCGACCGAATCGCCACCGCCCACCACGCTGATTGCGGACGACGCGACAACGGCCCGGGCGACGGCCTCGGTGCCCGCGTTGAAGCGGGGATCTTCAAAGACGCCCATCGGTCCGTTCCACAGGACTGTGCGCGCCCCCGCGATGGCCGCGGCGAAGAATTCACTGGTGAGCGGTCCGATGTCAAGTCCCACGAAGCCCTCGTCGATGTCCTCTCCGAATACGAGAGCTTCATCGGGTCCCCCGTCGGGCCCAAAGGGCGCGCCCACCTTCAGTCCGCGCGCGTCCACAGGAATCAGGACCGTACCGGTCTCGAGGAGCGCCACGCACTCTTGAACGTGCGACGCGTCAAAGAGTGATCCGCCGATGCAGCGGCCCTCCGCCGCGGCGAAGGTGTAGGCCATCCCGCCACCGACGAGCACGGCGTCGGCCTTGACCACGAGGACCTTCATCACGCCTAACTTGTCTTTCACCTTGGCCCCGCCGACCACGGCGACGAAGGGCCGCGACGGTGACTCGAGCAAGGAGAGCAAGGTGGCGACTTCGCGTTGGAGATTGGGGCCCGCCGCGCTGGGCACCAGCGTCGGGGGAATCATGATCGAGGCGTGCGCGCGGTGCGACGCGCCAAAGGCCTCATTGACGAAGTAATCAAAGCCCGCGATCAGCGACGCGCCAAAGACTGGATCGTTGGCCTCCTCACCGGGGGAGAACCGGAGGTTCTCCATCAACGTGATCTGGGGACGGAGTTCGTGAAGCCGTCGTCGAAGCGGCTCAACGCGAAAACGCTCATCGACTTTGCCGTTCGGTCGACCGAAGTGCGTGCACGCCGTCACCGATGCGCCGCGCGCCGCGAGATCGTCAAAGAGCGGCAGCGCCGAACGCAGTCGAAAATCGTCGGTCACGCGAAGCACACCGTCCACCTCGGCGACCGGCGCGTTGAAGTCGACGCGCACCAACACCCTTTTGCCCTCGAGGCTCCCCCATCGATCGATCGAGGGCAGGGTCGAGGGCACCGAACTACCGGCCGATGTGAAGCGTCAGGTCCACCAGGCGACTCGAGTAGCCCCACTCGTTGTCGTACCAGCCAAAGATCTTCACCAAGCTCTTTTCGTCATCGATGGGTTGGACCATCGTCATCAGGGAGTCGAAGGTACACGACGCCGAGCTGCCCACGATGTCCGAAGAGACAATCGGATCCTCGGTGTAGACGAGGATGCCCTTCAAGCGCCCGGCCGCCGCGGCCTCAAAGGCGGCGTTGATCTCTTCGACAGTGGTAGCGCGAACGATGGCGGTGAAATCGGTGATGCTGCCGTCGGGCACGGGCACGCGCAGTGACGTCCCGTCGAGACGGCCCTTCATCGAAGCCAAGACCAGGCTCGTCGCGCGCGCCGCGCCGGTCGTGGAGGGCACGATGTTAATCGCGGCCGCGCGCGCCCGGCGTCGATCCCCGTGCGCGAGGTCCAAGAGATTCTGGTCATTGGTGTAGGCGTGCACCGTGGTCATCAGTCCGACGTCGACGCCCAAGGCGTCGTCGAGCACCTTCACCATGGGCACGAAGCAGTTCGTCGTGCACGACGCGTTGCTCACGACGAAGTCGGTCGACGGATCGTAGGTGTCCTCGTTCACGCCCACCACGAACACCGCGTCCGCGTCCGAGGAGGGCGCCGAGATGATGACGCGCTTCGCGCCGGCGCTGAGGTGTTGGGCCGCAGCCTCACGAATCGTGAAGTGCCCGGTCGACTCAATCACGACGTCCACGCCGAGGTCGGCCCAGGGCAGGTCACTGGGATTGCGCTCGGCGAAGACCTGGATCGTGTGCTCGCCGACACAGATCCCCTCGGGCGTCACGCTGACCGACGTGCCCAGTCGGCCGTGGGTCGAGTCGTACTTCAACAGATGGGCGTTGATTTCGGGTGAGACCAGGTCGTTCACCGCGACGATCTCGACGTCGGCGTTACCGAGCGACGCGCGCAGGAAATTCCGTCCGATGCGCCCAAAACCATTGATGCCTACCCGTGTCGCCACTGGCCTCTCCTTCATTGGTCGGTTTACTATCTTCGCACTTCGTCGAGCACGGCCCGTGACAATTTTTGCACATCGTGCACGAGGCCATTGGCGGCCGCTAAGTCCACCACCCGCGTCGCCCACGTGCACGCGTCGCTCCCAAAGGTCGAGGTCGGGTCGAGCATGACCAGGTCGGCCACGACGCCGTGGCGCTCGAGGGCGTCGACGTGGTCTTGGAGCGTGAAGCCCTCGGTTTCGGGTAACTGGGCGCGCAGGTTGGCGACGTAGACCTTCGTCGCCTTCGTGCCGGCCAATGCCTGGGTGATACCAGGGACCACGCAGGCGGCCAGCACACTGGTGAAGAGCGAGCCCGGGCCAATCAGTACCACGTCGGCGCGTTCGATAGTCTCCACGGCCACGATCGGCGCCGCCGGGTGCGCCGGCTCGAGACTGATCCGACGGATCGACGACGAGCGCGCCACCTGGCTTTGACCGCGGGTGGGGCCCTCTTCGGTCGTGGCCAGCAGGACCACGCCCTCACAGCTCGCCGGCACAATGGTGCCCGTGACGCCCATCACTTGGGCCACGGCGCGAACCGACTCCTCGAGGTCGCCCGTAGCGTCGAGAAGGCCCACGAGCAAGAGGTTGCCCACGGCGTGTCCGGCCAGTTCACCGACGCTGAAGCGATGCTCGAACGACGCCGTCAGCGGATTGTCGGGGTCGGCCAGCGCCACGAGACACTTACGCAGGTCCCCCACGGCCGCCACGTTCAACATCGCGCGCAGCCGCCCGCTCGAGCCCCCGTCGTCGGCCACCGACACCACGCCGGTCACGTCCGAGGAGAGTCGCTTGAGCGCGCGCAACGACACCGCCGTGCCGTGGCCCCCGCCGACCGCGACGACCTTCATCGGGCGATATCGCGGTGAAACACGGCGGGTTCAATGCCCAGACGCCGTCGAATCTCCTCGGCGATGGCGACGCTGCGGTGACGCCCACCCGTGCAGCCGATCGCGATCGACAAGTACGACTTGCCCTCCTGGGCGAAGGCGGGAATCTGCCACTCCAGCAACGCGACCACGTCGTGTAAGAAGTGCTGGGCGGGCTCTTGATCGAGCACGTAGCTCGACACCTTCTCGTCGAGACCCGTCAAGGGTCGCAGCTCGTCGATCCAGTGGGGGTTGGGCAGGAACCGGCAGTCAAAGACCAGGTCCACGTCGCGGGGAATGCCGTAGGTGTAGCCGAAGGAGACGAGCGACACCCGTAGCGACTCGGTCGAACTCGAGTCGGCGAAAGTCTCGGCGATGCGACGACGCAGTTGGTTGGCGTTGATCGAGCCGGTATCGATCACGAGATTGGCGGCGTCGCGAATGGGCGCCAGGCGCGCCCGCTCGCCAGCGATCGAGTCGGCCAGCGTCGCGCCGGTGAAGGGGTGGCGGCGCCGGTTCCCCTCGAAGCGGAGAATGAGCACCTCGTCGGGCGCGTCCAGAAAGAGAATCTTGACGCTCTGGTGGCGTTGCTGGAGCTCTCGTTCCACGGCCAACAAGGCGTCGGGCGAGACACCGCCGGATCGTCCGACGATAAAGGCGACGCCCGGGTAGTCGTTCGCGCTCGCCGAGGTCAGTTCGCCCACGCGAACGACCAGTTCCAAGGGCAGATTGTCGATGACGAACCAGCCCAAGTCCTCGAGCGCGGCCGAGACCGTCGAGCGCCCGGCGCCCGACATGCCCGTCACCAGCACCACCTCACTCATCGCTCACACCTGCCTTCGTGGGCCGCGGAGTCGACGGCGCCTGCAAATGATCGTAGAGCCTCTTGGCGACGTCACTGGGCAGCCACGCCAGGGCGTCGAGCTCATCGAAGGTGGCTTGGCGAAGCGCGTTCAATGATCCGAAACGCTCGAGCAGTCGATCACGCCGCGCGGGACCGAGCCCTTCGACGCCCTCGAGCGACGAGCTGACCATCGACCGGCCACGTTTGGATCGGTGAAACGTGATCGCGAAGCGATGAGCCTCGTCACGAATTCGTTGCACCAAGTAGAGACTCTCCGAACCCCGTTCGAGCGCGATGGGCGACGAACTGCCAGGACGAAAGAGCAGCTCTTCACGTTTAGCCAAGGCCGCGAACTCCACGAGTCCGCTCAGTTCGAGCGAGCGGGCGGCCTTCTCGGCCGCGTGCAACTGCGGCAATCCCCCGTCGATGATGATGAGGTCGGGGTGGCGAAACTTCGAGGTGCCCTGATGCTCCTCCCAGTGCGAGAGGCGCCGGCGAACGACCTCTTCCATGGCGCCCACGTCGTCGTTGCCGAGTACCTCTTTCACGTTGAAGTGTCGGTAGTCACTCTTTACCGGCAGGGCGTCTTCGAAAACCACCAGGGAACCGACGTAGTTCGTGCCCTGCAAGTGGCTCATGTCGAAACATTCGACGCGATAGGGCGGTTGCTCCAAGGAAAGTGCGGCGCCGAGTTCTTGGAGCGCCCGCGAGCGCACGTTGTGATCGGCCTGTCGGCGAAGCGAGTCTCGATTGATCACCGCCTCGGCGTCGTGGGTGGCGAGTTCCACGGCGCGCCGGCGCTTGCCCCGCTGGGCGGCGAGCACTTGGACGGCCTTGCCGCGCACGTCACCGAGGTACGCCACCACGAGGGCCGTCGCCAACGATTGGCGCTGGACCACCACCACCCCGGGCACCGACGACGCGTCGAGGTACATCTCGGTCAACGCGTTTTCGAGGATCTCGCGGTCGTCCTCGTCCATCGAGCGATCCACCAAGTGCACGGTGCGCCCGACGATGCGCCCAAAGCGCACCCGAAATCGCACCACCGCCGCGCGACTGCCCGCGCTGGCAATGGCGATGACGTCGAGGTTGGAGTGATCGTCGAGCACAACGCTCTGGGCGCTCGCGGCGCGCTCGAGCGCGGCCAGTCCGTCACGGGCCTTGGCCGCGGCTTCGTAGTGCTTCTTCTGTGACGCCTCGTCCATCTGGCGTTGCAGATGATCCCGAAGTTGGCGAACGTCACCTTCGAAGAAGCGCGCCCAGGACTGCACGAGCTGTTGATAGCCCTCGGCGTCGATCGCGCCCACGCACGGTCCCGAGCATTTACCGATGTCGTAGAGCAGACAGGGGCGATTGATGCGCTGTTGGTAGTTGAACTTGTGCTTCGAGCACGAGCGCAGTGGGAAGGCCTGGAGCAGCTCATCCATCGTCACGCGCAAGGCCCGCACGTCGACGAAGGGTCCGAAGTACCGCACCCCCTTTTGGTGCTGGGATCGCGTCATGAAGGGTGCGGCGAAAGCGGTGCGCGAATCGAGGGCCACGTAGGGGAAACTCTTGTCGTCCTTCAGGCGCATGTTGTAGCGCGGCTGACTCTCCTTGATGAGCTCGTTCTCGAGGATCAACGCGTCAAGTTCACTCGGCGTGACGATCCACTCGACCGACGTCGCCTCGGCCATTAAGAGTTGGGTCTTCTCGCTCTGGGCGTCGCGTCGCTGGAAGTAACTGGAGAGTCGTTGGGCCAGCACGCGGGCCTTGCCCACGTAGATAACGGCACCACGTTCGTTGCGAAAGAGATAGCACCCGCTCTGACGCGGGATGCCCGACGGCTTGGCCAGCATCAGCCCGGCCCGTGACCGGCGAGTACCTCCTTTAGGACCGTGCCGGTGGCGGTGTCGAGCTTGGCGATCTCTTCGGGCGTGCCCTCTCCCACGACCCTGCCGCCCCGACGACCGCCCTCGGGGCCCAGGTCAATGACCCAGTCCGCGGTCTTGATGACGTGCAAATTGTGCTCGATCACGAGCACCGTGTTGCCCTGATCGACGAGGCGATGCAGGACCTGGAGCAGTCGACTGACGTCCTCGAAGTGCAGGCCCGTCGTCGGCTCGTCGAGCACGTAGAGGGTGTGACCGGTCGGTCGGCGCGCCAGCTCCGTGGCGAGCTTCACGCGCTGGGCCTCCCCGCCCGAGAGGGTGGGGGCCGGTTGGCCGAGCCGAACGTAGCCCAGACCCACGTCCACCAGGCTCTGTACGTGACGCAGGATCGAGGGCTGACGTTCGAAGAACTCGAGCGCGTCGGCGATGGGCATGTTGAGCACGTCGCTGATGGACTTGCCTCGGTACAAAATCTCGAGGGTCTCGCGGTTGTAGCGCGCACCGTCACAGGTCTCGCAGCTCACGTAGACGTCGGGTAAGAAGTGCATCTCGATCTTGATCGTCCCGTCACCGGCGCACGCCTCGCACCGTCCGCCCTTCACGTTAAAAGAGAATCGTCCCGGCTGATAACCGCGAACCTTGGACTCTTGAACCTCGGCGAAGAGCCGGCGAATCTTGTCGAACACGCCCGTGTAGGTCGCCGGATTCGAACGGGGCGTTCGCCCAATGGGCTGTTGGTCCACGGCCACGACCTTGTCGAGGAACTTCACGCCCAGAATCGTGTCGTGCTCCGCGGCCGTGGTCTTGGCACGATTGATCTGACGCTCCAATGAAGCCAGCAAAATGGCGTTGATGAGCGAGGACTTTCCCGAGCCCGACACGCCGGTCACCGCCACGAACTCACCCAGCGGAATGTCGACGGTGATGTTCTGCAGATTGTTCGCGCGCGCACCTTTAACGGTCAATCGTTTGCCGTCACCTGCTCGGCGCGCTGCGGGAATTTTGATGACTTTCGCTCCAGAGAGATACTGGCCGGTGATGGACTTCTTGTTCTTCAAGAGGGCCTCGTAGGTGCCCGCGTGCACCACTTCACCGCCCAACTCCCCCGCGCCGGGACCGATGTCCACGATGAAGTCGGCCAATCGAATCGTCTCTTCGTCGTGTTCGACCACGATCACCGAGTTGCCCAAGTCGCGCAGCCGCTCGAGCGTGGCGATGAGGCGCCGGTTGTCGCGCTGGTGCAGTCCGATGGACGGTTCGTCGAGCACGTAGAGCACGCCCACGAGGTAGCTGCCGATCTGGCTCGCCAGACGGATCCGCTGGGCTTCGCCACCCGAGAGCGTCGCCGACGCTCGACTCAAGGTGAGATAGTCCAGTCCCACGTCGAGCAGGAAGGTCAGTCGCTCCACGATCTCCTTGACAACCTGACGCGCGATGGTCGTCTCGCGTTTGGTGAGCTTTAAGGTCGTGAAGTAGTCGATGGCCTCGTCGATCGTCAGCGCGTTCACCGCGGCAATATTTCGATCGTGCACCCGCACCGCGAGCACCTCGGGCTTGAGACGCTGGCCCTGGCAGGCGGTGCACTCGACCTCGCGCATGTACTGCTCGGCCTGCTCTCGCGACCAGTCGCCGTCGGCCTCGCTGCGCTTGCGTTCGAGCCACTCAACGATGCCGTTATAGGTTGTCTCGTAGGTGCGCACCCGTCCGTAGCGGTTGCGATACTTGACGGGCACGGATTGAGCGTTCACGCCAAAGAGCACGAGTTTGCGATCCTTCGCCCGCAGCTTCTTCCACGGCGTCGTGACCTCGAAGCCACCGAGTGTCGCGATGCCCCCGATCAATCGTTCGAAGTACTTAAAGCGCGCGCCGGCCCACGGGGCGAGCGCCCCTTCGGCGAGCGACAGCGAGTCGTCGGGCACGACCAGATCGGGGTCGACTTCGTAGCGCGTGCCCAATCCCGTACAGGTCGGGCAAGCCCCGTAGGGCGAATTGAACGAGAAGTCGCGCGGCGCGAGTTCGCTAAAGCTGATCCCGCAGTTACTGCAGGCCATCTTTTCCGAAAACTGCACCATCTCCTCGGTGTCGAGGAAAAGGAACTTGACGACCCCTTTCGTCAGTTTCAAGGCGGCCTCGACCGACTCGGTGAGGCGCTGACGGTTGGTCGACTTCACGTTGAGCCGGTCCAGCACCACGTCGATGCTGTGCTGTTCGTAGCGCGCCAGACTCAACGTGTCGCGTTCGGCGAGCTCGAGCACCACGCCGTCGACGCGCACCCGTGAAAAACCCTGGCCGGCCAGTTCGTTCAGTAGCGTGCTGTATTCACCCTTACGCCCTTCGACGACGGTCGCCAGGACGAGGAATCGCTCGCCCTCGGATCTGGCCAACACCTGATCGACGATCTGCTGGGGGGTCTGGCTGGAGATAGCCCGGCCGCACTGGGGACAGTACGGCACGCCGATGCGCGCGAAGAGCAGTCGCAGGTAATCGTGAATCTCAGTGATCGTGCCGACGGTGGAGCGCGGGTTCCTGGAGGCCGTCTTCTGGTCGATGGAGATCGCTGGCGAGAGTCCTTCGATGAAGTCAACGTCGGGCTTATCCATCTGGCCCAGAAACTGTCTCGCGTAAGCCGACAGACTTTCCACGTAACGGCGCTGACCCTCGGCATAGATGGTGTCAAAAGCCAACGACGACTTGCCCGAACCAGAGAGTCCCGTAAAGACCACCAGTTGGTCGCGGGGGATCTCCACGGCGAGGTTCTTCAGATTATGAACTCTCGCTCCCTGGACCCGAATTGACTTAGACATAGAGGGAATCTACCGGTGGCTCGAGGTTCAACGGGTCGTCACTCGACGCCAAGGCCTGGCGCTGGAGGTTCTGGAGCGTGTCGCGCAGCACGGCCGCTTCCTCGAATCGCAGTTCGCTGGCGGCCAGGAGCATCGCCTCTTCGACTCGTGCGATCTCCAGGCTCAGATCGTCGGGCAAGACGGCGTCCAGCGAGGAGATGCCGTGCACCTTCGAGGTAACCTCACGCGGCGCTTCGCTGCGCAATCGATTCAAGATATCGGCCACGTTCTTCATGACGGTTTTCGGCTCGATGCCGTGCTCGGTGTTAAAGGCGACCTGGAGAATTCGCCGACGCTCGGTGAGCGAGATTGCGGCGCGCATCGAATCAGTCATCCGGTCGGCGTAGAGAATCGCTTGGCCATTGGAGTTTCGGGCCGCGCGTCCGATTGTCTGGATCAAGGCACTTCGTGAGCGCAGGAATCCCTCCTTATCGGCGTCGAGTATGGCCACCATCGAGACTTCGGGCAGATCGAGTCCTTCCCGGAGCAAGTTGATGCCCACGAGAATGTCGAACTCGCCCAGACGCAGCGAGCGGAGTATCTCGATTCGTTGGATGGTATCGATATCGCTGTGCAGATATTGCACGCGATAGCTGGCCTTGGCGAGAAACGTCGTCAAGTCTTCGGACATGCGTTTAGTCAGCGTCGTGATCAACACACGCTCACCTCGCGCTATCACCTCATCGAGGCGAATACGCAGGTCGTCAATCTGGTTCTTCGTGGGAACAACGAAGACTTCGGGGTCAAGCAGCCCCGTCGGACGGATGACCTGTTCGACGACCTGGTCCGAGTGCTCGATCTCGTAGGGTCCCGGCGTCGCCGAGACGAACACCATTTGCGGCACCAGATCCATGAATTCGTCAAAACTCAAGGGGCGGTTATCAAGCGCGCAGGGCAGTCGGAATCCATGCTCGACCAATGTCAACTTTCGTGAACGATCCCCCGCGTACTGACCGCGCACCTGAGGCACGGCCACGTGCGACTCGTCGATGACGACGAGGTAGTCGTCGGGAAAATAGTCGAGCAGGGTGAAGGGCCGCTCGCCGGGTTTGCGGCCGTCGAGGTGCGCCGAATAGTTCTCGATGCCCGCGCACACTCCGGTCTGCTCGAGCATCTCGAGATCGTGCTCAGTACGCGAGCGAAGTCGTTGCGCTTCGAGAAGCTTGCCCTCGGCCTGAAAGATGGCTAACTGCTCGCCGAGTTCCATCTCAATCTCGCGGCAGGCCCTTTCGAGTGTGGCCAGACTCGTCGCGTAGTGCGATGCAGCAAAGAGCGTGAATTCCTTCACCATTCCACGACTCTCCTGGGTGACGGGATTGAAGAAGGAGATCTCTTCGATCACATCATCGAAAAACGACACTCGCACGGCCTCGTTGCTGTACGCCGGCTGGACCTCGAGGGTATCGCCCTTCATTCGAAAGCTCCCACGATCGAGCACTAATTCGTTACGGTTGTACTGCATCTCCACCAGACGTCGCAGTAAGGCCCGCTGATCGAAGCTCGCACCGACTTCGAGGGGCAACATACGTTCGCGATACTCAATCGGCGAGCCGAGACCGTAGATGCACGAGACCGACGCGACCACGATCGTGTCGCGGTGGGTCAATAGTGACGAGGTCGCCGCGTGGCGCAGCCGGTCGATCTCTTCATTGACCGAACTGTCCTTTTCAATGTACGTGTCGGTGCGCGGGATGTA
>PKXH01000054.1:8718-11766 GCA_003133405.1 Acidimicrobiaceae bacterium | reverse complement strand
CCCATGAGCGGCGCTGACGCCGCCCGCCCACCCGGTTGGGGAGAATCGGTCATCGCGACAGCGCCTCTCGGAGTGACTTCACGTAGTGATCGATCTCGTCCTTGGTCCGACGTTCGGTGACCGTCACGAGCAGCACGCGATCGATGTCAAGCTCGACCGAGGGGTCCGCGCCAGCGCTCAACGCCGCAACGGCGAGTCCCGCCAGCACGTCGCGATCGGCCATGAAGGAAATGACCTCGCTCGCGGGCTTCGAAAGTCGAAGCGCGAACTCGCGGAAGAATGGTTGGGTCGAGACCGGTGCGACACCATCAAGGCGCACTAGCTGATCGTAAAGGTAGTGAGCGCCCTGGGCGCATCGGGTGGCGATCTCGCGCAGCCCATACGTACCGAGCCAGCCGAGTTGGATCGCCGCGGTCACCGCCATCAGGGTCTGGTTCGTACAAACGTTCGATGTGGCCTTTTCGCGACGGATGTCCTGCTCTCTCGCGCGCAAGGTCGTGACGAACGCTCGTCGCCCGCTCGAATCGACCGTCTCACCGACAATCCGTCCCGGTAATCGACGAACCAGGACCTCGGTACACGCGAAGAGCCCGAGGTAGGGACCACCGAAGGAGAGCGCCGTGCCAAAGGCCTGTCCCTCACCGACGAAGACGTCGGCGCCCCACTGGCCGGCGGTCTTTAAGACACCCGCGGCCACGGGGTCGGCACCCACTACAAAAAGCGCCCCGTGCTCGACGGCCAGAGCCTTGGCCGAGCTGAGGTCTTCCAAGACGCCGAGGTAGTTCGGATACGCCGCGACAACGGCTGCGGCATTCGAGGTGTCGACACTTGACCAGTCCGTCACGCCGTCGCGAAGCGGTACTTCGACGATCTCGTGGCCGGTGCCCCGAGCAAACGTGCGCGCGACCTGGCGCCAATGAGGATGAATGCCTGAAGAGATCACCATCTTCGATCGACCCGTGGCGCCGTGTGCCATGTTGAGCGCCTCGACGAGCGCCGTCGCGGCGTCGTAGAGCGAAGCGTTAGGAATTGGTAGACCACTGAGTCGCGACACCAGGGTCTGATACTCGAAGATGGCCTGGAGCACACCTTGGGCCACTTCGGGCTGATATGGCGTGTACGCGGTGACGAACTCGGAGCGATTCGCCAGCGCCTTTACCACCGCGGGCACCTCGTGGTCGTACGCGCCGCCACCGGCAAAGCACGTCATGACAGTGGTCTTGGCCCGGTTGGCGGCGGTGTACCCCGCAAAGATCGCCGCAACGTCCGGTTCGCTCATGCCATCGGCAACATCAAGTCCGCCGGTCAGTCGAATGGCCGCGGGTATGTGCGCGAAGAGGTCGTCGAGCGAGTTCATCCCCAAAAAAGCCAACATCGCCGAAACGTCGTCGATGGTGTGGGGCAGGTAGTCCGCCACGTCAAGACTCCGTTCGGATGAAGGGCAGCGCCGTCACGGTCGCTGGAATCTCGCGACCGCGCAGCACCACCGTCACGTCACGTCCCGGTTCCAGACCCGGTGTCAAGAGACCCATCCCGATGCCGTGGCCGAGCACGGGCGAAAAGTTTCCCGACGTCAAGGTTCCTAGGCTGCGATCTCCAGCGACGACCTCGGCTCCGTCGCGCAGGGGCTGACGGCCCGCGCTCGCCACGCCCGTCAAAAGACGCGTCACGCCACGTTGAAGTTCGAGCGCAACGGCGTCGTGGCCCGTAAACGTTGCCTTCTTCCAACCCAGCACCCAGCCGAGCCCCGCCTCGAGCGTCGTCGAGTGAAGACTGAGCTCGTGGCCGTACAAGGGCAGTGCGGCCTCGAGACGCAACGTGTCGCGTGCGCCCAGTCCCGCCGGAGTCACTCCGCCCTCCACCAGGCGACGAAGGATCCGCTCGGCCACTTCGTTCGGTGCAGCGATCTCCACGCCCGGCTCGCCGGTGTAGCCAGTGCCCGCCACTCGAACCTCCACGCCTTCATAGTCGAAGCGTTCGACGCGAAAACGCCCCACCTCGGCGAATCGGGGGTCGACCTGCGCGACCTTTGCCCGAGCGTGGGGGCCCTGGACGGCCAACACGCAGCGCTCGTCGGTGACGTCGCGCCCGGGCAACGCCGCCGTGACACCCGAAGTGTTCGAGGCGTTGGGCATGACATCGAACTCGTCTTTGGCGACCCACCACACGATGATGTCGTCGACCACGAAGCCGTCGTCGGTCAAAAGATGCGTGTACTGGGCCCGCCCGGGCGCGATCTTTTCCAGATCGTTGGTGAGTGTGCGTTGTAACGCGTCGAACATCTCCGTTCCATCGCAACGAACGGTGCCCAAGTGGCTCACGTCAAAGACAACGGCGTCGCGGCGACAGGCCAGGTGTTCAGCCACCGTGCCCGTCGCGTACTGCAACGGCATCTCCCAGCCACCGAAGGGCACGATCTTTGCGCCCAGTTCAACGTGGACGTCGTAGAGGAATGGCCGTCGGTCGATCATCTCTGCGCCTACGCCGCTCGACCGTCCGCACGAAGGTCGTGTTGGCGCAAGAGCTCGTGATAGTCGCGTCGGTAAACCACCAGCAACGGGACCTCGGGGTAGAGGTCACGGAAGCGCCGGACCTTTCGGTTCTTCTTCGTCACGAGTCGTTGTTCGAGGACGGTGAGTTCGATGAAGAGATGTTGTTCGGAGAGATAGAAGTCCGGACGAAAGCCGCTGGTGGGAACTCCCCGTTCGCTCCAAGCCAAGGGGAATTCGTAGGGTTCATAGACCCACGGGTGTCCGTAGATCGTGAGCAGGGTGGCGAAGAGTTGCTCGCTCGGGTGAGCGAAGGTTTGAAGAGTGTTCGGTACCACGCTCGGATGTCGACGGCGCGACCCGTCGCTCGGCGTTGATGAGGTCACGCCGTAGCGGCCCCCTTCTCCGACTTCGTGAGTTGCGATTCGCGAATCGTGACCGAGAGCTCGGCGACCACGTTCGCCAGGGGAACGATGTTGAAGACCCCTTGGCCCCCGCGCAAAAGATCGACCAGTTCGCCATCGTCGTGCGCGAGCACCGATCCGGCGTCGGAGAGCAC
>PKXH01000054.1:6515-8666 GCA_003133405.1 Acidimicrobiaceae bacterium | reverse complement strand
CTGACGGTAGGTGACGCCCGTGAGGCGACAGACCGTCGGTCCACTGAATCCTAAAATCGCAGTCTCTGTCATACTTTGTCCCTCCCGACCGAGGCTTGACCAGACTATCTCGACGGACTACACGAGTGTAGTTAGATTGACCTTAAACGGCGAAAAGATCGGGTCGCCCGAGCGACGGCGACGAGGCCTCCGCGTGGAGCCGCGTCGGAATACGGCCCGCCCGGCGGGCCAGGTAGCCCGCGCGAACGGCGTCGCGCAGGGCCTCGGCCATCAACACGGGCTCGAGCGCTCGGTTCATGGCCGAGGCCACGAGCACTCCGTCACAGCCCAACTCCATCGCCAGCGCGGCGTCGGACGCGGTGCCCACGCCCGCGTCGAGCAGCACCGCAGCCGAGAGACGATCGGTGATGAGGGAGATCGCGTGGGGGTTTCGAATTCCCAGTCCCGAACCGATTGGTGATCCCAGGGGCATCACCGCGACGCAACCGAGCTGTTCCAAACGCTGGGCCACGATCAGATCGTCCGAGGTGTACGCCCAGACTTCAAAGCCTCGACGCACCAGTTCCCCAGCGGCGTTCAACGTCTCGCTGGTGTCGGGCAGCAACGTCACGTCGTCGCCAATGACTTCGAGTTTGATCAACGGCGTGGAAAAGGCTTCGCGGGCCAGTTCGGCCACTTTGATCGCCTCGTCCGCGCTATAACAGCCAGCGGTGTTCGGCAATAACGTCACGTCCATCTCGTGCAACAGATCGTAGATCGACCCCTTGACGTTGGGATCAACTCGACGCAGCGCCACCGTGGCGATCGAGGAGCCGGAGGCTCGAATGGACGACTCGAGTACGTCCATCGAGCGAAAACCACCCGTACCCACGACGAGACGCGACGTTGAACTAAACGATCCGACCTGGAACAGCTCTTCCACGGCCCCAGCGTACTAACGAAAATCGCTTACTAGGGTTGGAGCGTGCAGCCCATTACCGCCCTATCCATCGCGGGTTCGGACTCGGGCGGGGGCGCCGGAATTCAAGCCGATATTAGAACCTTCAGCGCCTTTGGCGTGCACGCCACGACGGCGTTGACGGCGCTCACCGCCCAGAACACCGAGGGCGTGTCGGGGATCGTCAACATCGATCCCGACTTCGTCGAGGCCCAGATTCGAGCGATCGTCACCGACTTTGTCGTGCGCGCCACCAAGACCGGCATGCTCGCCCAGGCTCGCACCGTCGAACGGGTGAGCGAACTCGCCCGGCAGGGACTGCTCCCCCACCTCGTGGTCGATCCCGTCCTGGTCTCTACCAGCGGCGACGCCCTCATGGCCGAGGGCGGAGTTGACGCGTACCGAAGCGCCCTCATCCCCCTCGCGGAGGTCGTCACGCCCAATCTTCACGAAGCCGCGGTGCTCTGTGGGGTCGACGTGCACGACGTGAGAGACCTCGAGGACTTGACGAAGCTCGCGCGCACCATCTTGGCGATGGGGCCGTCCTTCGTCCTTGTTAAGGGCGGACACTTGGCGTACACCCCGAGTGCCGAACACGCGCCGGACCTGCTGCTCGGGCACGACGACTTAGTCGTCTTTGATGCGATGCGGGTCGAAACATTAAACGACCACGGCACCGGATGTTCGCTGTCGGCGGCCATCGCGGCCGGACTCGGACTCGGACGGAGCGTGCTCGACGCCACGCGCGACGCGAAATCCTTCGTGCTCGCCGCCCTTACCAGCGCGTCCACCTGGCACCTCGGCCAGGGACGCGGACCGATCGACCATTTTGGTTGGAACGGGTGAGTGACGACCCCAAGCCACCGCTCACCACGACCACCAGCCTCTGGCCAGCCGGGGCGGTGCTAGGTCTGGCGGTCGTCATGCTGGTCATTTTCATGGTGATCAACCTCGTCGCCAACCAGGGCGTCACCAAAGAGACCACCACCACCCTGCCGGTCGTAGTGGGCGGCCTGCAACCTGACCCCTCACCGGGGCCCGCGCTGAAGTACTGCCTGCAGAGCGCAGAAGTCCCTTCGAACATCGCGGACGCCTTCGTCATGCCCGAAGGCACTGCTTCTATGGGTGGGGGCAACACGCCCAACTCGGGGGCCGGTGACTTCGACTGCTACGAACCCTTCGCCACCACCGGTGCCACCAGTGCGGCACTTATC
>PKXH01000054.1:5079-6510 GCA_003133405.1 Acidimicrobiaceae bacterium | reverse complement strand
GCCACCACGGTCGACTGGACCTTTCGCATCTACCAGAACTCCCAAACGATCTAACGCGTCAGTGTCTCACCAGTTCGGGCGACGCGACCGTTTTCACCTCGGTCATCGAGGACCACAGCGCGAAATTCAACGGATAGATCAGGTAACCAATGCGCGTCGCAGAGGCGACGCACATCATCACCGCGTAGGTCAAACTCAGGATCGCGAGCAGTTGTGACAACGTCAACGGCCAATGACGGCGCGCGTATTTGGCGACGAAGTAGCCGCCGATCAAGAGCGTCACGGGCGCCAGGATGTGGCCGAGTACGGGTAGCCACGTGGTGAGAACGTGTCCGGGTAACGCGCTCGCGGCCGGCGAAGAGACACCGGCCAGACCCAGTGGAAAGGCGAACACGTTGGTCATGAACGCCCCGGGCGCTCGAAAAATAAACGGCACCGTGGTCACCACGACGATGGCGCCAATCCATACCAGCACCCGTCGCCAGGTGGATCGCCCTCGCTGGTCATGCGCCACGAGCAGCGCGCCGGCCGCCATCGGCCACGCCGTCAACTTCATGGCCGCCGCGAGACCCAGACTGACGCCGGCCAGGTTCGATTGGCGCCGCTGCAACGCGGCGACGCCGAGTAAGAGCAGCGCCAGAATGGGCATGTCGTCACCCCCGGTAGAGAGGAACAGTGCGCCGGTCGGCAGCGCAATGAGGACCTGCGCGACACGCAGTTTCTGTTCCTTCGACAGGCGCAGTAGTGCGAGTGCCCACCCGCTGGCTAGGAGCGTCATCAGCGTCATGACGATTCGAGCGTCGGTGAGGCCCTTACTCTTCTTCGTGGCGGCGCTCGGCAGACCAAAGACGCCCATTAAGGGAAGGTAAGGGAAGAACGACTCGAANNTTGCTGAGCAGTTGGCCCGCGCGCGAGATGACGCCGACTTCGGGCTGGGCGTGGCGCCAGTGCGCCTCGAGTCCAAGGGGCACGAAGACCGCGCCGACCACCACGAGACTCAAGAGGACCATTCGAACGAGGTGCTCCCGTCGACGGATTCGTCGAGCCAGTATCAATGCGGCGACGGCGACGAGGGCGTAAGGCCCGACGGCCAGGTAGCCCCACTGCCACTGCGCAGGCTGGGTCGAGGTCCAGCCCAGTACCAGCGCGAAGCACCCGGCCAGGGTGTAGAGCAACCCGTCGCCCGTGAGTTTGGCGAGCGACGTCCACCAGGTCATGGCGCGGTCGCGCGCGTTCAAGAGCTGCGCCCACATGAAGTTAAGTGTACCGAGCGAAGGACGCTTAGCGACGCTTCGACTTTTCGGTGACGACGGTCGCCGCACGGCGCAGCGGGTACTTGGTCCGCGGTGGTATCGGACCGAGAAAGAAGCGTTCGATGATCTCCCCGCACTCCTTGGTTCGCTCCTTAAGCACCGCGTGCGACGTGCCGGG
>PKXH01000054.1:0-5023 GCA_003133405.1 Acidimicrobiaceae bacterium | reverse complement strand
CTCGCGTGCGCGAACCCCTCGGGTGAGTGTTTCGCGTACGAGGCGGCGAACTCGGAGAATCCCGGACTCGTGGGTGTGAAATCCGGCATCGGCACCAGTCCCCGAAAGTGGTAGTTCGCGCCGACCAGCGCCACTCTCTTGAACAAGTCCGGGCGCCGCAGGGCCGCCATGATCGCCACGTTGGCCCCGTCGCTGTGCCCGACCACGTAGACGCGCCGCCCCAGCAGTTCCACAAAGGCAATGGTCTCGTCGGCCATGGCGTCGTAGGAGAAGGGCTGATCGGTGTCGGCGCTGCGTCCGTGGCCGCGGCGATCAAAGGCGGCGAGCTCGAATCGCTTCGAGAGTCGCGGACCCAAGACCCGAAGAAGACTGGCGCTGCTGCTCAGTCCTCCGTGCAAGAGCAGAACGGTCCTCCCCTTCCTTTTAGGAAGCAGGGCCCAGGTGGGATTGCCGTTCAACAGGATTCGTGTCACCTTGGAGATGGTATGGCCTTGGCGAGGACGACGAAGACGCTGCGTAATCTGGTTCGATGCGAGCCTTTGTCGTCAGCGAAACCAACGGCCATCTATCGTGCGACGTGCGCGAGGTCGAACCTTTACCCGTCGATGACGACGACGTTTTGGTGAAAGTCGAATATTCGGGCGTGAACTTTAAAGACGTCATGGTCGCCAGCGCGCCCAGTCGAGTTCGCCGTCGGGCCACCCTCGTGGGCGGCGTCGACGCCGCTGGGGTGGTGGCGCGCTCCCCCGACAGCGACCTCAGCCCCGGGACCGCGGTCGCCGTGCACGGCGGGAATCTCGGCGTTGAACGAGATGGCGGGTTCGCGCCATTCGTCTTCGCGTCGCGACGTCAGCTCTCCGTGCTGCCTCCCACCGTCTCGACGCGCGAGGCGATGATAATCGGCACCGCTGGCTTCACCGCCATGGCCAGTGTCCTGGCGCTCGAGGACGAAGGACTCCAGCCCGGCGCCCAAGTACTGGTGACCGGCGCCACGGGGGGCGTCGGCTCGCATGCGGTGACCTATCTCGCGCTGCGCGGCTACGCGCCGGTAGCCTCGACCGGATGGCCCGAGGCGACATCGTGGCTCCTCGATCGGGGGGCGGTGCGCGTCGTTGGACGATCCGAGCTGAGCGATCGACCTGATCGAACGTTGGGCAGCGAGCTCTGGAACGGGGCAATTGACTGCGTGGGGGGTGAGACGTTGCACCAAGTGCTGCGCTCGCTGCGCTACGGGTCGGCCGTGGCGGCGTGCGGCGTCATGGCGGGCGGCGACCTGTCGACGACGATCTATCCCTTCATCACACGGGCGGTGACCCTGGTGGGCGTCGACGCCGTCGAGGCCAGCGACGCCACGCGCCAACGCGTGTGGCGAGCATTGGGCGAACTCGCACCGCGCGTCGACTTTGCGTCACTGATTGATCGAGTCATCACTCTCGAAGGAGTCGCGGGTGCGCTCGAGGACGTGCGCGCCGGAACAACACGGGGTCGAGTACTGGTGCAACTCGATTAACGAGCCGGCGATACCCCTTAGTAGAACGGGCTGAGCACCACTCGCCCGCCGTCACACGGCGCCACCGGGTACGTCGGCGTCACATCGATGGCCCCACCATTGGCCACAAATTGCACGCTCACCGTGACCGCGTCGGGGCAGGCGGTCGTACCAGATTGAACGTCCGAGTACGCCAGTGAGAACTGCACGGTTCCGTCTTGGCCCACGCTCACCGACGCCGGTGGGTCGTTCGCCTGAGTGGTGAGAAACTGAAAGGTGTTGCCGCTCGTGGGCACGTCCAACGTGGACGAGGTCATCAGCCCGCCGAGCTTGTCCTGGAGCGTGATGAGCGGCCACCCCTTCAACGTGCAGGTGCCCGCGCTCGACTTGGTCAACGTGACGCTCGCGTAGATGGTGCCCGCCGCGCCCTCACCCTCGTTGTAGACCCCCGAGAAGTCCTTCGCCTGGCACGCGGTGCCCCCGAGAGAGCTGGTGGTGACCGACGTCGTGGTGGTCGTGGACGTGGTCGTGGTGGTCGAGGAACCGATCATGTGGCGACCCAAGGTGTAAATGGCGACGAAGGCGACAAAGATGGCGAGCGACTTTAGGCCCCGACTCACGTATCGAAGTCCTCGGGTCGCACTTGGTCGAGAAACTCTCGAAGCTGCGCCACCAGATCGGCCTCGCTCGGCGCGTCGAGCTCCACGTACTCCTCGTCCTCTTCGTCGTACGCCAACTTCATTACTCGACCCTCCGCCGCCATGAGATCGTCGCTGATCAATATCGGCGCACCGACGCGCAGCGCCAAGGCCACGGCGTCGCTCGGACGGGCGCTGACGATGATCTCCTCGCCCGAGCGAACCAATCGTAAATTGGCGAAGTACGTGTTGTCCACGAGCTCGGTGACTTCCACCGAGAAGAGCTTCGCGCCGAGGGCACTCACCACGTGACCCAGTAGGTCGTGCGACATCGGACGGGGCGACACCACACCTTGAAGGGCGTAGGCGATGGCCGCCGCCTCCGGCGCGCCGATGTAGATCGGCAGCACGCGCTCGCCCCCCACTTCTTCGAGCAGCAACAACGGCGTCGAGGACCCCACGTCAACGCGGACCGCGCGGAGTACCACCTCAATCATGGGGCCAGCCTAGACCGCGACACTTCCGTCGCGGGCCTCTAGGCGCGTAAGAACGAAGAGAGTTCGCGTTCAACGAGCACGTTGCAAAGCGACGTCACTTCGCGCGCCACGTCGGCCACGACGGCCAGGGCGTGGGCGTGAGTGTGCTCGTTGTTCACGCTTCGAAGCGATTGGGTGAGTTCGTCGATGACGCCGATCTCTCGCTCGGCAATACGACGCAGTGAGCCGAGCAGCCGCGCGTCGACCCCGCGCGCGAGCAGCGCGCGCGCGTACGCGGCGATGCGCACGTCGATCGCGCTCAGTGTCGTCTCGCCCTCGACCACTACGGGCGTCACGAGCCCGAGCGCCTGGATCTGGTTGAACTCTTCGGGCGTAAGACCGGTCGTGGAAATCAGTTCCGCGATGGAGAAGTACTGCTTGATCGGCGTGGGTTCCACGTCGCTGGACGCCGGCACAACCAGATTCGAGGCGGAACGTGGGACGGGAGCCGGCGCGCTCACCACGCTCACCGTGGCCTCGCGGGCCACGTGGCGAGCGCCGGGCGTGACGTTGGGCACCATCAAGAGCCCCTGTTCGATGAGTCGAAGTCGTACCACCCGCAACGGCACGAACTCTTCTTGCGCGAGGCGAATCGCCTCGCGCAGACATTCAACGTCGCGCTCGGAGTAGAGACGGTANNTCGGGAAAAAGCTTGCGCAACTGCGCGTGGACCTCACCGATGCGCATACCGCCCTGATTGACGCTCATGGTGTCGCCTCCCAAAAGACCAGTTTGAATTTTCCAATCTGCACTTCGTCGGCAGAGTGTAGGGTCGTCTCTTCGACGCGCCGCCCGTTGACGTAGGTGCCGTTGAGCGAGTTGAGGTCACGCAGCGTGATCCGTCCACTCGCCGTGCGAGTAAAGACCGCATGATGGCGCGAGACCGACACGTCGTCGAGCAAGAGGTCGCTCGCTTCGTGTCGTCCGACCGTCGTCACGTCCTTGGCGAGCTCGATCCGCGTGCCCGCTTGGGGACCCGCGGCGATCACCAGTTCATCGCGGTGCTCACCTTGGGGACCCCGATTGGCGTCGGGGTGCATCGCGTCGGGCGCACTGACTACCGGCACCGCGATCGTCTCGGGTGACGTGGCCTTGTGCTGGGGAGCGCCACACGACCAACAAAAGTTCGCGTTGGCGTTGAGTATCTCTCCACAGCGTCGGCAGTTCACGTGACTCACACTAGTGAACTTTCGAAATTGCCGTCGAGGCTAATTGGCCGTCAGGGCTGCGTAACCAGCGGCGTCGAGTAGTGCGTCGAAGTCACTGGGCGAACTCGTCTCGATCTCACAGATCCAGCCCGCGCCGTAGGGATCGCTGTTGACCAGTTCGGGCGACGTACGCAATGCGTCGTTGACACCGGTGATGGTCCCCGACACGGGCGCGTAGATCTCCGACACCGATTTCGTGGACTCCACTTCGCCGATGACGCCCCCGGCGCTGACTAGCGCGCCGACCTTGGGCACGTCAACAAAGACAATGTCCCCGAGGGCGTCTTGGGCGTAGTCGGTGATACCCACGCGCACCCGCGCGCCTTCGCTCCGGGCCCATTCGTGGTCGCTGGAGTAACGAAGCTCGTCCGGTATCTGCATGCGAGCCAACTTACAAGATTGACCGGGCCTGGCGACCCGTGCGCAGCGCGCGAAGCGCCGGCTTGACGTAGCCCACCAGCACCAACCACGAGAGGCTGAGGCCAAAAAGACCAATGACCCAACAGCCCGTTCGAGCGTCGTGTTGCCATGGGCGCAACGCCGTGTGGTGGGGATTGGTCGTCAGCAGAAAGAGCGGAAAGGCCGTCATCAGGGCGAACGTCGAGACTTTGCCCCACCACAGGACGTTGATGCGGGCCGCGCCCAGGGCCGCGAGCGCCAACGTGAGCACCGACACGAGAAGTTCTCGAACCAGCGCCAAGCCCGCGAACCACCACGGCACGCCCCCGGCCGCGGCGACCGCGAGCAGTCCGGTAATAACGAGCAGCCGATCGGCGGAGGGGTCGAGCACCTTGCCGACGTTCGAGACCTGATGGAGTCGCCGAGCCAGGTACCCATCTATCCAGTCGGTGGCGCCCAACACGGCGAGCAACCACGCAGCCATCGCGCGGTGATTGGTCCCAAAGAGCAACCAGAGGAAGACCGGCAGGAACGCGAGACGAAGCAGCGTCACGGCGTTGGCCCACGTCAGCCAGCCCGCGTCGACTCTCTCACTCTCACCCACGATGCGAGCGTATTACTAGGCGACGGTGATGGATTCGTCCAAAAAGACGTCTTGCACCGCGTGCACGAGGGCCGCGCCATCGGCGAGGGGACGCTGAAAGGCCTTTCGGCCGACGATCAAGCCCTGACCACCGGCGCGCTTGTTGATGA
>PKXH01000032.1 GCA_003133405.1 Acidimicrobiaceae bacterium | reverse complement strand
TCGTCGCGCCAGAGCGAGAGGTGCGTGTGCATGCCCGACCCCTGCACGTCGATGAGGGGCTTGGGCATGAAACTCGCCGCGACGCCGGCTTGGCGGGCGAGCTCTTTGACGACGTGGCGTAGCGACATCACCGTGTCGGCCATGGTGAGCGCGTCGGTGTAGCGCAGATCGATCTCGTGTTGGCCCGGGGCGTCCTCGTGCTGGGCGTGCTCGACGCCGATACCCATCTCTTCGAGCGTGAGCACGGTCTGGCGGCGCAGTTGGCTCGAGGTGTCGTCGGGCAGTAGGTCAAAGTAGCTGCCGTGATCGAGCGGAATAGGACCGGTCGCGGGATCGAGGTCCGCGAAGTAGAAGTACTCGATCTCGGGCGCGACGAAGAACGTGTACCCCTTGGCGCGCGCGTCGTCGAGGACCCGGCGCAGCTGTTGGCGGGGGCACCCGTCAAAGGCCGTGCCGTCGATGTTGACGATGTCACAAAAGACACGCGCCACCCCGGCGCCACGTTCGTACCAGGGCAGCAACTGAAAGGTCGTGAGGTCAGGTCGGGCTAAGAGGTCGGACTCGGTGGTCCTCGAGAACCCGTCGATGGCACTGCCGTCGAAGGTCATGCCCTGGTCGAGCGCGTCTTCTAGTTCCGCGGGTGTGACGTGAAAGGCCTTGTGGCGCCCGAGGACATCGGTGAACCAGAGCTGCACGAAGCGCACGCCGCGCTCCTCGACCGTTCGAAGAACGTACTGGGCCTGACTTTGCATGCTGGACATTCTCGCACCTTCTTTCCTCGTCGCCGATTCCGCAGGAAAACCAAGAAGCCCGCCGCCCTGCAGCGGCGGGCTTCTGCGCGGGGATGTCAACGCGCGCGTGACTTCTTCGCCGGCGCCTTCTTCGCGACCTTCTTCTTGGCGGAGGTCTTCTTCGCCGCCTTCTTCGTACCGGGTGCCTTTTTCGCGGCGCTGCAGATCGTCTCGACCATCAGTGCCGACACGACGTACGGGTCGATGTTGGCGTTGGGACGACGGTCCTCGAGATAGCCCTTCTTCGCGCCCGCGACGGCGGCGGGAATGCGCACCGACGCGCCGCGGTCCGAGATGCCGTAGGAGAATTTGGACCAGTGCTGGGTCTCGTGTGCGCCCGTCAGGCGCTCTTCGATGCCAATCCCATAGGCCTTGATGTGATCCTCCACGCGCGTGCCCAGGGCCTCACAACCCGCGATGATGGCCGTCAGGCCACCGTTCGCGCGCATCTGCTTGGTCGAGAAGTTCGTGTGCGCGCCCGCGCCATTCCAGTCGCCCTTGATCGGTTTGGCGTCAAAACTGACGTCGACGTCGAACTCCTCGGCGATGCGTTCAAGTATCCAGCGCGCCGTCCAGAGCTGGTCACCGATCGCTACGGGGTTGAGCACGCCGACCTGGAACTCCCACTGGCCCATCATGACCTCGGCGTTCGTCCCTTCGATGCCGAGGCCCGCGCGTTGGCACGCCAAGGTGTGCGCTTCGACGATGTCGCGTCCGGGCATCTTGGCGCCACCGACTCCGCAGTAGTAGGGACCCTGGGGCGCGGGGAAACCCTCCTCGGGCCACCCATAAGGACGGCCGTCCTCGAAGAAGGTGTACTCCTGTTCGATGCCGAACATGCACTCGAAGCTCGCGAACTTCTTCGCCACCTCCACTGCGTGCGCGCGGGCGTTGGTGGGGTGAGGTGTGAAGTCGGAGTTCAGTACCTCGCACATCACCAACAGGTCCTTCGGACCGCGCAGGGGATCGGGACAGATGAAGACCGGCTGCAACACGCAGTCCGAGTGCTTGCCGGTGGCCTGGTTGGTGCTGGAACCGTCGAACCCCCAGATCGGTGGCTTCTTGCCGTCGGCGACGATCTTGGTCTTGCTCCGCAGCTTGTGAGTCGGCTCGGTCCCGTCTATCCAGATGTACTCAGCCTGATACGACAACGCAACTCCTTACAAAGTGTCATCGCGTGCTTACGCGATCGCTCCTAGTCTGGTGGCTGGTCGACCCCTGGGACCACGAGTTCTGTTAAGGGCGTGTGAAACCTTGAGCCCCCAAGAGCCGCGGGAAACTGCGCCATTAGGCTCACTTCGTGGCTACGCTTCGAATCGCCCTGGCGCAGATGAATGCGGTGGTGGGCGGATTCGCCCAGAACGTCGAAACGTTGGGACGTTTTCGCGCGCAAGCCGCCCTGGTGGGAGCCGATCTGGTACTGACGCCCGAACTTTCGCTCATGGGCTATCCGCCCGAAGACCTCTTATTAAAGGAGGGCTTTATTGAGGCCAGTGCCCAGGCCCTTAACGACCTGGCCAAGGCGGAGAATCTGCCCCCAATTCTGGTGGGCACGGTCGCCTCGGAGGGATCGCTGGGCGTCACGCTGGCGCCGTCGAGTGACGGCCGCGACGCGGTGCGCCTCTTTGGCGACGAGGAGCGTCGTGGTCACATTGCCAACGTTTTGGTCGCGCTCGGCGACGAGGGGGTCGTCGCGACCGCGACGAAGCGGCTGTTGCCGAACTACGACGTCTTTGACGAGCGGCGCTACTTCGACCCGGGCGTCGGTGCCCAGACGATCATCAACGTGCGAGGCGTGGCCGTCGGGCTCTTGGTCTGTGAGGACGTGTGGACGAGTAACGGTCCCGCCGCCGATCTAGCCCGCGAAGGCGCCACTTTGCTGGTCGTCGCTAACGCGTCGCCCTACGCGCGCGGGCGCCGCGAAGAACGAGAGACCATGCTGCGCGAGCGCGCCCTCGAGACGAACTGTCCCATCGCCTACGTCAATCTGGTCGGGGGCCAGGATGAACTCGTTTTTGACGGTCAGAGCATGGCCGTCAACGCGCAAGGCGAGGTCGTGGCGCGCGCAAGGGCCTTTAGCGAAGAGCTCTTGATCTGTGAGCTCGACGCGCGCTCTTCAACGGTGGGCGTCCCCCTCGAGACGCTGTACGCCCGCGACGAGTCACGCACGCGAGCCTCGCACGTCAATCACCTCGAAGAGGTGCTCGGCGAAGTCGAAGAGATCTACCAAGCCCTCGTGATGGGTACGCGCGACTACCTGCGAAAGAACGGTTTTCGCGAAGCGATCGTGGCCCTGTCGGGGGGCATCGACTCGTCACTCGTCGCCACGATCGCGGTCGACGCGGTCGGCGCGCGGGCCGTACGGGGCTTTTCGATGCCCAGTCGTTACTCTTCTGATCACTCGGTCTTGGACGCACTCGATCTCGCGGGTCGACTCGATATCGCGATCACCACTTTGTCAATCGAAGAAGCACACGAAATCTTCTCGCGGGCGCTGACGGAGGTCTTGGACGGCGAGCCTTCGGGCGTGACCGATGAGAATATACAGTCACGTATTCGCGCGGTGCTGATGATGGCGATCTCGAACGCCACGGGCGCCATTGTGCTCACGACCGGGAACAAGTCCGAGATGGCGGTGGGCTACTCCACGCTCTACGGTGACTCCGCGGGTGGCTTCGCGGTGATCAAGGACGTGCCCAAGACGCTCGTCTACGAACTATGTCGCTATCGCAACGAAATGGCTCACCGCAACGGCGACTCTGAGCCCATTCCGGCCGCGGTGCTGACGAAGCCCCCCTCGGCGGAACTGCGAGCGAATCAGCGCGACGATCAGTCGCTGCCGCCCTATGAGGTGCTTGATCCCTTGCTTGAGCTCTACGTCGAACAAGACGCGACGGCCGAGGAGATCATCGCCCTCGGGTACGACCGGGCTTTGGTGACCCGCATCACGCGCCTCGTTGATCGAAGCGAGTACAAGCGTCGCCAGATGCCGCCCGGGGTACGAATCACGAAGAAGGCCTTTGGTCGCGACCGGCGAATGCCGATCACGAACACGTTTCAAACCGAGACCTGATGATTTCGTCGCGCGAGACGATGGAGCACCTCTTTTCTTGTTTTGACACCACCTATATGGTGCTCGGCGAGTGCGCGCCCTCGTTGACCAACGACGCCTACGTCATTCGTACCTACGAAATGGCGCGCGCCCTGGGCGAGGTCGCGTTATGTTTCCGCGAGTATCTGGGGGAGGTGACGAGCGTGTCGCTCGCCCCCTTAGAGGACGTCCTTCGCCGGGCGGTGGCGAGCGACGACTCGGGGGCGATGGTTCTCTTCGCCATGGCGACGGTCGTCGGACCACGGGTACTCGTGTCGCTGCGCGACGCCCGAGCGCTCGGTGAGTTGGACGGGCCTGCCCTGGAAATACTCGATCTCGCCTCACGGAGCCTCGTTCGAGAGATTCGAGCCGTGGGCGAGGTCGCGACGAGGTTTCCCCCGATCGAGGACTCCACCTGGCAAGAGTGTGCCCAAAGTCTCGCCACGACCCTCGACGCGACCGGAAACGCTGAAAGTTTCGGGATTTCCCGCTAGGTTGCGTACCTCCGTATAACTACTGATGCCGGAGTTTCCGGGCCCAATCGCGTAGTAGATGAGGAACCGTGGCTAAAGACCGAATAGACCGTGACGACGAGGACCTCGTACGGCTCTACCTGTCCGACATTGGCCAATACACCCTTTTGACCAAGGACGACGAAGTGCGTCTCGCCCAGACCATCGAAGAGGGCCGCGAGGCCAAGGACGAGCTGGAGGCGTCCGAGGTGAACAAGAAGCTCAAGTTGACCCCGAGCCGCAAGCAGGCGCTCAAGCGCGCCCAGCACCGCGGCGACCAGGCCGAACGGGACTTCGTGCAGTCCAACCTTCGCCTCGTGGTCTCGATTGCCAAGAAGTACCAGGCCTCGGGCCTGCCGCTGTTGGACCTCATCCAAGAGGGGAACCTCGGCTTGATGCACGCGGTGGAGAAGTTCGACTGGCGTAAGGGCTTTAAGTTCTCGACCTACGCCACCTGGTGGATTCGCCAAGCCATCACCCGGGGTATTGCCAACACCGGACGAACCATTCGACTCCCGGTGCACGCTGGCGACACGTTGGCCCGGGTCCAAAAGGCCCAATCGCGGCTCGAACTCAAGTTCGGTCGTCCTCCCACCATCAAGGAACTCTGCGAAGAGTGTGAGATGCCCGAAGACAAACTGATCGAGGCACTCAGATTTCGCTCCGAGCCGATCTCGCTGTCCGAGCCCTTGCGCGAGGACGGCGACGCCGAGCTCGGCGACGTGGTCGAAGACCGTTCGGCCGAATCACCCTTTGACGTGGCCGCGGTGAAAATGATGCCCGCCGCGATCGAAAAGTTGCTCCAGCCCCTCGACGAACGTGAACAGAAGATTCTGCGCATGCGCTTCGGGTTGGACGGTGCCGGTGAGATACGCACGCTCGAAGACGTGGGCGCCGAGATGAATCTCACGCGAGAGCGCATTCGCCAAATCGAAGCCCGGGCGATGAGCAAGTTGCGTCACCCCTCGTCGGACACCGGCGCGCGCGATCTCCTAACGCTCTAACGACGCTGCAGACGCGCGCCGCCGAGCAAGGCGGCCACGCCCACGATGACCGCGCTGACGAAGAACGGCGTGTGGGACTTCGAACGGCTCAATGCGGTCACCGGATGGCTGAAGCTCAGTAGCGGCCACTGATGGTCCTGGGCGATCTTGGCGAGTTGGCGATCCGCGTTCACCGCGAAGGGACGTCCGACGGCTTCTAACATCGGCACGTCGGTCTCTGAGTCGGAGTACGCGAAGGACTCGCTGAGGTCGATCCCGCGCATCTCGGCGAGCGCGCGAATGGCCACCGCTTTGTTCTCGCCCTGGGCAAAGAAGTCCATCGCGCCGGTGAACTTGCCGTTCTCGTCGATCGTGGCGCGCGAGGAGATGGCGCCGGTCATGCCCAGCAGTTCGGCGAAGGGTTCAACGATCTCCGCCGGCGCGCTGCTCACCAGGTAGACCTCGTCACCTTGAGCGAGATGATGGTCAATCAGTTCGAGGGCTTCGGCGTAGATCAGTGGTTCGATGACCTCGTTGATGGTCTCTTTGACCATAAGGCGGACCTCGTCTTGGTCCCACCCTTTGGTGAGTTTGAGGACCCTCTTACGAACCCGGTTCAGGCGTTTTTCGTCGGCGCCGAATCGCTGGAACCAGAGTTGGCCGACCCCGGCACGTATCAACGTGCGCCGATGCAAGAGTCCTCGGGCGTGCAGCTCAGGACCGAGCGCGACGAGAGAAGATTTGGCGATGACCGTCTTATCGAGGTCGAAAAAGGCCGCGCGCACGCTTTCATGCTAGGTCCAGATGTAGTTCACTTCGCGTCGGTGCTAGCCGATAAAGGCGGCGGCGCAGTCTTGCGTGGCGTCAATGCGCGCCATCAACACGACGTGGTCTTGTTCAAGGAAGTGCATCGCTAAAGAGGGCACCAAGGGTTGCTCGTTTCGTACCACGGCCACGACGCGCAGCGAGTCGGGAAGACGAAGTTCGTCGAGGGTCAGATTCTTCTCCACCGCGGGTGCCTTGGCGCCGAGCGTCACTTCGATCAACTGCATCCGACCGTGGGCGAGTGGCATCAGTTGGATGATGGCGCCGACTTCTACGGCTTCGTCTACCAACGAGGTGATCAATGCGGGCGTGGAGACCGACACGTCCACGCCCCAACTCTCAGTGAAGAGCCACTCGTTGCGAGCGTTGTTGATGCGACTGATGACGCGTGGTACGCCGAACTCTTGCTTGGAGAGCCAACTGATTACCAAGTTGTCCTCGTCGTCGCCGGTGGCGGCGATCATCACGTCGGCGTCGCGCACGTCCGCGGCCTTGAGGCTGGCGTACTCACAGGCGTCGGCCGACATCACGGTGACCCCGGGCAGTTGGCTCTTGAGTCGTTCGGCGGTCGTCGTGGTCTTTTCCATCAGCGTCACGTCGTGGTGACGATCGATGAGGTCCAGGGCGATCGAGGTCCCCACCGAGCCGCCGCCGGCGATGACGATCTTCATGGTGCACCTACTTCGAGCAACGAGTGCAGTTTGGCCAGCCCTTCGTTGGTGACGAGAAATTCGAGGATGTCGTCTTCCTGGGCGAAGAGGCCCTCGATGTTGACACGACCCTGGCCCCCACGAATCAGTCCGACGAGGCGAACCTGTTCACCCACGTCGAAGCTGCCCACGGGTTTCCCGGCCAAGGCGTCGGGCACGATGCGCTCCACGAGGTGGATGGTGTTGCCGGTGTCGGTCCATTCGATGGAGTCGTCGGCGGGCATCAGCCAGCGTTTGACCTGCTGGGTGGTCCACAGCGACGTCGCCACGGTGGGAATGCCGAGTTTCATGTAGATATCGGCGCGGGCTGGGTCGTAGATGCGCGCCACCACGTTCTTAATGTTGTAGTGGTCACGCGCAATTCGCGCGCAGAGAATATTGGAGTTGTCGCCACTGGTGACGGCCGCCAGGGCGTCGGCAGTGGTGGCTTCAGCCTGGAAGAGGACGTCGCGGTCGAAACCCGAGCCGATGATGGTCTTACCGTGGTAGTGCGTGAGCCGACGAAGGCTGTCACGGTTCCGGTCGATTATCACCACCGAGTGACCCTCTTCGGAGAGTTGCATGGCGAGTTCAGAACCCACTCGGCCACAACCGATGACGATGACGTGCACTGTCTCATCAGACCACACCAGGGCTTTTAGCCGCAACTTCCTTGCCAGTGCACGTCATGAGACAGTGACGAGTGAAGAACAGTGACTTAGTATCAACTTCGTGCCAGATGAGGATCAGCCCGCCGCCCAGCGAGCACCGATTCTAACGTCACACGCCAATCTGGTGAAGTTCTACCCCGAGTCGTGGGGCTATCGCCTGAAGCGACTCGTCCTCGGCCGGCCCCTCGTCACCGAACAGTTGAGTGGCCAGCGCCTTAATCGTGCCATCGCACTGGGTGTGTTGGCGCCGGACTGCATCTCGTCGTCCGCGTACGGCACCGAAGAGATCTTGACCCAGATGACGCCCTACATCGGGTTGGCGGCTTTTGCGCTGGTCGTGCCCATCATGTTCGTGATCATCGGCGTTTTGTTCTTCGTCACGACCTCGTACCTCGACGTGATCAAGTACTACACGACCGCCGGCGGCTCGTACGTCGTTGCGCGGGACAACTTCGGTCCTAAGGTCGCCCAGATCGCGGCGGTGGCCCTGCTCATCGACTACACCGTGACTGTCGCGGTGCAGTGTTCGGCCGGCACCGCCGCGCTGACCACCGCCTTTCCCGCGCTGAAGGACTCGTTTCCCCTCCTGGGCAACGGGACCTTATTTATTACGGTGGCCGTCGTTCTCGTTCTGATCTTCGGTAACCTGCGCGGCCTGCGCGAGGCGGGCAGCTACTTCGCAATCCCGACGTACTTCTACGTCGTGATGCTGGGCGCGACAATACTTATTGGCTATTACAAGAAGTTCGCCGGTACCTTGCACATGATCCCCCAGCCGGCGACGAGGCTCTTGGTGGAGGGGCGCTTCGGCCACCAGGGCAACGGGCTCTTGATGGGCTTGGCCTTTTTGACCTTGTTGCGCGCGTACGCCAATGGTGGCTCGTCGTTGACGGGTTTGGAAGCCATCTCCAATGGCGTGGGGAGTTTTCGTCGTCCCGAGTCGCCCAACGCTCGCAAGACCCTCGTGTGGATGTCGTCGATCTTGGCCTTCTTGCTCGTTGGCACGACGCTGCTCGCGTCGTGGACGCACGCCATTCCTTACGCCGCGGGCTCGCCGACGGTCGTCGGTCAAGAGGTCCTCGACATCTTTGGCACGCACGGCTTTGGCCACTACATCTTCTTTGTCGTGCAGTTCGCCACGGTGCTCATTCTCTTCACCGGCGGCAACACGTCGTTCAACGGCTTTCCATTCCTGGCGAACTACGTGGCGACCGACAAGTACTTGCCACGCCAACTCACCAAACGGGGGCACCGTCTGGCCTTTTCCAACGGCATCCTCGTGCTGGGCGTGGTGTCGTTGGTCTTGATCATCGCGTTCAACGCGTCGGTGAACGCGCTCATCGCGCTCTACGCGATCGGCGTCTTTACTGGATTCACGCTGGCTGGCGCGGGTATGGTCGCGCGTCACCTGCGAGAGAAGAGCGGTCACTGGCGCCGGGGGGTCTTCATCAACGCGCTCTCGGCGAGCGTGACTTCCATCGTCGTGGTGATCTTCGTGCTGGCCAAATTCACCGAGGGCGCGTGGATCATCGTCGTCGTGGGACCGATCATGTACTACAGCCTCATTCGCTTCCACGCGGAGTACGAACAAGAGGAGAAGGCCTTCGAGGCCAACAGCGGCAGGGCGTCGATGAACATTCGCATGAATCGAGTCATCGTCTTCGTTGACAACTACGACCTGCCCACCGAGCGGGCCCTCTTGTACTGCAACTCGTTGAACCCCTACTCGGTTCGCGCGGTGCACTTTGACATCGACCCGATGGTCACCGCACTCCTGGAAGCTCGTTGGGGCGCTCCCGGTACCGCCTCGGAGAACATCAGTCTCGAGGTCGTGGAGTGTGAAGACCGTCGGGTCGACCGGGCCGCGTTAGAGCTGGTCGCCGACGCCGTGCGCGATCCGGACGTCTTTTGCATGGTGATTATGCCGCGTCGGAGCTTCAACTCGAGCCTCCAGCGCTTGCTGCACGATCGCACGGCCGACACCATGGCGAGCGCGGTGATGCACGTGCCGCGCACCGCCGCGACGATCATCCCCTATCGATCGTTGCGCCGACGCCTGCCAATCGGTGCACCCACCGAAGAGCCGGCGAGCGACGAAGTCACCCGCGGTGGGTTTCGAGAGGACGCGCATCTAGCCGCCGACGTGAAGCTCGCCGCTCGGTCGAGTGACGCCGCGCCGATCGGCGGACTCGTGGAACGCCAGTTCGTCGAGATCGCCGGACGGGTGCGCTCGATGGCCATTGGCAACGAGAGCGGCGTGCACGAACTACGTTGCGTCATCGCCGATAACAGCGGGTCGATCACCCTCGTCTTTCAAGGCAGAACCAACGTGCCGGGAATAGAACGCGGTACGCGACTGATGGTGAAGGGCACCGTGACGTCACTTCGACGTGAAGCGGTCATTCTCAATCCCCAGTACGAAATTGTCGCCGCGCCCCAGGGTGAACATTAAGACGCGTCGGTCCGTCAATTCACAGTGCCCGCTTGGAAATTGCAACACTCCTGGGGTTTCGAGGCGACGCCATCGCGTGGCTAGGGGGCTCGAGGTGTCTAACTTGTGTAGCGGCGGTGCGCCGTGGCGATAGTGTGTCACGCCGTGAGATACCTGAGAGGTGGTGAGCATGGCCCGAGCGCTCGTCATCGTTGAGTCGATCGCCAAGGCGACCCGCATCCAAGACATGCTCGGACCGGACTACATCGTCAAGCCCTCGATCGGCCACATTCGCGACCTGCCCCAGAGCGCCGCGGACATCCCCGCCTCGGTCAAGGGAGAGAAGTGGGCGCGACTGGGTATCAACGTCAACGACCACTTCAAACCGGTCTACGTCGTGTCGAACGACCGCAAGAAGATTGTCGCGGAACTGAAGGCGGCCCTCAAAGAGGTCGATGAGCTCTACCTCGCCACCGACGAAGACCGCGAGGGCGAGGCCATCGCGTGGCACCTCCAAGAGGTGCTCAACCCCAAGATCCCAGTCAAGCGCATGGTCTTTCACGAGATCACCCCGGCCGCCATTACCAAGGCCGTCGCCGAGACCCGCGCGTTGGACCTTCGCCTGGTGGACGCCCAAGAAGGTCGCCGGTTCCTCGACCGTCTCGTGGGCTACGAGGTCTCGCCCGTGCTCTGGCGCGCGGTCGATAAGGCGCGATCGGCCGGGCGGGTGCAGTCGGTGGCGATTCGCCTGGTCTGTGAGCGTGAGCGTGAGCGCATGGCGTTTCGTTCGGCGTCGTGGTACGACGTCACGGCGACGCTGGGAGCCCACGACGCGTCCTTCGAGGCGACTCTGGACACCGTCAACGGTGTCGCGCTCGCCACGGGCAAGAACTTCGACTCGGGCGGACAGCTCGTGTCGAAGGCGCCCCTCGAAGTCTTGAGCGCCGCCGCGGCCGCCTCGCTGGCCGAGGGGTTGGTCGGACAACGCCTCAAGGTCGAGGCCATCACCTCGACGCCCCGCACGCAGCGCCCCCAACCGCCGTTCATGACCTCCTCGCTGCAGATCGAAGCCAGTCGAAAACTGCGCTTCGATCCCGAACGAACGATGCGCGCGGCCCAACGACTCTACGAGCAGGGCTGGATCACCTACATGCGAACCGACTCCACGACCCTCTCGGACGAGGCGATAACGGCGGCGCGCGCGCAGGCCGCGTCGATGTTCGGCGATGACTACGTGTCCCCTTCTCCTCGTCGCTACGACCGCAAGGTGAAGAACGCCCAAGAGGCGCACGAGGCGATTCGCCCGGCTGGCGAGACATTTCGCACGCTCGACGAGGCGCAGGCGCAACTGAACGGTGACGAACGCGCGCTCTATGACCTGATATGGAAACGTACGATCGCCTCGCAGATGGTCGACGCGCGACTCACTCAAGACAAGGTGCGACTCTCGGGGCGAGTGCGTGACGTCGTGGACTTCACCGGTGACGTGGCGGTGGCCCTGAGCGCCACGGGGCTGCGCATTGAGTTCGCGGGCTTTCGCCGGGCCTACGTGGAGGGCACCGACGATCCCGAGGCCGAACTGGCCGACCAAGAGCGCCTCCTGCCGGCCTTGCGCGAAGGCGGCGAGGTCCCCGTCGAGGGGGCCGAGGCCAAGTTGCACGAGACCCAGCCGCCCGATCGCTACTCCGAGGCGACACTGATCAAGAAGCTCGAAGACCTCGGCATCGGTCGCCCCTCGACGTACGCGTCGGTCATGAAGACGATCGACCGGCGCGGCTACGTCTGGAAGAAGGGCAAGTCCCTGGTGCCGACGTTTCGCGCCTTCGCCGTGGTGAATCTCCTGGAGTTCTACTTCGCGGATTTGGTCGACTACCAGTTCACGGCGGAGATGGAAGACCAACTCGACGAAATCGCCGAAGGCCGTCAAGCCCTCGAGCCCTGGCTGCAACGGTTCTACTTCGGCGACGAGAAGGCGACGAGCGAGTTCGCCCGACTCGGCCTGCATCACGTCACGCACGCGCCGCACGACTTTGACTTCGCGGCCATTAACTCCTTGCCCCTCGGGGTGGCGCCCGACGGGCTCGCGGTCTCGGTGCGTTCGGGGCGTTATGGCCCCTATCTCGTGCACGGGGAGGAACGCGTCTCGATCCCCGAAGCGACCGAACCGGACTCGCTCACCGTCGAGCACGCGCTGGCGTTGCTGGCCGCGCCGAGCGGCGATCGAGAGCTGGGGCGAAACGACGAGGGCGAGATGCTCTACCTCAAGGCCGGGCGCTACGGCCCCTACGTCCAGGTGGGCGAGGTGACCGACCCCAAGGAGAAGCCCAAGACGGCCTCGCTCTTTTCCACCATGTCCCCCGAGAGCGTCACCCTCGAGGACGCCAAGCAGTTGCTCTCGCTGCCCCGGCGCGTGGGCGAGCACCCCGAGGGTGGAGAGATCGTCGCGCAAAACGGCCGTTACGGTCCCTATCTCACGTGGGGCGCGGAGACGCGCTCGCTCGAAAGCGAAGAGCAGATCTTTGACGTCGACGTGGCGAAAGCGACGCAACTCTTCGCGGAGCCCAAGCCCCGGGGACGTCGCGCGGCCGCGCGGCCGCTGGCCGAGCTCGGCGAAGATCCGGTCACCAGACGCCAGGTGGTGGTCAGAAGCGGACGCTTCGGTCTTTACGTCACCGACGGCGAAACGAACGCGACGATGCGCCTGGGCGACATGCCCGAGACGATCACCCTGGACCGAGCCTGTGAGCTACTCGCCGAGCGGCGAAACGCCGAGCCTTCGACGCGCGTTCGCAAGGCGGCCAAGCGCGCGACGAAGAAGGCGCCCGCAAAGAGGACGGTAAAGAAGCCTGCGAAGAAGACGACCAAGAAGTCCACCAAGAAGTCAACGAAGGGGTCAGCGAAAAAGAGCGCCGTCAAGGCCACGGGAGCCACGAAGCGCGCGGCGATCGCCCAGGGGGCGGAAGCCAACGCGGCCCTTTTGAAGAGTGCGCGTCCACAGGACGACGAGTGAATAGCCGGGGGGTCTTCCTTGCTTTTGAGGGCATTGACGTGAGCGGTAAGAGCACCCAAGCGCGACGGGTCGCCGCGCACTACGACGCGCTCTTCACGTTCGAACCGGGGGATACCGCGCTGGGTCAAGTGTTGCGCCGTTGGGTGCTCGACGCCGCCACGCCGATGGATCCCTCGACGGAGGCCCTCATCATGCTGACCGATCGGTCGCATCACGTCCACANNTACCAGGGCTACGGACGCGGCGTGGACTTAGGGCTGCTGCGCGCGGCGAGCGAACTGGCCGTGGGCTCGTGTCTGCCAACCCTGACGATCTTGCTCGACGTGCCCGTCGACGTCGTGAACGAACGGCGCGCCCACGACGCGAGGGACCGCTTCGAGGCCGAGGAACTGGCGTTCCACCAACGCGTTCGCGACGGGTACCGCGAACTGGCCCAAGAGTCCGCATGGTTCGTGGTGGACGGCGCGCGCAGCCAAATCGACGTCGCGCGCGTGATCGACGAGCGAGTGGCGGACCTACCCTGGTGACGTGAGCGACGTCTTCGAACGGCTGGTGGGCCAAGATCGCGCGGTGGCCGCGATGCGCCAGTACGTCGCCAGTCCGGTGCACGCGTACCTCCTGTCTGGACCCGGTGGCTCGAGCGTGCACGATTCGTTGGTCTCTTTCGTCGCCGCGCTACAGTGTCCGCGCCACGGCTGTGGCGAATGTGAGGTCTGTCGACTCGTCCTGGCCGAGCAAGACTCCGACGTCTACTTTGCCGAACGATCGGGCGTCGCCTGGCGCATGGAGGAGATCCGCGAAGCCGAGCGCGTCGCTCGGCGCCGACCCCTCGGCGCCGGGTATCAGATCGTGGTGATCGAGGACGTGGAGCTCACCACGACGGGCGCGTCACCGAGCGCGCCCGCGTTGCTCAAGTCGCTAGAAGAGCCTCCCGCGCGTACCATCTTTCTACTCAGCGCCGAAGAGTTGCCGCGCGAGCTCGACACCATAGTTTCGAGGTGCGTCGAGGTGAAATTACGTCCCTTGAGCGAAGAGGACCTGGAGTCGATCCTGGTTCGAGAGGGCGCGGCGCTCGACGCGGCGCGCCGCGCCGCGCAAGCGGCCAACGGCAACCTTCGCCGCGCGCGCGTGCTCGTGCGTGACGTGGACCTCGCCCGGCGTATCGCGCACTGGCGCAGCGTCCCCGAACGACTCACCGGCACGCTCGCCGCGTCGGCCGTCGTGGCCCAAGAGATCTCCTCGTCGCTCGACGAAGCCATCACCCCGCTGCAGGAGCTCCAAGACGAAGAGATGGCTCGACGGGCCAGTGACGCGCGTGAGATGGGCGTGCGCGCGCTGCCCAATCGCCGAGACGTCGAGGCGCAGTTCAAGCGCGAACAGCGTCGTTTTCGCCTTGACGAACTTCGTTTTGGCTTTAGCGCGTTGACCGGCGTCTACCGCGAGCGTCTCCTCGAAAACCTTGACACCAGTGCAGGAGGTGACGCGCGCAGCGAGTACCGCGTGGGCGCGTCGTTACGCGCGATTGACGCCGTGGCCGAAGCGAATCGCCGCCTCTCGACGAATATTGACGAGTCCTTGTTGCTCCACGATCTGATGTTCTCGTTGATGGAGTTTTGAATCCTCGCGCCAGAGCCCTCGATGCTCGATGGGCTAATCTTGCTCTCTGCGCCTGGGTAGCTCAGTCGGTAGAGCAACGCATTCGTAATGCGTAGGTCAAGGGTTCGAATCCCTTCCCAGGCTCCACTTCCCTTCGGAGAGTTCGTTCGAAATCGTGCGAGACCGTCATACGTTTGTAACGTCGCACGACGTCGTGGTGTGCACGAGCGAGAACTACTCTGAGCGCATGCGGACTCGTGGGACCCTCGTCGTTCTTGTTGCGGCGGCAGCGATCGTTGGAGCCTTTTTTGGCGGGCGAGCCAGCGTGTCACCAACCACACCCTCCACGATGACCACGTTTCACTTGGGACCCACGCGGACCACGACCACGGTGCACGCCAACGGAGTCGTGGCGAAGTTTGATCCGCTCTCGGTTACGTTCGTCTCGGTGGATGTCGGGTGGGCCCTGGGCACGGCACCGTGCGCAAAGAACCGTACGTGCTTAGCGCTACGCGAGACGACCAGCGCCGGGCGCACGTGGTTCGCCCGGTCCCTTTCAACGGCGATCCTCACCGCCGCCGACCGCGTGGTCAACGGCCGGTTGGCCGCGCAGTACTACGACCAACTGAACGTGCGCTTTGCCAACGCGAGAGACGGTTGGATCTACGGCTCGATACCCGGTCCGACTCCGTCCGCCGGCGTCGATTTCATTCAGCCGGTGCAGTACCTATGGTCAACGCACGACGGAGGCCACGTCTGGCACCAGCAGTCGTTCGTCTGGTTAGGTAAGTACGGCTCGTTCTTCGACTTAGAAGCGGCCAACGGCACCGTGTACGTGATGGGTGATACCAGGACGAACCACGTGACGGTGGAGAGTTCACCGGTCGGCGAAGACAGATGGCGCGTGACCAACGCCGAACAGTTGGGACTGCCAGCTGGTGGGGCCCAACCGTCGGGCACGATTGTGCTCAACGGAACGAGTGGCTGGTTGGTGGTCGGCAATGATCGTGAAACCTCGGGCGCGGCCCGTCTCTCCGCTAGCGGCCAGTGGGTCCCCTGGACGCCGCCGTGCACGACGGTGGGGAACAGTTTCGCCACCCCTGCGGCTTCGTCGAGCGCAACACTGGTCGCGGTGTGCACAATGGGTGGCTTTGCCCAAGGACTGTCCTCGCAAGCCCCCCCTGGAGCGAAGCTCGGGTCCAGTTGGCTCTACGTCTCGCACGACGGCGGGAACACCTTTGAGGCTGGTCCCGAAATCCTTTGGGTCGTGAACGGCAATAACGGCGTGGTGGCCTCATCGGCGCCGGGCGACATCTTTCTTGGCCGTTTCGCGGGCAAAGGCGTGTTGATGGCGAGCTTTGACGGAGGCGTTCTTTGGCGCGAGGTCTACCAGGGGGAGCCCTTCTATCTCGGATTCACCAGTGCCACACAGGGAGTCGGCCTCGTGGGGTCGCCCCTTGGTAACAATGGCGTCAACACCATGATCATGACTTTCGACGGTGGCCACCATTGGGCCCCCGTCACCTTCTAATCGGCGCGTCGCTGCAGCGCTGCACCCGCTTGATCTGCGCGACTTCACTTCGGGTGAAACATGGCGACGCCAGCCTTCGCGTCAGTGGGGAGCGCCGGCCAGTACGGCGATGATGCCGAGAAGACCGGCGCCCACGAGTGCCGACACCACGCTTCGGCGAAAGGCGAACAGCCAGAGCGCGCCGACACCGAGGACGCCGAGCTGCCACAGGTGCAGCAACTCGCGCCCGAGGGGGACCGCTGAGCCGGCGATGGCCCCGATGACCGCGGCGCCGGCGCCCAGCAAGAAAGCTTGAATCGAAGCGCTCGAACGCAGTCGAGCGAAGTGTGGCGCGCCGACCATCACGAAGAGGAACGAGGGCGTAAACGCGACGAAGGCGGCCAGCAGCCCCCCGGCGAGGCCACTGGCCGCGTACCCGACCACCGCCACCGTTTGCACGACCGGACCGGGCGTAATCTGGCCGAGCGCCACGGCGGATAGGAACTGCGCGCCGCTCATCCAGTGATACGTCGTGACGACGTCGTGTTGCATCAAGGGAATGATGACGAACCCCCCGCCGTACGACAGGGCCCCGACCTTTAGGGCGACCCAGCACAGGGCCAAGAGACCACCGAGGGCCACCGGCGTCACCACGGCTGGAAATAGAACGAGCGCCCGACGACTCCTCACGCCGACGATCGAGACTTCCACGAGGCCGCAGAGGATGAGTACCAGCACGAGGTACGACCCGGCCAGAACGGCGCCCACGACACCCGCCGCGAAGTACCCGAGCCAACGAGCTCGGCGAAAACTTGCCGCGTTCGATCGCCGCCAACTCGGTCCCACGAGTCGAAGGGCGGCGTTGAGCGCGACGGCCGGCACGACGGCACCCGCGCCGAGCGCGGCGCCCCTCACCCACAAGGGCGTATGGGCGGCGAAGAACAACACGGCGAGCGCCAGGATCATCACGAGTCCGGGAAGGATGAAGCAGAGTCCGCCCACCACCGCCCCGAGGCGTCCTCGCAGTCGCCACGCGCAGTAGATCGCCAGTTGGGTCGAGGCCGGACCGGGCAAGAGATTCGTCGTCGCGATGGCGTCTTCGAACTCGTGCTCGCTAAGCCAGCCTCGTCGCTCCACGCACAGTTGGCGTAAAAGTGCAATGTGGGTCGGCGGACCTCCAAATCCAATCAGGCCGAGGCGTCCCCACTCGCGCACAATCGTTGAGAGTGGCACGTGTGCCAAAGGTCGTTCAGTCATGATCTGGTCGGTACTGCTACGACCGTACTCGCGGTGAGCGACGCGGGCGATGGTGCTCACCCGCGTGGCTCACCGCGAACTAATGACCGCTCACGAAGAACGTGTGAGGATTCGGTTCTTTAGTTGTTCAAGGAGTAGATGACCTGCACCTGGACGCTGATGGACTGCGATCCCTGTTGAATGGGTACGGAGGACTTGGCGGCGCTCAAGGCGTAGGCCACCGGGTACACGACGCCGGTGGTCCCGGAGTTCTCCTGGTCGACGACCTTCACGACCGAACCCACGGTGGTACCAGCACCCTTGGCAATCTGCGCCGCCTCGGTGTGAGCGTTCTTGATCGCCCGCGCTCGCGCCGCGGCGAGCAACTTGGACTGATTCGAGATGGAAAAAGTGACACCGTTGAGTTGGATCCCGTTACCCACGGCCTTCGCGGCGGCGTCTAACGCGGCACCGGCCTTCTTGATTTTGTGCGTGGTGACGTTGAGTTGGTCCGAAACGGTGAAGCCGGTGATCTGATTGTGCTGATTGGTGTTCGTGTAGATGTTGAGCCCGGAGGTCTGGAGGTTCTTCCTTACGATTCCGTTGCTCAAGAGTGAGGTCTCCAGTCTTCCCACCTGGAGGTTGTTCTCATTAAGGGCGCCCGTCGCGGTCGACGCGGTGGTCTGGACGCCGATTTGAAAGCTCATGGTGTTCGGCGTGCCGGTCACGGTGCCCGAACCGGTGACGGTAATCGTCGCGGCGGACGACGAACGCGAGTGGCCGAGGGACTCCCCGGTAAAGGCGATGGCCGCGATCACGATCGCGAAAAGGGCGAGAGCGACGAATCGAGTTCCGAAGTGACGCCGTCCCGGATTTGACCCCCAAGGGCCGCGTCCGTTGTGGCCGTGGCCGTGGCCGTGATCGTGCTCGTGCTCGTGGATGGGACGGTCTTCTGCTGAGTCGCTCTGGTCGCTCACGGGGTCTCCTTAGTGTTGAACTGCCTACATCGTTCAAATGGTGCGGTACGACGGACCTATCTCACTTCACGGAGTAAGTATGGAGGATTCCGCGGGTGACTTCAAGGGCCACCGCACACTTCGTTCCTACTCTCACCTAGTACCTGTCGTCCGGAAGGAAGAACTTTCAGCGGCATTCGATTTTGTTGGTGTGACGAGGTCATTGAGTGATTGGTGGGCGACACCGTGACACGCCAGTTCGCCCTAGCCAACGAGCGAGTGCACAATCTTCGTGAAGTCCTCGGAGCGCTCTTCCCAGTTGCGGTAGGCGCCAAAACTCGGCGCCGCTGGCGAGAGCAGGACGACGCCGCCAACGTTCAGCGACGCTCGCGCAATTTCGACCGCTTCGAGCATGGTGGCGGCGTGGTGGCCGAGATCAACACGATGGCGGTGCAGCGCCGCGCCGAGGCGTTGCCCGGCGTCGCCCATGGTGATGACGGTCGTGGGCTGTTGTCGGCCGGCCAAGGCGCCTGCTAGTTCTTCGTAGTCGACGCCTCGGTCGTAGCCGCCCGCGATCAAGGCGACGGGCTCGTCGTCAAAGACCTCGAGCGCCGCCATGGTCGGCAGCACCGACGTCGCGAGTCCGTCGTCGACGTAACGAATGATGGCGCCGTCGGCCTCTTCGCTCGCCACGAGCGTCAACCGTCCGCGAAGCGGTTCGAAAGTGAACGCTTGGGCCGCCACGGCCGTTCGCACGTCGTCGACCGAGGTCCCAGTGAGTGCTTCTACTGCGGCGAGCGCGAGGGCCACATTGGAGTTGTTGTGCGCGCCGATGAGTCCAAGCGCCGCGGCGAGATGAGTCGTGTCACTCTCGACGTAGCGCAGCTCGCCGCCGAGTTCGTTCTCGATCTGATGAAACGTTGAGGTGTCGGGTACCAACGTCCGATGGTCGCCCTCGGCGCGGGTCAGGGACAGCTTGTCGTCGCGATACTGCGCTAGGGACCCGTGCCAGTCGAGGTGGTCGGCGCCGAGCGACGTCACGACGACGACCCCCGGGGCGACCTCGAGATCGACGCACTGAAAGCTCGAGACCTCCAGCACCAGCCAGCCCCTGGACGTGTCGATCGAGGGATCGTAGGGAGGTTGTCCGATGTTGCCGAGGCGCAGCGATTCCTGACCGAGGCAGTGCAAGAAGAAAGAGGTGAGGGCAGTGGTGGTGGACTTACCCTTCGTACCCGTCAGAGCCACGACGCGCGCGCGGTCGGTCTCGTGTAACCAGAGGTTGAGGGCCGAGGTCACCGCCACGCCGTGAAGATCGAGGTCAACCACGTCGGGGCGCCGACGGGGAATGCCGGGGCTCTTGAGGACAACGTCGCAGTGTAGAAGCGCGTCCAGACCGCCTTCGCTCGAGAGCAGGACGCCCGGTCCGCGCCCGGGGTGGTCGTCGACGAGTACCAGCTGGGCCACGTCGCGCAGCCGCGCGGCCGCCGCGCGGCCCTCGACGCCGTAACCAAAAATGCCCACCCGCTTGCCGGCGAGGTCAGCGAAGCCAGTGGGCCGGAACACGGCGTGGTCCTTGAGATTCGAGTAACTCTTCGAAGGTTCGATCGGGGCTGACCTCTTCGGCGAGGGCCGCCAGTAACTCAACGTCGCCCCACTCTGCCAGCTCACTGACCTTGACGAGAGCGACGGCGCTCTCATCGGGATCTCCGACGCACTCAAAGGGCTTGAAGTCGAGCCCGGCGCCGACGAGCACGCGCAACTGCGCCTCTCGCGCGGGATCGCTCAGCGGTTCGTGCCCAAAGATCTCGCGCAGTGTCGCTCGTGGGAGAAAGGGCGCGAGCATCAAGTTGGTGAAGAGGCACTTGTCACAGACGCCGCACCAAGTGTCCAGACGCTGTTCGAGTACTTGGCTGAAAGCTCGATTGCAACTGCGAAAGACGTGGTGATAGTTGGTCAGTCGACTAAAGGCCCGGGCGACCCAGATCTCACTTCGGTCGCGCAAGAAACTGGCGACGACCAACTCAGGTCCCACCCGTTCGCTCAGCGCTCCCGCGAGCAACTGCTCGGCGTCCCAGGACTTACTCCACTGGTGATTCACGTCGACGTCGCGCCAACGAAGATTCGCCAGTGAAGCGGAGTGTTCATTGCTCATCGCGACCCCACCGCGACCCGAGGCGAGCGCGCCCACCGTGGCGAGAAGCGTCACCATCGCGGTGACCGGCACGTGGCCATTGAACAGTGCGCCGTCACGGACCAGAATCTGTTCGTCGAGTATGCGCGTCGCGCGCACGAGACCGAGACCAGTCGTCGCGGCGGTCGCTTCGAGTGGCGCGAATCGGCCGCTCGCGGGACTCACGACAAAAAGGGTCCGCTCGAGATGGGCAGCGAGTTCTGACGTCGTCACGACTGAGTCGACGCCGCCGCCAAAGGGAATCAGCACGCGTTCGGGGTCGATCTCGGGAGCGTTCGTGGTGATCGCCCGGCCCCCGGTAATGACGACGTCGTCGAGTGAGAGTTCGTTGCGGTAGGCGAACTCCGCGAGTCCCTCGCGCAGGGCCGCTTCGAGTAAGGCTCGACCTTTGACACCGAGCGGTGTCGAACCCACGTCAACGCGTCGTGCGGCCCCGGCCTTGTAGTAGGAGAGACCCGCCAAGAGGTACCACAGCTGCGCGACAGCCGTTACCGCGGGCGTGTCGAGTGAGGCGACACCGTCAAAGGCGACCGATTCCACGAACGATTGGCCGTCGAGTTCAAAGGTGCCCCGCAAGGTCGTCTCGGTGACCTCCAGGTCGACGTAGCGGAAGAGTTCGGCGCGTTGTTTCGTCTGCTCAGCTTCGCCCATGACGTAATTCATGTTATGAGGTTCGCTTCGCGACGAGCGCGAAGCGTCCGCAGGGCCGTTGCGCGCGGTCACTGAAGAACACTTCGCCACCGTCGGTGACTTGTTGGCATCGCACGATCGACGTGTCCAGCACGCCGCCGTCGAGCAGTTGACGTGTCGCCACGAGTCCGAGGTCGAGTCGTGACCGATCGCCGGTGTCAGCTGTCACGGCACCGGGCAGGTGGGCGAAGTGGATCGCCACTTCCGGTCCGACTTGGTAGCCCTCACGTGAGATCGACGGACCGAGGAAGGCGTGCACTTGGGCGGCGTCGACGAAGTGTTGGAGCGTCCGCGCGATGACGCCACCGTGAAGTCCGCGCCATCCCGCGTGGACCAACGCGAAACGGTTCGACGCGCAGTCCACGAGCAATAGTGGTACGCAGTCGGCCACGAGTATGGCGAGAGCGTCGTCGTGGCCGTCACTTAAGAGTGCGTCGGCCTCGCTCGAAGGCGTGGCGGCCGAAGCGTCTATCGCGTTCGCGCCGTGCACCTGTCGCACGATGACGAGCCGTGAAGGGTCGACACCGATCGCGCTCGCGACGCGTCGACGATTCTCCCTGACGTCCTTCGCCCGATCACCCACGTGTTCGCCGAGATTCAGCGAGTCATAGGGCGCCGAGCTCACGCCGCCGAAGCGGTCGGTCACGAACGCGTCAACACCCAGAGCGCGAACGCTTTCCACGGGATGGACGGTGAGCGTGTCTCGTGCTTCCACTCCGAGGACCACCTCGATGGTCATACCTGGTCGATCTCGAGGTGTCTATCGCCGTAGGTCACCATGGAGTCCTTTGCTCGTGAGACGACCCGCGCAGGGGACAGCTTGATGATGAGGGCCGAGCCAACGACGTCACCTTAGGTCTTGACACTTTGCCGGGGTCTACCGGCGCGCGGGTTCCCTCGACCGTGTGACGATACGGTGCGTAACCTACTTCTGTGAACCAAAGTGTTCGGCGACTTCTTGACGTGTGTGAGTTCCCCCCGGCGGGAGCCGTGGTCGCGCTTGCGGTCTCGGGGGGTCCGGACTCGCTTGGTCTGTTGCTGCTGGCCCTCGAGGCCGGACTGGTCATCACGGTGCATCACGTTGACCATCGCGCTCGACCCACGAGCGGCGACGACGCGGAAGCGGTGCGAGCCCATTGTGATCGTCTGGGCGTGACGTGCGTCGTCCACGACGTGGGCGTCGAACCGGGGGGCAACTTTGAAGCGCGCGCGCGGACCGAGCGGCGACGGGTCCTTCCCCCGGCGTCGCTGACCGGCCACACGATGGACGACCTCGCCGAGACGGTGCTCTTGAACATGTTGCGCGGCGCCGGTGTTGACGGTCTTTCGCCGATGGTGAATGATCCCACGAAACCCCTGCGGGCACTTCGCCGTCAGGAACTTCACGACTACGTTCGCGGGGAAGGCCTTAGTCCGGTGCACGACGAGACCAATGACGACCCGAAATACCGACGAAACCGGGTGCGTCACGAACTCATCCCCTTGATGAACGACGTCGCTGGGCGCGACGTCGTGCCGCTCCTCGCGCGCCAGGCCGACGTCTTGTTCGAAGACCGGGCGTGGCTCGATCTCATGGGTGTCGACGACGCGGCGCGCGACGTCGGTGACGTCGACTGTCGGGAGATGTGCCGTTGGCCCCGCGCGCGCCTGAAGAGGTGGCTACGCGTCAAACTCCACTCGATTGACGAGCAGAGCGAACGACATCCGCCGAGCGCCGCGGAAGTCGATCGCGCGATGCGCGTTGTTCTGGGTGAGGCGGTGGCTACGGAACTGAGCGGGGGCCGACGATTGGCTCGTCGAGGTCAGCGCCTCAGCCTCGAGGAGGGCTCCACTACGCTGACCAAACATGGATAGGCACGCCCCGCACGACTTCACGGCCAAGTGGGCCCAGCAGGACCTTGGCGAGGTCGTCGTCTCGGCGAAGGAAGTGCACGATCGTGTGTGCGAACTGGGACATCAGATTACCAAGGACTACGCGGCCAATCCGCCGTTGCTGGTGGGCGTACTAAAGGGCGCGATCAACTTCATGTCCGACCTGATGCGCGCGATAGAACTGCCGGTCGAGGTCGATTTTATGGCGGTCTCGTCGTACGGGGCGGCCACCAAGACCAGTGGCGTGGTCCGCATCGTGAAAGACCTCGACGTTGACCTGCTCAATCGCGACGTGTTAGTCGTCGAAGACGTCGTCGACTCGGGTCTGACACTCAATTACTTGCGCCAATACCTTGGCGCGCGCAGTCCCGCCAGCCTCGAAGTCTGCGCGTTGCTGGTGAAAGAGGGTGAACAGCGCGTCGAGCAGTCATTGAAGTATGTCGGTTTCGTGATCCCCTCGCACTTTGTGGTGGGCTACGGACTGGACGTCAATGAGCGCTACCGCAACCTCGACGCGATCTACACCTACACCGGCGAAGTCTGACGATGGTCGATCACGCGCGGGTGCAGCGTGTCATTCGCGAGTTGCTCGAAGCGATCGGCGAAGACCCCTCACGTGAGGGACTGCTCGAAACGCCTCGCCGCGTCGCCGATATGTACGTCGAGCTCTTCGACGGCATTGAGAGTGATCCGGGCGAACATCTTCGCGTGACCTTCGAGGTGGGTCACGACGAGATGGTGATGGTGCGCGACATTCCCTTTACCTCGTTATGCGAGCACCACCTCGTCCCCTTTGTGGGTCACGCGCACGTGGCCTACCTGCCCTCGGCCGATGGACGCATCGCGGGACTTTCGAAGTTAGCGAGGTTGGTCGAGGGTTACGCGCGCCGTCTCCAAGTCCAAGAGCGGATGACCACCCAGTTGGTCGAGGCCATGGAACGCGAACTTAAGCCCCGCGGCTCCATTGTCGTGATCGAGGCCGAGCACTTCTGCATGTCGATGCGTGGGGTCAAGAAGGACGGCATGACCACCGTCACGTCGGCCGTTCGGGGCGTCTTTCGAAACGATGCGGCGTACCGCGCCGAAGCGCTGCAGTACATCCACCAACGAAGATCAGCGTGGCCCTAAGTCCTGCCGTCATGGGCGTTGTGAACGTGACGCCCGATTCGTTCTTCGCCGCCTCACGCACCGTCGCTGCGGATGAGGCGATCGCGCGCGGCCACGCCCACTTTCTCGCGGGCGCTGACGTGGTGGACGTGGGCGGCGAGTCGACGCGCCCGCGCGCCACGTCGGTGCCCGAGCGCGAAGAGATGGCGCGCGTCGTGCCGGTCGTTCGCGAACTCGCGCTCGATGGCCCCGTCTCCATCGACACCCAAAAGGAGTCTGTGGCGCGCGCCGCGGTCGCCGCGGGCGCGAGCGTGATCAATGATGTCTCGTCGACACTGGTGGACGTCGCCGGCGAGCTGGGCGTGGGCTACGTGGCCCTGCATCGTCAGGGCGACGCGGCCACCATGCAGGACCGGCCCACGTATGAGGACGTCGTGGTCGAGGTCGGTGACTTTCTTCGCCGCGTCGCCGAGCGGGCTCGCCAGGTGGGTGTGGTTCAGCTCTGGCTCGATCCCGGCATCGGGTTCGGCAAGACCGTGGCGCACAACCTGGCGTTGCTCGCCCACTGTGACTACTTCGTTGAGCTCGCGCGCGAGTATCAAGCCGGCGTGCTGATTGGCGCGAGTCGTAAGCGCTTCCTCGAACAGCTCGGCCGAAATACCCTCGGTGTCAATCAGCGACTCGAGGGTTCGCTCGCGAGCGAGGCGTGGGTCATGGTCCAAGGTGTCAGTATGGTGCGTGTGCACGACGTTCGAGAGGCTGTTCAGTTACGCGAACTACTGACTCGACCCGTGGGAGCGGTGTCGTCGTGAGGGGCCGGTGGGCCGCGGGCATCGAGCCGAGGGGATTCACTTGGGTCTACAAGGGGATTCTCGCCGTATCGGAAAGACCGGGCGGTTCGACGACGGTTCACCGTCAGGTGCGTCGCGACGAGGAACTCCTGTGGCTCAAGCACCAAGGCTTCGGGCGAGTGATCTCGATCCTGCCGGTCATGCAGAACATGAGCTCGTACTTCGAACACGGTCTGACGGCGAGCCACTACGCGCTGCGCGGAGGTCCCCAACAGCGTGAGGTGCTCGAGGCGTGTTATCTCGACATTGCGAACTGCATGTCTTCGAACACGACGGTGCTCTTGCACAGCGACGAGGTGTCGGACCGGCTGTTGGGTGTGGTCGCGGGTTACCTGGTCTGGTCGCAAAAGGTCGCGACCATCCCCGCGTCCATCGCCCTGGTGGAACGGCTCTTTAAGCGCTCGATCGGCCCGGACGGACGATCGGTGCTCTTCGATCTGCCCGAGGAGCCGAGTGAATGACGTCATTGAGCTTCGCGATCTGCGCTGTCGCGCGGTGGTGGGAGTCTTAGACCAAGAGCGAATCCACGATCAACCGCTGGCTTTTGACATCGATATTGCTCGTCCCTTTCAAGAGGCGGTCGTGAACGACGATCTCCACGCCACGACGAACTACGCCACCGTGCTAACTCTCGTGACGCGAACGGCCGTCGAGGGTGGCTTTGTCCTCCTAGAGACGCTGGCGTCACGCGTGGCGCATGAAATTCTGGCCCTCGATGGCGCCATCACGTCGGTGACGGTGGCGGTGCGAAAGCTGGAGCCGCCCGTTGAAGAGGACGTCGCCTCGGTGGGCGTTCGCTGTACGGTGCCGCGCCCCTAGTGCGTCGGGCGTATCTCTCTCTGGGTTCGAACGTCGGCGACCGCCGCGCCCATCTGGCCGGGGCGATACCTCTCCTCGCTCAAGGAGACCCCGTCCGCCTCTCCAAGGTCTACGAAACCGAGCCGGTCGGCGGCGTCGTCCAAGACGACTTTTGGAACATGGTCGTGGAACTCGAGACCGACGCGTCGGCCCGGACCCTGCTCGAACGGGCACGGCACGCGGAACGAGCGGCGGGGCGCACGCGAGGCGTTCGCTGGGGGCCGCGCACCCTCGACGTGGACGTCTTGCTGGTGGGCGAGGAGACCAGCGATGACCCCGAGATACTGCTGCCCCATCCGCGCCTCTACGAGCGGGCCTTTGTCCTCGCGCCGTTGCGCGAGTTGGCGCCCGCGTTGGTGAGCGACGAGCAACTGGCCGCTGGCGCCGGACGCGTCGTGGAACTCGGTACACTCGAATCATTGCGCTAGTACCGAACGGCACCCTCGGGGCTGGAACGGAAATGGAGCCATCATGAACATCACCGTCGTGGGCGCCGGCAGGGCCGGATCGTCCTTCGCCATCGCCTTGGGCCACGTTGGTCACCAGGTTCGTCTCATCCACCACGAGGAGCTGAATAATCTCGGTCGGCCCGAACTGGTTTTGCTGAGCGTTCCCGACGACGCGATTCGCTCGATGTCCGAGGCGATCGCGCCCAGTGACGACTACGTGGTCGCGCACGTGGCCGGCTCGAGAGGACTGGGTGAATTGGGCGCGCATCAACGCGTCGGGCTGATGCACCCCCTCGCAGCGTTACCCAACGCCGAGATTGGCGCGAAGCGGCTCCGTGGCGCGCTCTACAGCGTGTCGGGCGACGAACTGATCGATGCCGTCGTGGCGTCGTTGAGCGGGCGAGCCATTCGCCTTAGCGACGATCAGCGCGTGGCGTACCACGCGACGGCCAGTGTCGCGGCCAATCACCTCGTGGCGTTGATGGGTCACGTCCAGGTGCTCGCCGAGTCGGCCGGACTTTCGCTCGAGGACTTTCTGGCCCTTTCCCAACAGGCCCTGGCCGACGTCGAGCTACTCGGCGTCGGCGGCGCCTTGACGGGTCCGGCGTCGCGCGCCGACATGGCCACCATCGACGCGCACTTGGCGGCGATTCCCGAGTCGCAGCGTTCGACGTACGTGGCGATGGCCAACGCCGCCTTCGAGCTCGCTGAACAGCGCCGGCTCGCGTCCTACGCCTGAGGTGCTCCGGCTCAGCGACATCGCGGAGTGGCGCTCGTACGCCAACGGCGTGCGCGCGAAGGGACGCACCGTCGGCCTCGTGCCCACGATGGGCGCCCTGCACCAGGGCCACGCGGCGCTCTTTCGCGCCGCCAAGGACCGCGGCGACGTCGTCGTGGCGACGTTGTTTGTGAACCCCCGCCAGTTCAACGACGCAGGGGATCTCGAGCGATACCCGCGGACCCCGGAACTCGATCGCTCCCTCGCACTCGACAGCGGCGTCGACTGTCTGATCGAACCGACGCTCGACGCGATGTGGCCGGCGTACCCGGCGCCGACGCCCACGACGGTGTCGGTGGGTGGGTTGAGCGACCTCTACGAAGGAGCCGGTCGCCCGGGACATTTCGACGGCGTGGCCAGTGTGGTTGCGAAGCTCTTCGCGATTACCGGTCCCGCCAGGGCCTACTTCGGTGAGAAGGACTTCCAACAGCTCGCCGTCGTACGCCAGATGGTTCGTGACCTCGCCTTTGACGTTGAGGTGGTGGGTTGTCCGATTGTGCGCGATCACGACGGTCTGGCCTTTTCGAGTCGCAACGCGCGAATTTCGAAGGACGGGCGACGCCAGGCACTGGCGCTGTCTGAGGCGTTGGCGTGCGTCGCCGGCCACGCCGATTGCGCCAGCGCTCAGCGCGCCCGCCTGACCGCGACGTTGCGGGAGGCGGGGGTGGAACTCGCCTACGCCGACGTCGTCGATCCGACGACCTTGGTACCCTCACGTGACGACGAAACGGGAGAGCGTCGAGCGTTGGTGGCCGGGTTCGTCGAGGGTGTTCGACTCCTCGACAACGGTCCGGTGAGAATAGTAGGGAGGTAACTCATGCTCTTAGCGATCGACGTGGGCAATACCGAGACCCTCATTGGACTTTTTGGCAACGCGGGTTTCGACGCGCCCGACGCGATGGGCTTCGCGAGAGCGAGTGGCGAGCACGGGCTGGCGTTTCACTGGCGCATCTCGACCATCGTCGATCGAACGCCCGACGAACACGCGATGGTGCTCACCCAACTCCTCGATCTCGAAGGGCTTGATCTTCGAACCGCCGTGACGGCGATGGCGATCTGTTCGTCTGCGCCCTCAGTAACGACGCAACTGCGGCGCATGGCCAAGCGCTGGTTCTCCGAACTCGACCTCACGGTGATCGGACCCGGTACGAAATCGGGCATGCCCATCTTGTACGACAATCCGCGCGAAGTGGGCGCGGACCGCATCGCCGACGCGGTGGGCGCCTACGACCTTTACCCCGGTGCGTCGGTGATCGTCGACATGGGCACCGCGACCGTCTTTGACGTCATCAGCGCCAAGGGTGAGTACCTGGGCGGGGCGATCGCGCCGGGAGTGGCGATCTCGCTCGAGGCGCTCTACTCTCACGCCTCGGCCCTTCGTTCGGTCGAGCTCGTTCGTCCGCGTTCGGTGATCGGACGTTCGACCGTCGAGTCCATCCAAAGCGGCGTGCTCTACGGTTTCGCGGCCCAGGTCGACGGGGTCGTGGAGCGGATTCTCGAGGAGCTGGGCGAAGCCACCGTGATCGGCACGGGCGGGCTCGCGGGGCTGATCGCACCGAACACCAAACACGTCGACATCATCGAGCCGTGGTTGACCCTTCATGGATTGCGTATCGTGCATGAACGGAATCATTTGAGAGAGACCACGTGACCTCGCCCTACCAGTTCGCCCACGACGCCTACGCCGGCGCCCTACAGGACGCGTACTCATTCCTGGGCGACGGGGAAGAGTCCGGTCAGAGCGTGCGCGTGGCCGGTCGGCTCATCTTGCTGCGCCGCCAAGGCAAACTGGTCTTTGCCACGATGCGCGACTCGAGTGGTGAGATACAACTCTTCGTCCTCGACGGGGTGGCCGAGAACTTCGAGGAGTTCGCCAAACTGCACCTGGGCGACTGGGTTGGGGCCGCGGGCGAGGTCGTGCGCACCAAGCGCGGCGAGTTATCAGTGAAGGTGGCTACGTGGGAGCGCCTGGCGGCGGCGCTGCACAACTTTGGCGACAAGTGGGCGGGCATCGCCGACTTCGATCTGCGCTATCGCCATCGCGAGGCCGACCTCTGGGCGAATGAGACCACGCGGCGTTCCTTGCAGCGACGGAGCCAGATGCTGCGCTCGCTGCGCGAGCGTTGTTGGGCGGCCGGCTTCATCGAAGTCGAGACGCCGATGCTCAATCCCATCCCCACCGGGGCGGTGGCGCGTCCCTTCGTCACGCACCACAACGCGTACGACAGTGACTTCTATCTGCGAATCGCGCCCGAACTGTGGCTGAAGCGTCTGGTGGTCGGCGGTTTTGAGCGCGTCTTCGAACTCGGGAGAGTCTTTCGCAACGAAGGGGTCAGCCCTCGGCACAACCCCGAGTTCACGATACTCGAGCTCTACGCCGCGTATTGGAACTACGAGGACATGATGTCCTTCACCGAAGAGCTCGTGGCCGGCGTGGCCCAAGACGTGCTCGGCACCACCGAGATTGAGTACCAGGGCCGTCAACTCTCGCTCACGGCGCCCTGGGCGCGGCGCACGATGGCCGAACTCACGAGTGAGGCGCTCGGGGAGGATCTGTCGGTGCACACCCCCCGTCCGCGTCTGGTCGAGCGACTCCAAGCGCTGAACGTCCACGTGCACGAATCGTGGGGACCGGGCCGTTGTCTCGCCGAACTCTTTGAGGTCACCTGTGAGCCGTCACTGTGGGACGCGATCTTCGTCACGGAGTATCCCGTGGAGGTCTCGCCCTTGTCGCGGCGGCACCAGCTCGACCCTGAGGTCACCGAACGCTTCGAGTCCTACGCCGCCACGCGAGAGATTTCGAACGGCTTTAGTGAACTGAACGATCCGGTCGAACAGCGGGCGCGCTTCGAGGATCAGGCGCGCCTCGTGGCCGCGGGCGACGACGAGGCGATGCTGATCGATGAGGACTACATCAAGTCGCTTGAGTGGGGTCTGCCCCCCACCGCCGGACTGGGCGTGGGGATCGACCGTCTGGCCATGTTGATCGCCGATGAGGCGAACATCCGCGAGGTCATCGCGTTTCCTACTTTGAAACCCCTGCGCGACTAGTAGCCGGGCATCTCTTCGAGTAGCGAGTCGATCAGCGAGCCAAAGCCGACCCGCAGCCCAGTGCTCGGCACCACCACGAGGGCTTCGTGGGCTTGGCGCAGGAAACGCTGGGCCGCGGCGATCGTTCGATCGATGCCGTCGGTGGCCACGACGAGCTTTCGCGCGCGCTCGCGATCGTCGTCCACCAAGGGCGTGCCGAGCAGCTCGCGAAGTTCGTCACCCACGCCGCGATCGCTGAGGGCGTAGAGCGTCGGCAGGTTGTAGATCCCCTCGGCCAGGTCTTGCCCCGCGGGCTTGCCGAGCTGGTTCTCGGTCGCGGTGAGATCCAAGATGTCGTCGCGCAACTGATAGACCGTGCCAAAGCATCGACCAAACTCGGCCAGGGCCTCGGTGACCGTCGGGGAGAGCTTGGCGGTCATGGCCCCCATCCGACAACTCGAGGACATGAGCGCGGCGGTCTTGCCGTCGATGGCTTCGAAGTAGTCGGCTTCGCTGCGCTCGAGCGAGAACGCGGTACGGACTTCGGCGACCTGACCGCGGGTCAGACGCGCCAGGGTGGCCGCCATGAGACTCGCCGCGTCGGCGCCGAGGTCCGCGGCGATGCCGGCCGACCTCGCCATCAGGTAGTCCCCGGCGACGATGGCGATGAGGTTGCCGTAGCGGGCGTTCACGCTCTCGACGTTGCGCCGGATCTCGGCCTCGTCCATGACGTCGTCGTGGTAGAGCGAGGCCAGGTGCATTAGTTCCAGCGACACCCCGCCGAGCAGGTCCTCGCGCGTCGCCGGGCGCTCGCCGCAGGTGGCCGAAGCCACCGCGAGCAGGGGGCGAAGTCGTTTGCCGCCCGCCTGAATGAGGTGGGAGGTGACCGAATCGAGGAAGGCGTCACCAAAGATCACCGATTCACCGAGCAGCACCTCGAGTCGAACGAGATCGTCCTCTACCGAACTAAGCCCAAGTCGTTCGTGGGGATTCACCCCACTACCTTAGAGGAGCGTTATCGGTGGTCCGGGGGCGTCGGTCTATTGGCCATCATTGGCTATTACACTTTTACTCAAATGAACAAAAGGACGACCATTGTTTGAACGTTTTACCGACCGTGCCCGGCGAGTTCTCGTGCTGGCTCAAGAAGAGGCGCGTGACCTGAACCACGCCTTCATCGGCACCGAGCACATCCTGCTCGGTCTGATTCGTGAGGGCGAGGGCGTTGCGGCCAAGGCCCTCGACGCCCTGGGGGTCACCTTTGACGTGGTGCGCGAGAAGGTGGAAGAGGCTATCGGGGCCAACACCAACCCTTCGCCCGGCTCCCCTCCCTTCACGCCGCGCGCGAAAAAGGTCCTCGAACTCTCGCTACGCGAAGCCCTCCAACTCGGGCACTCCTACATCGGCACCGAACACATGTTGCTCGGCCTCGTCCGCGAGGGCGAGGGCGTTGCCGCGCAGGTCTTGAACGACCTCGGCGCCGACATGGCGCGCGTGCGCACTCAGGTCATCCAGATGATGTCGGGTCAAGCCGGCAAAGAGGCCGGTGTCACCAGTGGCAGCGGTTCATCGAAGATCGACCCCGAGGGGGCTGGCGGGTCGGCCGTGCTCGATCAGTTCGGTCGAAACCTGACCCAGTTTGCCCGTGAGGGCAAGCTCGACCCGCTCGTGGGACGTGAAAAGGAAGTCGAGCGCGTGATGCAGATCCTGTCACGTCGCACCAAGAACAACCCGGTGCTCATCGGCGAGCCCGGCGTCGGCAAGACGGCCATCGTCGAGGGACTGGCCCAGCGCATCGTCGCGAATCAAGTCCCCCTCACCTTGGCCGACAAGCAGCTCTACACGTTGGACCTCGGGGCGCTGGTTGCCGGATCTCGGTACCGCGGCGACTTTGAGGAGCGATTGAAGAAGGTCTTAAAGGAGATCCGCACGCGCGGGGACATTATCCTGTTCATCGACGAGATTCACACGTTGGTGGGCGCCGGCGCCGCTGAAGGCGCGATCGACGCGGCCTCGATCCTCAAGCCGATGTTGGCCCGCGGCGAACTCCAGACCGTCGGGGCGACCACGATCGACGAGTACCGCAAACACATCGAAAAGGACGCCGCACTCGAGCGTCGCTTTCAGCCCGTCAAGGTGGAACAGCCCTCGGTGGCGATGACCATCGAGATCTTGAAGGGACTGCGCGAGGTCTACGAAGAGTTCCACTCGGTCAAGATCACCGACCAGGCGCTAATCGCGGCGGCCAACATGTCGGACCGGTACATCTCGGACCGGTTCTTGCCCGACAAGGCCATCGACCTCATCGACGAGGCCGGCAGTCGACTGCGTATTCGCCGCATGAGCACCCCGCCCGCGGCGAAGAAGTTCGACGTGGACATCGCGCGTCTGCGCAGCGACAAAGAGTCGGCCATGGACAGCGGCGCGATCGAACAGGCCAAGGCGCTCGAGGAGCAAGAGCGCGAACTCATCGCCCAGCGAGACGCGTTGGACGCCGTGGTCATCGCGGCCGGGGGCGAGAGCTTCGACCTCGTGGATGAAGAGACCATCGCTGAAGTGTTGGCGGTGTGGACCGGCATCCCGGTCTATCGCCTGACCGAAGAGGAGACGACGAAGTTGTTGCGCATGGAGGACGAACTCCACAAGCGCGTGGTCGGCCAAGAAGAGGCCGTCAACTCGCTCAGCCGCGCCATTCGCCGAACGCGCGCGGGTCTCAAGGACCCCAAGCGTCCCGGTGGCTCGTTCATCTTCTTAGGACCGACCGGGGTCGGCAAGACCGAACTCGCCAAGACCCTGGCGGAGTTTCTCTTCGACGACGCCGACGCGTTGATCCAACTCGACATGTCCGAGTACATGGAAAAGCACTCGGTTTCACGTCTCGTGGGTTCTCCCCCGGGTTACGTGGGCTACGACGAAGGGGGCCAGCTCACCGAAGCCGTCCGCCGCAAGCCCTTCTCGGTGGTCTTGTTCGACGAAGTGGAAAAAGCCCACCCCGACGTCTTTAACATCTTGTTGCAGATCCTCGAAGACGGCCGCCTCACCGACGCCCAGGGCCGCGCGGTCGACTTTAAGAACACGATTTTGATCATGACCTCGAACCTCGGGACCTCGGACCTGCGCAAGGCCGCCATCGGCTTTGGTAAGGGGTCGGACTCGATCACCCACGAGCGCATGAAGGAGAAGGTCAACACGGCCCTGAAGGCGCACTTTCGCCCCGAGTTCTTGAACCGTATCGACGACACGATCGTCTTCCACGAGCTCACCCGCGTCGAAGTGATCTCGGTGGCCGATCTGATGATCACGCGACTGCGCGACCAGTTGGGCGCGCAGGGCCTCGGCCTCGAACTCTCGGCCAAGGCGCAGGAGTACTTGGCTGACAAGGGCTACGACCCCGAGTTGGGCGCCCGGCCCCTACGCCGCGCGATCCAGCAGTACGTCGAAGACCCCTTGAGCGAGAAGATCCTCTTCAAGGAGTTCCGCGCCGGTCAGACGATTGTGGTGGACGCGGACGAGGGCGACGACGGAATCTTCCTCACTTTCGAGGGTGTCGAGGGGCTTCCCCCTTCGGTGGACTTCGAAGACTCCACGCCCAACGCCTAGACCTCAAGATCACGCTCGCCTCGAGTGAGTATGGCGAGTCTCGTTGCGCGCGACGCCGCGAGGTTCCGGTCACGGCGTGACCAAAGTCTGGTAAAATAGTAAATCCCACAAACGCCCGTTTCGTTGGCGTTTCCCCTTTTGAGGAGAGTCTCAAGTCATGACCGCGCGCAAGTACAAAAAGGGCGACCGTCTCGTCTACCCTCACCACGGCGCCTGCACGGTGGAGAAGATCGAGAAGATGACCGCCTTTGACGTGAAGCAGGACTACCTCAAGCTGAAAGTCGCCTACACCGACCTCGTTTTGATGGTGCCCGTGGCCAACGCGGAGTCGGTGGGCCTGCGCGATGTCATCAACGACGAAGAGGTCGAAGAGGTCTTCGCCGTGCTGAGAAAGAAGGAAGCGCGCATGCCGACCAACTGGTCGCGGCGCTTCAAGAACCACTCGGAGAAGCTCCGTTCTGGCGACATCTACCAGGTGGCCGAAGTGGTCCGCAACCTCTCGATTCGTGACAAGGACAAGGGACTCAGCGCCGGCGAGAAGCGCATGCTCACGCGCGCCCGCCAGATCCTCGTCTCGGAGCTGACGTTCGCTCTCAACGTGGACACGGAAGCGGCCGAAGAGAAGCTCGCCTCGGTCCTTCCCTAGGCATGTCTATCGCGGCCGTCGTCGTGGCCGCAGGCCACGGCCGTCGCTTCGGTGGGGCCAAGCAGTTCTCCCTCTTCGACGGCGAGACCGTGGCCGCGCGCAGCGTGCGAACGGCCCGTTCGGTCGCCGGTTACGTCGTCCTGGTGGTGCCCGAGCACTACGAGGGCAATGGGGAGGGGGCGGACCTCATCGTCACGGGCGGTGCCTCGCGCGCGGCCTCGGTACGCGCGGGCCTGGCGCACTGTGGCGACGCCGAGATCGTGGTGGTGCACGACGCGGCTCGGCCCCTGGCCAGTGCGGCCCTCTTTCACTCGGTGGTCGACGCCGTGCGCGCCGGCGCCGACGCGGCGATTCCGGGCCTCACGCCCACCGACACCATCAAGCGCGTCACCACTAGGGGCGACGAGACGCTCGTCATGTCGACACTCGCGCGCCACGAGTTGGTCGCCGTGCAAACTCCCCAGGCCTTTCGCCGCGACGTACTCGCGCGCGCCCACGAGGACCACGGCGACGCGAGCGACGACGCCGCGCTGGTCGAAGCGATCGGTGCGCGGGTCGTCGTGGTCGACGGCGAGGTGGACAACGTCAAAATCACCCACCTACGTGATATTGATGTTCTCGGCATCGTGGAGAGGGGTCGCCCGTGAGAATCGGCCAAGGCATCGACGTGCATCGAGTGAGTGGCGCGAGCGATCGGGCCCTGTGGCTCGGACTGGTGCACGTGCCCGACGCGCCCGGCCTCGACGGCCACTCCGACGCCGACGTCGCGACGCACGCGCTCTGTGACGCGTTGCTGGGCGCGGCCAACCTGGGCGACCTCGGTCGATACTTTCCCGACAGCGACCCCGCGTTTCGCGACGCGTCGTCCCGTCGACTCCTGGAAGCGACCGTGGCGCTGGTGCACGCGGAGGGATATCGCGTGGTGTCGGGCGACGTCACGATCATCGCCGAACGCCCAACGCTGGCCCCCTATATGCCGGCCATGTCGCACGAACTCTCCGCGGTCGTGGGGGCCACCGTGTCGGTGAAGGCGACGACGGCGGAGGGACTGGGCGCGTTGGGCCGCGCCGAGGGAATCGCGGCCAGTGCGGTTGTGCTGTTAGAGGATCAGGCGTGAGCCCTCGCGCCGCGCCGCGCCGCGGCGTCCCGAATCGCGCGTCTCGCATGGACACCGGTGGCGCGCCGCGAAATGGGCCCCGTCGAACGTCGCGTAGTCGCGAAGGGCTCGGTGGCGACCAAGTCGAAGGGCGCCACGCGGTGCTCGAGCTCTTGCGGGCCAAGCGGCGCACGGTGCAAAGGATCCTTATCGCCGAGGCCCAAGACGCCTCGGACGTTCTCGACGCCATTGAATTTGAGGCGCAGCGCCAACGGGTTCCCGTGCACATGATCTCGATGGCCCGGCTCGATCGAGAGGCCAAGACCGAGGGTCACCAGGGAGTGATGGCCTTTGCGGGGGCGCTCCCTACGGTGTCACTCGACGAACTCCTGAGCGTGAAGCGACCGTTTCTGTTGGTCTGTGACGGGGTCACCGACCCTCGCAACCTTGGGGCCATGTTGCGCAGCGCCGACGGCGCCGGGGTGAGTGGCGTGATCGTGCCGCGGCACCGCTCGGCTCGAATCTCGCCCAGCGTGACCAAGACCGCGGCTGGTGCGATTGAGTACTTGACGTTCTGTGACGTCGGGGGCGTGCCCACCGCGATCGACCAACTCAATCGAGCGGGTGTGCTCACCGTGGGATTGGCCGAAGACGCCAACGATTCGCTCTACGACGTCGATCTCGGTTCTAGTCCCGTTGCACTAGTGGTGGGTGGCGAAGAGAAGGGGCTTTCTTCGTTAACTCGTAAGCGGTGCGCGACCGTTGTGTCGATACCGCAGTTGGGTCGCATCAGCTCGTTGAACGCGGGTGTCGCGGTGTCCGTGGCAGCCTTCGAAGTGGCTCGACAACGTCGCACACAAAAATAGTCATCGTGAACTACGAGGGCTGACCCTACACTGCTTGTGGAATTGAGCGGAATATTGCTCATCGTTCACTAAGCGACGACACGTTGTGAGTATGACGCAGCGGCGCGAGGTTTTTTCGCTTTCAACTTCGTGGTTCGAACAGCCCCCTCAGAGTTGATGCGGCTGTTCGCGCGCCTGAGGCCCATGCGCACGGTTACTCGAATCGGAGACACCAATGATTCAGTGCATTCATCAAGTCCAACTCTCGCCGCATCTGGTTTCGCAAACATGAGCATTCAATTTCATTCAAATGTGAATAGGGTCTTTCGAACACTCACCCCGGTCATCATCTGTCTTTTTACGCTTTCGCTTGGAGTACCTGCCTTCGCCAGTCCACCAACCAATTACACGGTGACATTCTACGAAAACGACGGCGTTTCTGATCCAGTGAGTACGTATCAACTTGGTTCCGCGGCACAAGATTTGACTTTGTTTTCGAATCTGAATGTACCGTTTTCAGATTCTGGACAGACTTTCACCGGTTGGAATACAAAGGCGGACGGAAGTGGAACAAGTTTCAGCAACGGGCAAAGCTACTCCTTCTCTGCTGATTTTGATCTTTATGCTCAATGGTTATTAATTCCTTTCAACCATACTGTGACCTTTTACGAAAACGACAGTGCCTCTGATGCCGTGAGTACCTTTCAAATTAGTACCGCGGCACAAAACCTGACATTGTTCGCGAATCTGGATACTCCGTTCTCAGATCCAGGGAATTCGCTCACCGGGTGGAATACAAATGCGAACGGAAGCGGTGTTTCTTATAGCAATGGGCAGATCTATTCATTTGCATCTGACATTCATCTCTACGCTCAATGGACAACTATTCCGAGGATGACCGTCACTTTCGCGAGCAATGGGGGGGCTGGTTCGGACTCGTCAATGAGCGACCCAGTCGGTACTTCTGTTTCGCTCCCTTCAAGTGGTGGATTCTCCAATCCGGGCTACACCTTCGTTGATTGGAATACCGCCGCCAACGGCTCAGGCTCCTCTTACGGCGAGGGCGCGACCTTTATTCTCAACGCTGATCAGATCTTCTACGCGCAGTGGACGCCAAATCAATATGTCGTCAACTTTGAGCCCGACGGAGGGTCTGTCAATCCGAACTCTTCAATCTACGTCTACGGCAGCGCTGCGCTCTTACTACCAACACCGACGAACGCCAACTTCATATTCGACGGTTGGTACAACGAGACCTCTGGTGGCACACTGATTGGATCGGCAGGTGCGATGTACTCCCCGGGACAGTCCATGACGCTTTACGCCCAGTGGACTCCGGTTCCCGTAATTACGGTGAACTTCGAGGCGAACGGTGGAAGCGGTACCCCCGCTTC